>CAKSOW010000030.1 GCA_934479825.1 uncultured Eubacteriales bacterium
CTCCTTTTGAATCTTTTTACAATTTGCTCTTGCACTTGACTTGAAAATTCAAGTCTGCAAAAAGAACCAAAAAGCAGCCGTGAGGGTTGCGACCCTCCCGACTCCCGGGGTACGGTTCAAAGCTCTACACAAGCGTGCTTTTTATAGAAATTTAATCGGTTCGTGTCTAAAATAGTTTTCATGCTTTGAACCGGTGCGAAACGCGTGCTTTACTGCGCAAGGATTTGTGGTGTTAATAGAAAGACAGGCTCTGATTTGGGCGGACAGTAGGTTATGTGTTTCATGGAATGGGTGACCTTGGTGGGAGAGTGTTTTTTTGGATAACAAATTGCTGCTTTTCGGAAAACGGAAAATTTGGAAAGAACTGCGTTTGAGCGGACAAAAAATTGGTTTTTCGAAAAACAGATGGTTTTGTGAGAAAGTGCAAAAACTTCGGTTTTCTACACACAAACAAGTTGTGGTTTTACTCTAAGTTTTCTATCCGTGTACACCACCTTCGTGTAACCCCAAGCCATGGTTTTGCACCAAACTATCATTCACCCCACCCCACTTTCCTTTTTCACTGCACCAAAGATAACGTGCAGTTTCCCTTTTAAACGACTGCTTGCGGCGTCAAGCACGCACTGCAACTTCGATTTTCGCGAAATCCGATTCTGCGTTTGATGAAACATCGCCCTTTTTCACCGGTTCAAAACATGGCCGTGCGTATTGCGGCACTAATAATTTTTTGCAAAATAATCTTAACGCGCAGAACCTTTCAACTTTCACCTGAAATCCCACTGCACGGGTTTTGAACCGTCTCCGGGAGTCCAGAGGGCTATTTTGCAGCGGCGCTTCGCCGCCCCTCTGGTGTACTTTTGGTACTTTTCGTACAAGCGAAAAGTACGTATCATCATCCCTTAGGGAAATTTTCCGAAAAAGAAAAATTTCCCTAACAGCCCCTTTCCGAGCTTTCCGGAAAAGCAAAAGCCGCCCGACGGCAACCCGTCGGACGGCCAGTTTAACTTTTTTGCCCCGCTTTTCTAAAAAGAAAAGCGAGTGAGGTCTAAGGGCGCAACCCTTGTCATTCTTTTACGGAAAACTTAAAGATTCTCGCTGTTTGCCGTCGTGTCCTCCGGAATGGCGGCTTGCGCCGGCACCTCCTCATAGAAGGCCGCACGGGAAAGGCCGAGGAAGATCGGAGCAAACAAACCATAGATAATATTCACAACAACGGCAAGGAAACGGAACAGCTCTCCGATAACCGGAATAGCGCCGAATAGGCTAAGCACGAGCATAACCACAGCCACGCCGGCACCGAGCACAATATCCGCAAGGAACATCTGTCCCTTTTTTCCCTTGGTCATTTCCTTGGAAAGACGAAGCGCCGCCGTTGCGTTGACATCCGAACGGGTGATGAGAATATACGGAACAAAACGGTACTGATACGATTTGTAAATGCCCGGAATAATTCCGAGAACGACCACAACAAGCCACAGAACAGCCGAACCCAACGTAGCCACAGAGCCAAAACCGTAATCATATCCATAGCTGTACGAATGCGTCAACATTCTGCCAAGCGAACTGACTGAGAAGATCACCGGTGTCATACCGAAAAAGTACGCAACGACCGCTACCAGCGACCAGATGAATTCCCACAAGGATCTCCAAGCCATGCCGCCGGCAATACGGAAGAAAGCTTTTCCGCTCTTGCAACCCTCAAAAATCTGATCGGTGTTGACTTCTTTTCCCTTTAATCCGTCTAAATATACCTTGGCCATACCGCATTCGATCACCATGCAAAAGGCGATTCCGACCGGAAGAAACCACAGGGAAAACAGAACGGATACGATTGAGATGACCCCTACCAATAAGGATAACCCCCACAAACGGATAGGCTTGCTTTTGAGTACGCCAAACGCGCGTTTGTATGCTTCTACAAACATCACTCACAGCTCCTTTAATAAATATGTATTTTTGAAACTGTTCGGTTTCGATACATATTATACCATACCGGATATAAATAGTCAATCGGTTTATCTTTTAATTTTGTTTTACGGTAAACTTTTGCTTTTTCTCAATAATCTCGCGATATTTTCGGAAAAAGAATTGAAATTATCGCAAAACTGTGCTATACTGATAAAAATACTCGGATTGAGGTGGTTCGGAATGGATAAGAATAAATATGAAATCGTCCGGCTCCGTATGGAACGCACGGCAAAAGCTCTGCGCCGCAACAATATGCTTTGCGAATGCGCCGAAAATGCCGCCGAAGCGCTCGACATCCTGCAGGACATGCTCGATGAGGGCAGTACGATTGCAGTCGGCGGTTCCATGTCGTTGTTTGAAGCCGACGTCATCGACGAACTCCGCGCCGGAGATTATCACTTTCTCGACCGCTATGAAAAAGGCTTGACGCGCGAGCAGATCAAGCAGATCTTCCGCGATTCCTTTTCGGCAGATGTCTACATCACCAGCACCAACGCCGTCACCGAAAACGGGGAACTCTACAATGTGGACGGAAACGGAAACCGCGTCGCCGCCATGCTGTACGGTCCGGACAGCGTCATCGTGCTTGCAGGCTGCAACAAAATCGTCAAGGACCTTGACGAAGCCAAAGCGCGCGTGGAGGCCTTGGCTGCCCCGGCCAACGCCGTGCGCCTTTCCACCGAAACGCCCTGCCGCACAACCGGGCAGTGCATGCACTGCCACAGCGATGATCGTATTTGTGCCGATTTTGTCGTTATGAGCCGCCAACGTACCAAAGACCGCGTCAAGGTCATTCTTGTGGCCGAAGAGCTTGGCTATTAAAATATAAAGGACATATCCCGATGAATTCATTGAACATTGTTTTATTAGAGCCGGAAATTCCGCAGAATACCGGCAATATCGCCCGTACCTGCGCCGCCACCGGCGCGTCTCTTCATCTGATCGAGCCGATGGGCTTTACCGTCACCGACGCCAAATTAAAGCGTGCCGGACTGGACTATTGGAACAAGCTTGACATCACCTACTACAAGAATATCGAAGATTTCTATGAACGCACCAAGGGCGGCGAATACTTTTATTTTTCCACCAAGGCGCCGCGCTGCTACACGGATATCGATTACCCAAGTCCCTGTTATCTCATTTTCGGCAAGGAATCAGCCGGCATCCCGGAAACGATCTTGAAGAAAAACCTTGAACGCTGTGTGCGCATTCCCATGCGGGAAAGCTTACGCAGTTTGAATCTGTCCAATTCCGTGGCCATTGCCGTATACGAAGTTCTGCGCCAAAGAAATTTTGCCGGGCTTGAAGAACAGGGCTTTTTAAGTTTGCTTTACTCCGATTGAACCTCCTCTGCCAATACAAAAACAGAAAGGAAATCCCATGCTTCTTGATCTTATAAAGAGCGGCTCGTTCAATGCCGAGACCGTCATAGAGCTTTTGTTATATATTATCATCATCTTAATCTCACTAAGCGTGCATGAGCTTTCACACGGCTATGCCGCCTATCGCTGCGGCGACGCAACGGCGCGGAATCTCGGCCGGCTGACATTGAATCCTCTCGCCCACCTTGACCCGATCGGAACGGTTATGATGCTGCTATTCGGCTTCGGCTATGCAAAACCCGTGCCGATCAACCCGCGCAATTTCAAGCACTACAAGCGCGATCTATGCATCGTTTCGTTTGCCGGGCCTGTGTCCAATCTGCTTCTTTCTTTTATCGGTGCAATTATCTACTACCTGTCGCTTATCTTTTTGCCCTTTGCCGCCAAAATGAGCGTTCCCGGCAGTCTTTGGTTAAGCTTCTGCTTTTCTTTCATTACGGCCAATGCTTCGTTATGCGTCTTTAACCTGTTACCCATTCCGCCGCTTGACGGTTCGCGTATCATTTCGGCTGTTTTACCCGGAAAAGCGGCGTACTACTATCTCAAATACGAACGCTACATCATGATCATCATGTTTGTGCTTCTGTATCAGGGAGCGCTCGACAATGTGCTCCGTTTCTTATCGGGCGGACTGCTGAACGGCATTATAACGGTGGTTGATTTTATCTTTTCGCCGCTAATTACACTTATTTACGGTTAAGGAAACAATATGGACAACAACAAACAGCCGGTTTCATCCGAGCTCCGACCTCCCGACAGCATCACGGTCGAAACGGACGACCTTACCTTTCATTTGGAAATCTTCGACGGGCCGCTTGATTTGCTTTTGGCGTTGATTGCCAAAAACAAGGTCAATATCTACGATATTCCCATTGCTCTCATTCTCGACCAATATATGGAATACATTCATCAGATGGATTTATTCAATTTGGAGGTCGCGTCGGAATTCATCGTCATGGCGGCGCAGTTAATGGTTATCAAATCGCGCCTGCTTTTGCCAAAACCCGAAAATCAAGAAGAAGATCCCCGAAAAGAATTGGTCGATCTGCTTCTCGAATACAAGCGTGCCAAACAAACCGCCGAGATTCTGCATGAACTGGAATTCACTTACGGCGGCCGGTTTGAAAAGCCGCCGAGCGAACTGCCGGAAGAACCGGCGGAAAAAGAATACAAGCTCACGCACGAACTATCGGTGCTGACCGACGCGTATCGGCGCGTATATGAGCGGAATGTTGAAATTTTAGAAGCCAAACAAAACGTCGGAAAGCTTGACAATTTAATCCGCACGACGCGGCATGTCAGCGTCAACGAAAAAATTCTTCACGTCATGAAACGTCTTGCCAAAGAGGGACATTGTGAGTTTTCGGGACTTTTTGCCCATGCGGAAAGCCGCAACGAAATCGTAGCGACTTTTCTTGCCGTGTTGGAGTTGATCAAAGGCCGGCGCATTCAGGTAAAAGATCTTTCCGAGGACGGCGAACACTGCGAATTGATCCTCATACGGGACAAAACACAAGAGTAAAGATAGAAAAGAGGTACATAAATGGCAGCCACGCTCTATTTTAACGTAAATTTTCACGATGAACTTCCGGGAAATGCCGGTTCGGATATTGAAATATGCATTCCGCAGGCAGTTACGGCATCGCTTGCCTGGGCAGATGAAAACGGAAAGCCCTTGGAAGCCTGTCTGCCGATCCGCCTGTTGCCGCTTACACAAGGCAAGGGCTCTTATACGATACGCGACGGTCTTTTGATTCCGGAACAGGCCAAAATGCTTCTTTGCCGCGTATACAACGACTGCGGCCACGAAATTGTACTTCCGGAACTTCGTTATGCACTCCCGGCTCACAAGTTGTTACCCGAAGAAACGCCGGAAAAGTACTTTTTTGTCACCAGCGACATTCATGTCGGCGGCCGGTATTTCCACAACGATGAAAACCGCCGTCTGGCGTTCGCCTACATGGCAAAAGCAAAACCGGAGGCTGTTCTGATTTCGGGCGACATTACCGACAATTCCTATCCGGAGGAATTTGCCGAAGCAAGGGCTCTCTTGGAGCAAAATTTTGCGGACATACCGGTATTTGTCTGCTCGGGGAACCACGATTACAGTCCGTATAAACCGGGTGCAACGCCACATTTTGCCGAAATGCATGAATTTTTCAAATGGCAATGTACGCACGACGCGTCGCTTGGCGTGAAAGTAGCCGATCTGACTGAGAAAAACTATTTTGAGGGCAGATTGCCGGACGGCGTGCAGGTGCTTGTCTTAAATGCGAACGATATAAACAACCATTTTGAGGTCGGAGACGCACAGCGCGCTTGGCTCGACCGCAAGCTTTGTGAGAGCGACGGAGAAAGTTTACGGTTTGTGTTGACACACTTTCATCAGAAGAACACGGTCGGCTGTTCGGCTGAACGGTTCGGGTCGCAGTTTGTGGCAGACGATGCGCAGATTGCGGAGATTTTAAACCGTCACCCGGGTGTAATCCATGTTTCGGGACACACGCATTTCAATTTTGACAGTGACATGCCAAACACCGCCTTTGATGCAGAGCACAGGATTCTGTACCTGAATGCAGGATGCGCGGTATGGAACGGTGTGGATTTTGAAGCGCGCGGCGAATATTATTTACAGGATCGTTCCACCGGGCAACAGATTGAGATCTATCCGGACAAGATCATCACGCGCGGTGTGGATTTTGTCAGCGGAAAATATATTCCGCGCTGTATGTCGATCATACGCTGATACAAAGGGATTTTCCCGATAACAGTAAGGCCGCCTTTTCTTCTCAGAAAAGGCGGCTTTGGCATATCGCAAAACTTTTTATTTCAATAAAACAAACCCGTATTCATACGCACCAATACGGTCAACCACCAGCACTCCGCGTTCCAGACGGCCCGAACAGCCGATAAACTGAGCCTTTTTATACGGCGCTTCAAGCTTTATCCGCACGCCGGACGCATAATCCGCATGGCAGTTCCAAAGCCCTATCGCCATTTGCTTTTCATCCGTTTTGCAGAGAATATACAGATCCGGATTGCCGAAGCATTCCACCGGCAGTGCACTGTCAAATACCTTTAACAGCCGTGCGATCTGACGCGGCAGCATGTAATTGCGCATCACAGCCTCCGGCGCACGGTCGGCCTCGAAAGTAAAGACGATAAAACGCTCTCCGTCCCCGTTTGTATACGTAAAACACGCCGGAATACGCGAGCCGTCGGGAATATCAAATTGGCTGTGTACGACGGCGTTTTCCTTTAATGTCACCGGGCAGACAAACGCGCCGGACGAATACAGATTGACCGTCTCATCGGCAAACGCCGGAAAATGCCAGCCATACGCCTGACAGCTTTCGCCGACTCCGGCAAGTCCCACGTCTTTGCCAAGCTCCGTTAAGATCCGCGCCGCCGCCATATCCAGAATCAGCGGCTTTGCATACGCGCTGTCCGGTAAGTGTCTTGCGTTCTCTCCAAAGGCAATTCCGGCACAGCCTGTTCCTTTATAGACGGTTGGAATCGAATTCTGTGCCAAAGCACGCGATTCCAGCGGGAAAAAGGCATTGTCTATCGTGGAGACGGTCGCGTTCCGACCGGTGAAATCCGTATCTCGTAATTTATGCAGCGCCGCGTAAACTCTTATCCCGACAGCGTCTTTTTCGCCGAAAATGCGGTCGATCTCCGCCGTGAAAAGCGAGCTGTCGGCATGTTTTTCCAGATAACCGCGCTCATAATCCTCCGACGAAGTGTAATCCAACATATATTTTAAAATGCCGTCGAACGAACCGTCCGCGCGTAATGCGGTATCAAAAATTTCAAGATAGGACGCCGGTACGCGATACCGGGGGCGCGGATAAGAGTCGCCCTCGGAGAAGATCTCGATATCGTTTCCGTCATACCAGCCGCGCTCCATGCGCTCCAACTCAATAACGTCCTCCAAACGGTTGCCGAAAAACCGGTTTTCCGCCCAATACGGCGCACCGATCAAACGGACAAGAGGACGCGTATTTCCGGCAAAAAGTCCAGCAAGCGTAAACGAATCCACACCGTCGGTATCCCAAACCGACATGCAGGAGCAAGCGCCAAGCCGGATATCCGGATTGACCGAATCGACCGCCTCGCGCATTTTCCGACAGAAGTTCTTCAAGCTCTCCCCTGCCGCGTCAAGATACGCGTCACGCACAGCGTTCGGCTTTCCCGAAAACATCACCTGAAAGAGATCTCCCTCGGGAAGTGTTCCGAGGCGTTTTTTCATTTCCACACGATGATAAGCGCAAAGGCACCCTGTCCCGCTGTCCAGATTGCCGAGCCGGAAATCGTCGTCATACAGGATGATATCCGGATTCATCGCGGCAATCTTCCGGATAACGGAAGCGGCAAAGTCCAAAAAATTCGGGTCAAGCGGACATTTTTCATTAGCGCTTTTCCGGCCGCCGAAACCGGTGATCGGAGTAAAATCATTTTTCCCTTCTACCCAAAATGTCCAGAACCAGACGCCGGTCTCCAAGCCGTTTTCTTTAAAAAACGAGATAGCTCCGGCCAATTTTTCAAAAATCCGGTTCTGAACCGTTTCATCGGTGCTTAACGGCGGCAACGCAAGCAAAATGCGTTCTGCTCCTTGCTGTTCGAGATCCTCCAAAATCCGCTGCGGTTCAAAATGCGGACTTGTGAGCATGACGGGGACGGACAGGCGATACATAGGTTTGCTCCTTTTCGTTTTTTCGGTACAAATCTTTGTTTCAGTATACACGTCCGACGCGAAAAAGTCAATAAGAAAAGGCAAAACTATCCAAGATTTCTCCCCGTTTTTTCACTGTCCAACAAGCGGCAGGTCCGGAATATAATAAATACCGAAAGCACCGTCGTCAGAATATCCGAAACCGGCATGGAATAGAGCACCCCGTCAAGCCCGAAAAAGGCCGGCAGAATCAGTGCGAAGCCTACGCCGAAAACGATTTCGCGCACCATGGAAAGAAACGTTGACGCGGCGGCTTTTCCCATCGCCTGCAAAAAGATGAACGTCGCCTTATTGACACAGGCAAAGACCATCATACATAGGTAAACCCGGAAAGCCCTGAGCGCAAAATCCGTGTAGTATACACTCTCGTTTTTCGCACCGAACAAGGCGATAAGAGCGCCCGGAAAACATTCTGCCACAACCGTCGCGGCTACTCCCACAAGCGCCTCGGCGCAAAGCAACCGGATAAAAAGCGCCTTTACGCGATCGTTCCGCCCTGCCCCGCGGTTATATCCTACAATCGGGATACAGCCAGCCGCCATGCCGACCACCACCGAAATCACGATCTGGAAGAATTTCATGACAATTCCCACCACAGCCATAGGAATCTGCGCATAGGCCTCTTGTCCGAAAATGCTGTCTTTCGCCCCGTAAACACGGATCATATTGTTGATAGCCGCCATTGCCGCAACAAGCGATATCTGTGAAAGAAAACTGCATAAGCCGAGAAGCAGCGTCCGGCGCAGAACAGCGAAATTCAGCCGAAAATCGGCTTTTTCCAGCTTGACGCTTTTTGTGCGGCACAAATACCATGCGGCAAGAACGGCTGTGAGTATCTGCCCGATCACCGTCGCTGCGGCCGCGCCCATCATGCCCCACCGAAAAACAAAAATGAAGAGCGGGTCAAGAATAATGTTTGCGACCGCTCCGGCAAGCGTCGAAAGCATGGCAAAGCGCGGATCTCCGTCTGCCCGGATGACCGGATTCATGCTTTGCCCGAACATGTAAAACGGTATGCCGAGGGTGATCCAAAAGAAATATTCCTTGGAATACGCAAAGGTTTCGGCGTTCACTCTGCCGCCGAACGCCGTCAGGATGCCGTCCGAACACAAGAGATAGACGGCCGTCAGCACAAAACTTGCCGCAAGGGTAACAACTACCGCATTTCCCATGCTTTTTCCGGCGTTTTCCGCTTTCTTTTCCCCCAGGCTGATACTCACAAAGGCGCAGCAACCGTCGCCGATCATAACGCTTATGGCAAGCGCAATGACCGTGAGCGGAAACACAACGGTATTCGCCGCATTTCCATAGGAGCCGAGATAGGCGGCATTAGCGATAAAAAGCTGGTCAACAATGTTGTAGAGCGCCCCGACAAGCAGAGAAACGATACACGGCAAAGCGTATTTCCGCATCAGTTTTCCAATCTTTTCGGTTGCTAACAATGCCTGATTTTCTGTTTGCATAGATAAACCTCCTAAAACAAAACGAACGCGTAAGTCCGAATCCGGACTTACGCGTTCGCTGCTCGATTGTGTATATTGTATCATTTTTTCACAAAAAAAGCAAAGGGCAAAAAAGCGATTTTTCGCTTTTGCCTATCTTTTTCTTTTGTGCAAAACGCGCATGAGGCGTTTTATCGGAGCGCTCCGATTCCCTTATAATCGTTGGCTTTCAAAACGCTCTCAGCTTTGGCGATATCGTCTGCGCGAATGACCACGCAGGCGGCTCCCGTCTCGGCCGGTGTGACAAACGCATACAGATATTCCACCGCCACGCAGTTGTCAGCAAGAAGTCTTAGCATATTGCTGAGTGCGCCGGGTTTATCCGGAAGCCGGATGGCAAGCACATCCGTAAGCGTCACCGTGACGCGGTTTTCGCGAAGCAAAGCCGCCACCTCATCCGGATTATCCACGATAAGGCGCAGTATGCCGAAATCTGTCGTGTCAGCCACCGATAAAGCGCGAAGATCAATTCCGTGAGAAGCTAAAATCTCCGTAATCTCGGCGATGCGTCCCGGGCGGTTTTCCACAAAAGCGGATATTTGCTTGATAAACATAGACGTTCCTCCGTTCAGAATCTTTTGAATTGATTTTTTATTTCAGCTCGCGTTTATCAATGACGCGTTTGGCTTTTCCCTCACTGCGTTCGATGGCGAACGGTTCGACAAGCGTGACCTTGGCGGAAATGCCGAGCACGCTGTCAAGTTTTTTGTGAATCTCGCTTTCGACGCGTTCAACAGCTTTCACACTGTCCGAAAACAGGCTTTCATTCATCTCTACGCGCACTTCCAGCGTATCTAAATTATTTTTCCGGTCAACCACCAATTGGTAGTAGGGGGCAGCCTCTTTAATGGTCAGCAACACCGATTCCACCTGCGACGGGAACACGTTGACCCCGCGGATGATGAGCATATCGTCGCTGCGGCCCGTCACCTTGCTCATGCGCACCAAGGTGCGTCCGCAAGAGCATTTTTCGATGCACAAGGAGGAAATATCCTTGGTGCGGTAACGGATAAGCGGCAGAGCTTCCTTGGTAATACAGGTGAACACCAATTCGCCTTGTTCGCCATACGGCAGAACCTCGCCGGTTTCGGGATCGATGATCTCCGGAATGAAATTGTCCTCGTTGATATGTAACCCGTTCTGGCATTCGCAGTCAAAGGCAACACCGGGACCGGCAATTTCGGAAAGCCCATAGATATCGTGCGCGACTATACCGAGTTTGGCTTCGATCTGGTCGCGCATACCCGGCGTCCACGGCTCTGCGCCGAAAACACCGGCTTTTAATTTCAAATCCTCTTTGGTTAATCCGTATTCCGCAAGACTATCTGCCAAATACATAGCATACGACGGCGTACAGCACAACACGGTCGAACCGAAATCCTTGAAGATCTGCAATTGGCGGCGTGTGTTTCCGGTCGAAGCCGGGACAACTGCCGCGCCAAGTTTTTGGGCACCGGCATGAATGCCAAGCCCTCCGGTGAATAACCCATAGCCATACGAGACATGGACAATATCGTCCGGCGTTGCGCCGGCTGCCACCAAAGCGCGTGCCGCGCATTCTGCCCACATGTCGAGGTCGTTTTCGGTATAACCGACCACCGTCTGTTTACCGGTCGTGCCGCTGGACGCGTGAATACGGACCACATCGCGCATAGGGCATGCGAAAAGACCGTACGGATAGTTGTCGCGCAGATCCTGTTTATAGGTAAACGGCAGTTTGGAAAGGTCGTCAACGCTCTTAATATCCTCCGGCTTTAAGCCGATGTCATCCATCTTTTTCCGATAAGCCGGAACGTTGTCATACACTCTTTTTACGGTTTTTACAAGACGTTCGCTTTGGATAGCGGCCAGTTCTTCACGGCTCGCCGTTTCAATGTTTGGAGTATAATACATAGCCACAGTTTTTTACCGTCCTTTGGTTTGAGAATTCAGTCAAGCGCATAGCCGCGTTCAAAAGCTTGAAGATTCAATGCGCGGAATTTTTCCGGAACGCACGCTTCGACTGCCTTTACGAACACTTCTTTCGGCACATCCGAATGCTTGGCAAACATGCCGATAAGCACCACGTTGGAGGCCTTGGAAGAACCGCACTCTTCGGCAAGGGAAAGCGCGTCGGCATGCATGAGCTTAACGCCGGTTGCCTCGATCTTCTCGACGATATGCTCCGGATATTCCTTAACGCCCATAATGACCGGCATAGGTTCAATTTTCTGGGTGCTCGTCACGACCACGCCGCTTTTTTTGAGATACGGCAGCCAACGTGCCGCCTCCAACAGTTCAAACGAGATGAGAAAATCCGCCTCGCCGCGGCAGATGACCGGCGACGCAACCTTGTCGCCGTATTTTACATAGGTAACTACCGAGCCGCCGCGCTGGCTCATTCCATGGACTTCCGAGACCTTGACGTCATAGCCGAGCGACAGAAAGGCATTTCCGAGAATGCGGCTGGCAAGCAAAGAACCCTGTCCGCCGACGCCGGCAATCATAATATTTGTTGTCACTTGATATTCCTCCTATCCTGGCGCTTAGCGCATTTTCCGTTCGATACAGTCGAAACGGCACATCTTGCTGCATAAGTCACAGCCGGTGCACAGCGTCGTATCGATGCAGGCTTTTCCGTTTTCCATATGGATAGCCGGGCAGCCTATCTGCATACAGGCTTTGCAGGAACGGCACTTTTCGGAGTCAATGACAAAATACGTATCCTTTTTGACTTCTTTCAACAGCACGCAAGGACGTCTTGAAATAATGACCGAAGGCTCTTTGCGCGAAAGCGAATCGCGTAATCCCTCTTCCATTTCCTTGATATTGTTCGGGTCAATGACCTTGACATCCCGAATGCCGAGCGCTTCACACAGCTTTTCAAGGTTCAGCGCATATGTCGGCTCGCCCTTTAAGGTCTTGCCGGTAGTCGGATTCTGTTGGTGTCCGGTCATGCCGGTAATGCTGTTGTCGGCAATAATGACCGTCGATATGCCTTTGTTGTAGACGATGTTCATAAGACCTGTCACGCCGGAGTGTGCAAAGGTGGAGTCTCCGATAACGGCAACTGAATTCTCCGGCGAAATGCCGCCGGACTTATTCATGCCATGCAATCCTGAAATCGAAGCGCCCATGCAAAGCGTCGAATCGACCGCCGAAAGAGGCGGCGCCGAGCCAAGCGTATAGCAGCCGATGTCGCCGCTGACCGTGACTTTCATCTTTTTGAGCGCGAAGAACAGACCTCTGTGGGGACATCCGGGGCAAAGCACCGGCGGACGGTTCGGAATCTCATCCTCCAACGCCACAAAATCGTTTTGTTTGTCAAGCAGACATTTTGCCAAGACCTCTTGGGAAAACTCCGAAAGCTCCGGAAGATAATTCTTTCCGTCGCAGGCAATGCCCAAGGCTTTGACATAGGTCTCAATGACCGGATCCAATTCCTCCGCCACAATGACGCGTTCCACCTGTTCGCAGAACGAACGGATCAACTTATCCGGCAGAGGATTGACAAGGCCGAGTTTCAGATACGACGCGTTTTCGCCGAACACTTCCTTGGCATACACATAGGTAGAACCGGCGCAGATGATACCGATTTTCTTGGAATAAAACTCCGTGCGGTTGTATTTGCAGGTGTTTGCCCATTCGGCAATTTCATCCAAGCGTTTTTCCACCACGACATGGCGCTTGATTGCGTTAGCAGGAGCCATCACATATTTCGCCGGGTTCTTTTCATACGGTTTTACCGAAACATTTACGCGTTCGCCGGTCTCGACAATACTTTGGGAGTGCGCCACGCGCGTGGAGGTGCGAAGAATGAACGGCGTATCGAATTTTTCGGAAAGCTCATACGCGTCGCGTGTAAAGGCAAGGCAGTCCTCTGAATCAGACGGTTCAAGCATCGGCAGTTTCGCCGCAATGGCATAATGACGCGAGTCCTGCTCATTCTGGGACGAGTGCATTCCCGGATCGTCGGCAACGGCGATGAGCATGCCTGCACCGATACCGGTATACGAAGTGATAAAAAGCGGATCGGCAGCCACGTTCAATCCCACGTGTTTCATGGCACAGAACGAGCGCACGCCGCTGATAGCCGCGCCTAAGGCTGCTTCAAGAGCCACTTTCTCGTTGGGTGCCCATTCGGCGTAGATCTCCGGATACAGCGCGGCGCATTCGGTAATTTCCGTGCTGGGCGTTCCGGGATAGCTGGACGCAAAGCCGCAGGACGCTTCATACAGTCCGCGTGCGACCGCTTTATTTCCGAGCATAAGTTCTTTCATGTTTTATGTATCGTTCCTTTCGGCCGGAAAACATCCGGTTTTTGGTTTTGACGAAATGAATGTATAAAAAGCGTATCTGTCCGGCAGGATCCGTAAAATTCAGTTAAAATAGCCGAGTTTTTCGCATTTGCCGTAATCGACTTTCAAGAGTCTTGCTTCCTTGTCGCCAAACTTTTTGACATATTGTGAAATACACTGTTTTTCCAAAAGCTGTTCCATGGCGCGTTTCACTTCGGCTTTGTCAACGCCGCATTTTCCGGCAACCGCATCTACGGTTTTCATAAAAGTGGGGTGCGCATTCTTGGAGGTTTCCTCCAAAGCACGGATGTTTTCGACAATTGCGCGGCAAAGCGGCGCTAATTCATCCGGTTCGATCACACGGCTCTTGGAGGCCGCTGTCATAAGCTGACCGGAAAAGGCGTTTTTCACGCCGTAGACCACCACGTTCTTCCGGCATACATTTTTCAAAAACAGGACGACCGACGTAAAATGGCTGTCGCCGGTAAAAATTATATAAGTGTCGATGTCCCTTGCGGAATAGGCGGTCTGATAGATCTTATCGAGCATGATAAAATCGGTAAAATCCTTTTTAAAATAACCGCCACCGTTTTTGGTTTCCACTATATCGTTGGTATACGCACGGATCTTGTGCATTTCGTTCTGTAAGGACGGATTGGAAAAATCGCCGAAAAACGTAAACGACATCAGATGATACTGCTTCTTGATCTCTTCGGTAAAGGTCGCAAGGTCCGGTCTTGCATGATAATTCCTGTCAAGCGAAATATACCAATGTTCATAATCCACAAAGACTGCGGCGCGCGGTTGTTCGTTTGCTTTTGCTTTCTTCTTGAAGAATCCGAATATATCCGTTTCCTCCTTTCTTATAAAATCGGAATTTTGTCTCCGGACAGATACGTCATTTATTATTGTAACACAAAAATCCTATTTTTTCAAGGAAAATACGAAACAAAACGCAAATTCATGATATTTTTACGATTCAAAGCGACAAAGACGCCGTCCAAAAATCAAGGTTCTTTAATTTTTGGCAAAAAGCACCAAAAGTCTTGCTTTTTTATCAAAACCGTGATATAGTATGCATACTGCAATAATCATAAGAGAACTTTTTTCATTCCTTATGGAGGACGATTCATGAAATACTTTGACAAGCTTTCGGGCGATGTCGAAAAAGCGTTTGCCGCGCGCGGCGTAAATCCCGACGCTTTAAAATACTGCGTCAAGGCAGACCTTGACGGCGAAGGCTGTTATTACGACGTATACATAGCTTTTGACAGTGAAAATCTTTATCTTTTAAGCGGTTATGACCGGATGAGGAAACACGGCAAACATTATGAAGCCGGTTTCGATTTTAAGGATTTTGCCGAATATCCGGCCAAGGACATCGAGCGCCTGAATGTTGACCGCTACACCTACACCTCGCGTCTCATGGCAAGTTTTACAGATGGCAGAGAAATTCCTCTTGCACGCTTTTCCGCCGGCTTCGGTGAAAAATTCGAGCAGTTCTGCCGCCGTTTCGAGTGCTTGAAAAAAGGTGAAACACCGGACGATTCCGCTTTGGAGGACAAGCATCTATACTGTCCGAAATGCGGCGAAAAATATCCTGACCCCAACCGTCGGTTTTGTCCGCACTGCACCAAGAAATCCAGCATTTTCAAGCGGTTATTCGGCTTGTTTGCCGACTACAAAAAGCCGATGTTCGTGATCTTAGCCCTCATCTGGCTTTCGGTCGGGTTGGAGCTTGCCGCGCCCTATTTCGGCACCAAACTTTTATACGACGATGTTCTCACCGAGGGCGGCAGGCTTTACGGACAGATTCTTTATGTCATTCTGTGCATGGCGGCCTTTTCGTTCATTTCCATGCTCTTTCGCATGACTTCGGGCATTATTTTAAGCCGCGTGACGCCGCAGGTCATCCACACGCTTCGCGTGCGCATTTTCTGTGCTATGCAGAAGCTGTCGCTGTCGTTCTTTACCAACAAGCAGACCGGATCGCTCATGGGGCGTGTAGACAATGACAGTTTTGACGTTTACTCGTTCATTGTGGATGTTGCGCCGCAGTTTTTATCCAATCTTGTCAAGATCATCGGGCTGGTTGTGTTAATGATCGGAATCAACCCGATCCTGTCGGTCTGCATGTTCGGCGTGGCTGTTGTGGTGCTTGCCATAGAATTCGTATGGTTTCGCGGACAGAAACGCATGTGGCGCGGACGCGATATCGCGCGCCGCGGCGTAAACGCCGTGTTGTCGGACGCTGTGAACGGGCACCGCGTTGTCAAGGCTTTTGCGCGCGAGGGACAGGAGGTCGCCCGTTTCGGCGGCAAAAACGACGCGCTGTTTGAGGCGGAATACAACCGCGACCGCCGCAGTGCCCGTTTCTTCCCGGTGCAAGAGGGGCTTTACGGCATTTTCAACGGATTGATCTACTGCCTCGGCGTCTATTTTGTTTTGAACGGGAATCTGCAATTCGGCGGACTTACCTTATTGATCAGCTATTTTGGCATTATCTGGGGGCCGATGTATTTCTTCATGTACATGGGCAACGACTGGGCACGCTGTATGGATGCGGCCAGCCGTATGTTTGAGATTCTGGACAGCGAGCCGGAAGTCAAAGACCCCACAGAGCCGGTCGAAGTGCCGGGCGGCGAATTAAAGGGCGATATTGAGTTCAAAAACGTATCGTTTGAATATGAAGCCGGACGGCCGATCTTAAAAAATTTGTCTTTCAAGACCGACGCCGGACATTTTACCGGTCTTGTCGGAAAAACCGGCGCCGGAAAATCCACCATTATCAACCTTATTTCCCGTATGTATGACGTAACGGGCGGCGAAATCACCATTGACGGCATTCCGGTCAAAAAAATCGCCTTTGAGACGCTCCGCAAGAGCATCGGCGTGGTCTCCCAGGAAACCTATCTGTTTATGGGAAGTATTGCCAACAACATCCGTTATGCACGTCCTGACGCCTCTATGGAAGAGGTCATCGAAGCCGCAAAAAACGCCGGAGCACACGACTTTATCATGAAACTTCCCGACGCATACGACACCGTCACCGGAAGCGGCGGCATCTCTCTTTCCGGCGGCGAAAAACAGCGTATTTCCATTGCGCGCGCACTCATTCAGAAACCGAGCATTCTCATTCTCGACGAAGCGACCGCCGCCATGGACACCGCCACCGAACGAAAGATTCAGAACGCCATTGACCGGCTGAAAGAGGGCCGCACCATCATTGCCATCGCACACCGTCTCTCCACGCTTCGCGACGCGGACAAACTCTGCGTCATCGAGCATGGCAAGTTAGTGGAACAAGGCACGCACGATGAACTGATCCGTGCCAAAGGAAAGTATTTTGAGCTGTACAAACTGCAAAGCGAATCGCTCAAAGCCGTCGGTCTTGCCGAGTAGCGCGAACCGCAGAAAGGACATTCACATGATTGAAACCGAAAAAGACAAAAAGCCCGACGAAAATTCTGTCGGAAGCGCCGACGAAACAGCGGAGCTTGTGCTGCTTGCACCGGAAAAAGTACATTTCAAACGCGAAGAAAGCGGCTATCTGACGCTTGACTACGAGGACAAGACCTATGAAAAAGTCACGCTCACGCGCTTGATTCCGTTTGAGAGCGACGAGACCTACATCAGCGTCAGCTGCAACAGTACCGAAGATGAATGGACGGAAATCGGCGTGCTCCGCGCCATCGCCGATCTGCCCGAAACAGAAGCGGCGTGCGTGCGCGATTATCTGGCGTTCCGCTATTACATTCCGGAAATTACGAAAATCAAGAAAATTACGGACAACCGCATGGGATATCTTTTTTTGGACGTTGATACAAACGCCGGTTCCAAAAAAATTGCCGTGAGCGACTGGTGGCACAATTTCCGCTTTCTTCCGGGGCGCATGCTTGCCGTGACCGACGCCGACGGCAACCGTTACCGCATAACCAACGTCGATACACTCGACAAAGCCAGCTACAAGCGGCTTTTGATGTTCATTTAAGCATATTCCGTAATTCACGAAACGGAGATTGACCATGAATTTAAAGGTTTCCTTTCCGGCAGGAATCGACCCAGCCTCTGTCGCTTTTTCCCTGCCTTTTGACATTGACGAGCACGCAAGGACGGTAAACGGCCACTTGACCGCCACGCGCGAGAAACTGACGGTTTACTTGGACGGCGTGCCGCAAAAAGAAATTTGCTATCCGGACATTACCGGCATGGAAGTGCGCGAATTAACCGGTTCCTCCATGCTATGTGTGACCGACCGGGCGA
Organism: uncultured Eubacteriales bacterium; assembly: GCA_934479825.1. Lineage (GTDB taxonomy): Bacteria > Bacillota > Clostridia > Oscillospirales > CAG-382 > UMGS882. The sequence goes on from CAKSOW010000030.1 coordinate 18,128, forward strand.
AAAAGCTGTCTTTCGTCTGCGCCTTTTCGCAGAAATACTTTTTAAAATACGCCGAGCTTGCCAAAATTCTCGAATATTATCTCAAAACCGGCGTATTTACCGAAAATACCGATTCGCCCGAGCCGACCTGTCCCAAATGCGGCGCCCGGTTAAACGGTGCGAGCACCTGTGTATTCTGTGAAGCCAAATCCGGCGTTTTCACAAAGCTTCTCAAGCGGCTTCGCCCTTACCGCACACGTTTCCTTATTTCACTGTTCTGCACGTTTGCGCTGTATGCCGCCGACGTAGTTGTACCGATCTTCCAGCGCATTCTGATCGACGATCTCATCGTTCCGAACAACCGCGACATGGCGCTCTTTTTCAAGGTGGCCGCCTGCATTGTCGGCCTGCATACTCTCCGGCTTTTCTTCATTATATGGCAGGAAAACTGCAACTACAAAATTTCCGCCGCGTACGGACGTGACCTCCGGCGCGATATTTTTGCCAAGACTCAACAGCTCTCCATGAGCAACGTATCCCGCCGCACGCCGGGGGAACTCATCAACCGCGTTTCGTCCGATGCCGGCGTAGTGCAGGATTTCATCACCCGTCAGGGCAAGGACATGATCTTGCAGACCGTCTCTCTGATTGCGTTGGTCATCATCATGTTTATCACCAATGTGCGATTAGCACTTGTGGTAGTGCTTCCCCTGCCGCTTGCGGTGTACTTATCAGCCAAATCCTACAATTTCATGCACATCCGCTACATGAACACCTGGCGGAATCATTGCAAGGCCAGCGAACTTCTTCACGATGTGCTGCACGGAATCCGCGTGGTCAAAAACTACGGCGGCGAGGCGCGTGAAGCAAAGGCTTATGAGAAAGCGTCCGGACGTTGGGCGGATTCAATCAAAAAAGCCGATACGGCCTGGTATCTCTTCCAGCCGCCTATCAACTACCTTTTCAGCATCGGCGAATACTGTGCACTGTTTTTCGGCGGCAGTATGATTTTAGGCCGTCAGATGCAGCTTGGCGAGCTTGTGCAGTTCACGACTTATGTCTATATGCTGTACGGACCGGTACAGTGGCTTGTCAATCTGCCGCGCGTATTGGCGCAAGCCGGCGTCAGCGCCGGAAAGGTCTTTGAGATCTTAGAAGAACAGGACGATCTAAACGATTCGGTCACGCCGGTATCTCTCCCAATCGACGGAGATATCACATTCGACCATGTTTCGTTCGGATACAAGGCCTACAATCCGGTTCTTAAAGATGTGAGTTTTTCCATCAAGAAAGGCGAAATGATCGGCGTTGTCGGTCATTCCGGCGCCGGGAAATCGACGCTAATCAACCTTGTCATGCGGCTTTACGACCCCACTTCGGGAGAGATCCGCATCGACGGACATGATTTGCGTGAGATTGCCCAATATTCCCTCCGTTCGCAGGTCGGCGTCGTGTTGCAGGAAACCTTTCTCTTTAACGGTTCTGTACTCGACAACATCCGCTACGCCAAACCCGAAGCGACCTTTGAAGATGTCGTCCGCGCCGCGAAAGTGGCCAACTGTCACGAATTCATCACGCGTATGCCGGACGGCTACAATACGATTGTCGGCGAACGCGGCTACAACCTTTCGGGCGGCGAACGCCAGCGTGTAGCAATTGCGCGCGCCATTCTGCACGACCCGAAGATCATCATTCTGGATGAGGCAACCGCGTCGCTCGACACACAAACCGAAAAGCAGATAAAAGACGCGCTGGCACGCCTGACGGCAGGGCGCACCACCATCGCCATTGCGCACCGTCTTTCCACGCTTTCGGGCGCTGACCGCCTGATCGTGCTCGACAAAGGCCGCGTCGCCGAAATCGGAACGCACAGCGAACTGCTGTCCCGCAAGGGCGTGTATTATAAGCTCGTCATGGCGCAAAGACAGACAGCCAAGCTTGCGCCCGGACACGGGGAAGATCCGGACGGCGAATAACGGAAACGACAAGAAAACAAAGCGATTTGAAAAAATGTATTTTCTTTGTGCAAAACGTCAATTTTTCATGGGAAAGTTTGGCATTGTTTCTAATTGAATTTTGCAGACTTCTATGTTAAAATTATGTAAAAACAGTCCTCCTGTTTTTGGCGGGAGGACTTTGTTTTTCAAAAAAAGGAAAAGGAGCGAAACACTATGAAAACCCACATTTTCTCGCGAATCCTCCCCCTGTTTCTCTTGCTTATAACACTGTCCGTCTGTACGTCGGCAATTGAGATCAAACTCTATGATGAAGGCGAGCTTCGTCAAACAATCACCTCCGGCTCTGCGGAAATTCCCGATTGGGAAATTCGCAACGGAAAGGCGCTTTATTCTTGGGTAAACCCCAAAACCGGCGCCTACTACGGCTGTCATATGTTGCCCGTACCGACAGAATCCATGGATATATATGCACAATGGGTTCCCATGGAAAAAGTCAAGCCCGGCAAAGATGCCTTCCAAAACGGTGATTTTGAGGGCGATATTGTCTATATCCGTCCCTCAAACGGCACTGTACGGGTTGTTGCTGAGGCAGACGGCAATCACGTTCTCGAATATAGGCGCTACTCACCTCATGCGTCGATTCAGACCTTTGTAGGCTGGGAAGCCGGCCGAAAATACCACATTCACTACCGTGTAAAAGCTCCTGCTGTCGTTTCTTCCTATTATAATCAAATGCGCGGCGGCGACAATATAACCGGTACACAGACAAAAACCAATGAATGGGTGACAGTCGACGATGACTTCACTGTTCCGTCCAACGCATCCGAAGCAGTCAATGCCAATAGCGGCTGGCTTAGCCTGTACTGCAACCCGATAAACGGTTCGGGCAGTACGGTTTATTACGACGACCTCTCGCTGATTCCGTATGCCTTAGTCCGCTACCATGCCGGCGGCGGCAGCGGTGCGCCGGAGGATACTTCCCTTCTTTCCGGCACTGTGGAAATTCCCGATGTTACCCCGGTCCGCCGCGGCTTTATCTTTGCCGGATGGTCGCTCACCGAGGGCGGCACAACAACGGTCACCTCCGTCGAAGTAAACGGCTCGGATATCGACCTTTACGCTATCTGGAACCCGATCGGGGATCAGGATGTCATTACTTATGAATATGCCACCGAACGCACCGGCATTGCCGACGGTACGCTTTCGATCATCGCACCCGAAGAAGCGGCCGCCTATTCCGGCGTATCGGTCTACTTTGCCAACGCTGACGGCGTAATGAGCGGTTATACGCCGTTTGCCGCCATGACGCTCACCGAGGGTTCCGCTTCTTACACAGCTGCCGGAAACCGCATTTTCGCGCCGGGCGCAACCCGGCTTTCCATCCACTTCACTGCAAGCGGCAAGGAGGATATTGTCTATTGGTATAACATTCCCGAAAAACGGCAGAACAAGGCCGAAACGCCGCTCTTTACGTTCTATGCGGTTTCGGATATCCATTTACAGGACTATTGGACGGAAATGGCCGTCAACCGTGCGCGCATGTTAAACGATATCATCGCCAACAAACCGGCGTTTACCGTTATTGCAGGCGACCTTGTCAACCACGGCACAACCGAGCAGTATAAAGTGCTCGACAATTATATGAAAACCAATTTCAACGATGCCGGCCGTCCTGCTTTTATTATCAACGGCAACCATGAATTCCATATCAGCGACAAAAACTCCACTGAATACGACCGCGACGCTCTGCTTAACTCTCTTGCGACCCAGATTGCCGCCAACCGCGCCATGGGATACGAAATCCGCCGCGACGGCGACGACCTCTGGTATTCGGCCATCATTGAGGGACGCAAATTCATCTTTATGTCCACCCCCAGCACCCCTGCCAAAGAACAGCTTGCTACTTATGTCGTTTCAGACAGACAGCTGGCATTTTTAAAAGAAGAACTTGCCGAAGCCGAAAAGACCGGCGTTCCTGCCTTTGTCATTTCGCACGTGCCCTTAGCCGGCTATGTTCCCAATAACAACAGCGTGATTACCAATTCCGCGGCAGTCGAAGAAATTTTGAACTGCTACCCCGGCACGGCCGTTATCACGGCGCATACGCACTCCAATCTTTCCCTTGACAGACTGTATGTCAAGACCAGCGGTTCTGACAGTCTCGTCTTTACACATTTGAACGACGGCTGCTCGGTATGGCTCGAAGAAGGCACCAGCAAAAACGGCATATATGAAGTCAACTTCTCAGCCGGTCAGGTTATCGAAGTATATGCCGACAAAATGATCATCAAAGCAAGAAAATTCGCCGACCCGTGCGTTTATTTCGGCCATGGGCTGTATGAAGTGAAACTGCCCGGAAAGAACGCTATGCCGAAAGTTTCCGTTTCCGGCGGAAAACCGGCAAACGGCGTGACCTTATCGGCTGTTTTGGACGGCGTTTCCGAAGACACGAGCCGATATCACTACGAATGGCTTGTGAACGGGAAATCCGTTTGCAACACTCCCCTCTATACCATTGAAGCTTCTGCCGACATGGCCGGAAAATACGTGGTTCTGCGCGTCAGCGACGAGGAAGGCAACTATTCCTATGCACGCAGCACAGATCCGTTTACGGCAATCTCGGTTCATTATGACGCCAACGGCGGCACAGGCAGTGTTCCGGCAGACGGGCTTGCTTTGACCGGCACACCGATGCAGCCCGACGCTTTCGGCGCGTCGCCCAAAAAAGACGGTTTCTTCTTTATCGGCTGGTCAACCGATAAAAACGCCGTCAAGCCGCAAACCGAAGTGATCTCCGATACTGACATAACGCTGTACGCCGTTTATTCAAACAAAGCGTTCTTTGATTTTGATGCCACCTCCTGCGGATGGAGTCCCAAAGGAACCATCAAGGAGTATAAGCTCGAAAACAGCCTTTTAAGCTACACGGATACGGGTACCGATATGTACTTCACGCTGTCGGGCATTTCCCTCTCAGCAGATAACCACCGCTACATGCGTATCAAACGCCGTTATGACAGCGGCAGCGGCGACGGTATGTTTTTCGGCATTAAGAACGGCGGCGGTTTCTCGCAGGCACAGCGCGTTCCGTTAGATTCCGGCACTATGGTAGCCGAGCTTGACGGCATGCAGGTCATGGAATACGATTTGACCTCCCTCGTCGGCAACTATTGGAAAGGCACAGTCAATGCGCTCCGTTACGACGCTTTGGGCGGTGCAGGCACAGGCTCGACCGATTATATCGTCTTTTCGGAGAATCATGGCATTTATGCGGTTAAATTAAACGCACCTCTGCCGGTTATCGGCACGATGCCGGAAGACGGCAGCGTCACGTTGGATGACAGCGTCAAGACCTGCACGTTGGAAAGCGTCTCTTGGGCTTCGTCCGTGCCGGAGACCGGAGCGTATGAATTTACAGCGATTCTTGCGCCGCAGACCGGTTATGAGTTTGCAAACGCCCGTGATCTCTTGGCTTGTGTGACCGTGCCCGGCGGTCGGGTGACAGACGCCAAGATCGATGAAACCGGAAAAGCGGTCTTACGTGTTTCCATGGACGCATGCCTCGGAACACCCAAAGAAAGCAAGACGGAAGAAACACTAATCGATTTCGGCTCGGCAGTCGAAAACAAGCTCATTGTTCTTGCGTACTATACGGAGAACAACCGTGTCGGGAAAGTCGCTCTTCTCCGGAATGCCACCCTTGTCAACGGACGGCTTTGGATCGCCGACATGGACGGCTTTACGCAGGTCAAGGCGTTTGTATTGGATTCCGCGGAAACACTTCGGCCGATTTCTGATAAAACCTACACGGGGACTTCCACTCCCCTGCCGCAATAACCAGTTATCCATTCAATCAATAAAAAAGGACTCTTACTATGCAAAACGAACAACTTCAAATCACCCAAACCACCGTTAAGCTCGGCTTAGACTCGCCGGTACGCTTTCTGCACATTACGGATTCGCACATTTCCCTTGCGGATGAAAACGATTCAGAACGGCTCAAAACGCTTGCCGCTGCCCGCCGCGCCAATTGCTTTGAAACAGGGCGCGCCGACGGTATCACCGTCCGTTTCTATGATCAAGCCATTGAGTATGCACGCAAAAACGAACTTTTTGTGGTCTATACCGGCGATCTTATCGATTTCATGTCTCATGCGAATTTCGCGTATCTCGACCATGCTTTTGACGGGGTGGATTACGTCTATGCGCTCGGAAACCACGATATCTGCGCCTATGTCGGCGGAGACAACGAAGATGAGGCGTACAAATGGCGGAACATGAAACAAACCGCGCCGCACATTCAATCGAATCTGTATTTTGATTCCAAAATTTATGGCGGCGTCAATTTCGTGACATTGGACAATTCCTATTACCAGATTACCGACGGTCAGGTTCAGATGCTTCGCGCGGAAGCCGCCAAGGGTTATCCGATTGTTTTGGGCGTACATACGCCGTTCTGGTCCAAGGAATTCGGCGAAAACCGTCTGCAAGCGGAAAAGGATTGCAGCTATCTGCTGGCACCGCCGGAAGAGGCATTGGCACGTTACACGCCGGCACGCCGCGAGCAGCAGAAAGCCACGGAAGAGACATTGCGCGCTGTGGAATACATAAAGAGCGAACCGATGATTAAAGCGATCTTCGCCGGTCACATGCACTGCGACTTTGAAGAAGCGCTTGACAACGGCGTTATGCAGTATACCACCGACGGAAGTTATCGAGGCATCGTGCGCGAAGTCACGTTACTGTAAAACAGAGTTTTTCCCCGTCCGACGCCAATTAAGCATCGGACGGGGTTTGTCAGAAAGTCGGCCGAGCAAAATTGAACAAAATGTAGTTTTATTTTCTGCAAAAAGTCTTGACAAACGGTTCTGTATGTGCTATAATATTCAGGCAACGTAAGGAACGGCGGACTTTGTACCATGCCGGAGTGGCGAAATCGGCAGACGCCCGGGACTTAAAATCCCGTGGGACTCAAATCCCGTACCGGTTCAAGTCCGGTCTCCGGCACCACTTCACGTTGTTTTATATCGCGGAGTAGAGCAGCCTGGTAGCTCGTCGGGCTCATAACCCGAAGGTCGTTGGTTCAAATCCTTCCTCCGCAACCATAAAAAGCACTTGCATAAGCAAGTGCTTTTTTCAACGAAACGGACCCTTTGGAAATTGGCAAAGCGCACTTTCGTGCGTAAAACACTGTCACGTCAAAGAACTATTTCATTTTTCCTTACAGCAAAAAGTATTATACGGAAACACAGATTGAACAGAGTATAAAATGCTTGCGTTCAAACTGTAATTGCCTGCTATGTAAGCTTTCGGAGGTTTATCAACATGGCAAAATCTTTAAATATAAAGAGCGCGCACGGCGAAATTCAGATGACCGATGGCTCTCTGTGGAAAAACATGTTCCTTTTCAGCATTCCGCTTATGCTGTCCCAGCTTTTGCAGGTACTGTTCAATATGGCAGATGTGGCAGTCGTCGGCAAATTTTCCAGTGCCGAGGCTTTGGGTGCGGTCGGCTCGACCACGATCCTTGTATCCCTGTTTACCGGTTTCCTTATCGGTATGGGAAGCGCCGTCAATGTCCGTGTCGCATGGCATCTCGGCGCCCGGGACAAAGCGCGCACATTTGCTTCTATCCGCACCTCGTTTGTGCTGTGTCTTGCGACGGGCTGTATCATTATGATACTTTGTCTCATTTCCGCGCGGTTCATGTTAGAACTTCTCGGCACAAAGGACGACCTGATTGAGGGCGCGGTGCTCTATTTTCGCATTTATGCGATCGGTATGCCGGCACTCGGAATTTTCAATTTCGGTAACGGCGTGCTCAGTGCAAACGGCGATACAAAGCGTCCGCTTACCTATCTTTTGATTGCAGGCATTCTGAATGTGATCTTCAATCTGTTTTTCGTCATCGTCTGCGGCATGGCGGAGGACGGCGTTGCACTTGCCAGCATCATCACACAGTATGTGTCCGCCATCCTCATTCTGTTACACATGGGACGGCAGGAAGACAACTGCACGTTCCGTTTACGGGATTTGAAAAATGGGTTGGATAAAATCGAAGTGGAACGCATTCTCGGGCTCGGTATTCCGGCAGGACTTCAAAACGCCATTTTTGCTGTCGCCAACCTCTTTATACAGGGCGCTGTCAACACCTTTGATTCTGTTATGGTCGAAGGAAATTCCGCCGCCGCCAATGCCGATGCCATCATCTATAATGTCATGGCAGCATTCTATACCGCCTGCTCAACGTTCATGGGACAGAATCTGGGAGCCGCCAAACGCGACCGTGTGTTAAAAAGCTATTTTATCGGCATCACCTATTCTTTTGTGGCAGGCGCAGTGCTGGGAGCCGCTTTGTTCTTTTTCGGCAGAGAGTTTTTATCTTGGTTTGCCAATGAGGAAGCAGTCATTGAAGCAGGCCTTCAGCGCACGCGGATCATGTGTTTTTCCTATGCTTTCAGCGCTTTCATGGACTGCACGATTGCGGCCTGCCGCGGGATCGGGAAAAGTCTTGCGCCGACTATTATTGTAATCATGGGCTCTTGCGTATTCCGTGTGGCGTGGATCTATACCGTATTTGCTCATTTCCGCACGATACCGTCCTTGTATCTGCTGTACATTTTTTCGTGGCTCATCACGGCGGTCGCGGAGATCATATGCTTTGCCGTCAGCTATAAAAAGCTGAACAAGCACCATTTTCCCGATTACAAGCATACAGAGTCTCAACCGGAGTGAACCCCAACAAATTTACGAAATGCCAAAAGTGGAATGGCGGCGATTATAATTTGATAAATCTTCCATACAGACAGCCAAAAGCTTCCGACAGCGAAACGCATGACAAAAAGTCCGAAATTCAATGAATTTCGGACTTTTTTCGTGTTAGGTTTTTTCTGTTTTACGTCAGTCGAATCGGCGTTTTTTCACACGGTCGTTCTGTTTATTTTTCAACATGAATGTAATCGATTTCCATATATCCCGACGCATTGAATGGGTCAAAACGGAGATTTGTAATGTTGTCTGCCCATTTTTCACAGCCGGACATATCAAACACATACGTTTCCCATTCTCCCCCGGAATCATTTTTCTTTAACGTTACCTTGACGGATTTGCTCTCGCTCCACGCTCTATCCTTATCCGTAATAAAAAACATCTGCATAGGCAAATTCTCTTCGGATTCATACTGATACCGCACACGAACCTCAATTTTGGTATGGCCTGCGGCGTCAAGCGGAGTTTCCAATCTTTTCCAAAGAGTCGGGTCTTTTTCCCCTTCGGCAAATGTTTCTGCCCGCATAAAGCCATCGGCCGTCAAGAGCGTTGTGTTCTCGCTCACCCACATTTCATTATGGCCGGGATAAGTGAAATCATACGTTCCCGACACCGATTCGGGAATGCTGTCCAGATAGTTTTTCTGATACGTTTCAATCTGCATGGCATTGTCAAAAAGGTAAAATTGATATCCCATTTCTTTGCACAGGGATTCAATCGGAATAAGCGGCAAGCCGTCGATGGAAGTCATTTTGAACCCCAACGCTTTCTCCTTGCCGTCAACGGTATACTGCTCGCTTCCAACGCGATAAACGACGGTATGCGAGGGGTTTTGAAGCGTCAGTATGCCGGTTTCCTTATCCCACAAATGGAACAGTCCCAAGCGAAAATCCATAGCAAGCGCCGGTTCAAAAGCAACCAAAATCTGACCATCCGCTGCTTTCTGCGGTTCAAAGCCCAGGGTGAAGGGCTGGCCGTTGATTTTCATTTCCTTGGCTACCCGATCCGGCGAAGTCAAGAATTTCACAGCTAAAATCTGAAAACGCACGCCTTGGGTTTCCACCGGGTCGATGCGGATTTTTTTCAGTGTTCCTTTCCAACCGGCAACATTGGAAGTCGGAATCAGGTATTCTTTCAACATACCGGCGTCAGAACGGGAATTGATAACGCGGCTTTCGGAAAAGCTCGGTTCTTCTTCTGTGGCAAAGAAAATCTGAAAACGCTCGCCGTTCGGGATTTCGGCAATCAAACGGATAGCGTCAATATCCTCCAAGTGCAAGCCGTCCGGGAGTGAGGCCGGGACAATGATCTGCGGATCGTTGCCGTGAGAAACATCGGTAAGACCGTCTTTTTCATTATATTTCACATCCGGCGATACCCAGAAAATTGCGTCTCCCCCCTGCGTCGGGTTAAGATTTAAACTCATTGCCTCGGTTAGGGAATTCTCGTTCAAGGTCGGCTGATAATATCCCTCTTTGCGTAACAGTCTGCGGTATTGCGGGTACAAACGGTTGATACGGGCTTTCTGCGCGGCATTCGGAACGGTGTCCGCCGATTCGCTTTCTTTTTCATCGGTATAAACTTCTCGCAACACATCCAAGTATCCAAAGCCTTTTTCATCCTCCGTGGGCATAATGTATGTACCCTCGCCATATTCGTTCCATGTCGAAAGCATGACAAAATTCTTCTGCCAGGTTTCTTTTGCATACTTCGGAAGATATTCGTCACGAACCCATGTATGCGACACGCGGTATTCTTCGGCTGTCATCATCGGAAAACGTACGCCCGCCCAGGCAATGCTGTTAAAACCGACCGAAATCGTAGGCACGGTATAAACGGCAGTGTTTTCCGCACTGGCAAGAATCGATTTGCGGTTATGCTCAAATGTACAGCCCTCTTTGCCCCAGTTGTAGGCATAACAGCCGTCAAAGCCCATAGCGGAAAGTCTCTCATTGCTGTTTCCGCAGGCAAGATAGATCATGCCGTCAAAGCCAAGCTTTTTCACTTCATTTTCCAAATAGTCAAATGCTTCGGCCATGGCCGCGTCTCCGCCCAAGGCGTCCGAGACACTGCCTGCACCGAACACGCACATAACCGGGCGGTTGTCGATAGTAATATAGCGCGCGTCCTTGAAGTAGTTTTCAATAAAATAAGGAACAAAGTAATTCTTCCACGCTTGGATATCCTTTGGCTTTTTCCCGGCGGCAGCCTCCCAGATTATGGCAAAATGGGACAGTTCCGAATACTTGGCATTCATGAAAGCGTCGTACAAATGCGTCGTTTCCTCCATTTTGAGCGGCTCATCTGCCTTGTCGGGAAATACGCAAAAAGCTTGGAAATCAATCCCGTGTTCGACTAAATATTTGATTTCCCAATCTGCGGTTTCGGGGTTTCCCTCGTCATAGTAACCAAGCACCGGTTTAATATCGTCAAACGGCGTAATGCAACTCCAACCGTAGGACGTTCCGTTTTGCCACAGCGAGCATACATTCATGCCAACCGTATAAGCGTTTTCTCCGGCAGGCACTTTCGGCTGCGGCACATAGTCTTCGTGTTCTGCCGCGCGGAACACTTTGATATTATCAAAATGCGGTGCTTCGCGACGAAGAATTTCACGCTCTTCGGGTTCTGCGTCATCCGGAATAGCGTCGCCAAAGGTTTCCAAAACAAAGCAGTCGGCAGAAGTGGCCGCAGTTTCAAAGGACACGTCGGCAACCTTTTTTCCGTTGATTTTGACAGCAACGGTCTGTCGGTCTGTATCTGCCTCCAAACGCAGGCGATGCCACATCTGGCTTTCAAAATTCTCGGTCAACAGCTGACTGCCGGCATAAAAAGAGCCGTTTTGAGCCGAGAACGTAACAATCGGATTGTTTCCGCTTGCAAGAGTAAACTGCATATTTTGGAATTTCGGCAAAAGGACCATGGTTTCCGCCACAATTTTTCCGCTTACCGGTTCAAAGCTTTTGGTAACCGAACCGACCGGCAGGAACAATTCTCCGTTTTCCGCCGTTCCCTCGCCAATATAGCCGAAAGGAACTGCTCCATTGCTGTCATATTTGAAAGTGTCGTTTACGGCATAATTGACGTAAGCGCGGACGCTAAGCACATTGACAGCTACCTTGACGGCCTTTTCGGTTGTGCCGATGCAGAAATTCACGATACCGTCGGCCATATCGGCTGAAAGCGGATACGTGCCGGTATTCTTGCGGTTGATGTAAGTCGTGCAGCGGCGGTTGTCGAGATCCAATTCGATCCGGAAAATAAAACCTCGTTCCAGGGCGCCGACCTCGTAAACCGTTGTATAAGTTCCGTCCGCACCTAAAAGCTGCCACGAGCCGTCTATGGTTTCCAGATGATAAATGTCTTTACCGTCCGAATTGCGGAAAGCTGCATAAATTCCATCGTAGCCGTTCACCGAAAGATTGGCCTCCAAGACCAGCTTTCCGGTCTTGGTGGGATTGAATTCGCGAATCAGCGCCGTAGGAGCCGCAGCATCAATATCCGTTAAGAGACCGGTTACGTTTGCAATGGTCAAGCGGGGAATTCCGCCGCGTGCGTCAAGCAACCATCCGGAATTGATTCCCTCACGCGGAGCTTTCATTTCCGGCGTATTGATAAGAAGATACGCATCATCATCACTGATTTTATCGAGAGTTTTAGCGAGCCTGTTTTCAGGCAGAGCGACGCGGTTGATGATAGCG
>CAKSOW010000031.1 GCA_934479825.1 uncultured Eubacteriales bacterium
CTGGATTTTTCCTTTTGTGTCCATCCTTTTTTTTGCTTGCACTTACATTGTAAATTCAAGCAAGCGAAAAAGTAACATTAAAACCGTCCCTTTTATGCTTTCCGGAAAAGAAGGGCAATCCCCAAGTGCCTCTTTGGTTACTTTTTGCACGCCGCAAAAAGTAACAGAAAAAAGTCCTCGGGGACTTTCGGAGGCTCGCGGCACACCACAAAAAGGCAACAAACGCGCGACAACACAGAGCATTCTGTGACATCGCGCGTCAAAAATTTAAAATTCTTTTGCCAGGCTTTTCTTTTAAGAAAAGCCGCGTTTCCAAAAAGTAAAGAGCCTTCTCTTTACTTCTTTAACGCCTCCGCAAGCGGCCGGAGATCATCGTCAAGGACAAATACGCAATTTACACCCGCATCCGTAGAAAGCGATGTCCAATAAGCATTGGTTAAATAGGTGTCATAAAAGCGGATACGGCCGTTTTCTTTTTGAATCAGATAAACACAGGCATCCGAACGTCCTTCATTGAAAAAGGAAACGTATTTTGAGCCCCACATGTCCACAAATTCATTGAGATAAAGTTTGCCATCAATCGCAGGAAGTTGAAATGAATGCGTATATGCCGCAAGAGAAGCCGGGTTGCTTTTCGGACCATAGGCAGCATAGACATGGTTGCCGCGTGAATAGAAACCGTATAACGAATAATTCTCGGCTTCGTTGGATGTAAGCGAAAGAGCTTCTTTGCGGATATTTTCGCCGTTCAGATCACAGGAATACAACGAGGAAGAATCGTTATAGTAAAAACGGCCGTTGCGCAAAGAAAACCCGGAAAATGCACCTACCCAATAGCGCCCGTCGCCGGCCGTCCAATCATTCCCAATTTTCACTAATGTTTCTGTTGTTTGAATGGCATCGTTGTAACGGACAACAGAGTCTGTCGAAGAGGAGATGTAATAGGAATAGAAACCGTTAAAATAGATTTGCGAGCAGGCATCGTTCCAATAGGCATTGTCGAAACTTGTACTGTCGCTTTCAAGCGGCGTAAAATCGTCACGATCGGGATTTAACTCCAACAGCGCGTCATTGCTCTTTAAAAAGTAATTGTGCCGCACGTTGCCCAAACGGTCAGTCACCGGGTCATCCCACGTCACATCCACATGATACCATTTGTCATTGATACAGACAGCGTTCCAGATGTGCTTGATCTTTTCGCTTGTAACAAACCCGACCTTAACGCCGGCGCGCGAGGCAAGCGCATAGAAAGCCGAGGAATACCCCTCACAGACAGCTTTTCCGTCCACAAAAAGATCATGCGCATTTCGTTTGGCAAGTGTGGTATCATAAGCCGTATACAGTGCCAAACGGTCATGAATCAAAAGAACTTTGTCCTCGTCGAACGCAAGCTCCTCCAAGCCTTCCGAAAGCTCATCCATAACAGCGTTGATTTTGGCAATCTCGGCGTCGATCTCCGTTTTGTCGGTGGTTAAATAGTCCGGTTTCACCGCTGTTACCGTCGTTCCGTTTGTGTAGTAAGTAAACGCATTTCCACAGAAATACAGTTCCGGATACATGTATGAGGTAAGCGAATAAGCGTCTTTAAACTCATCAAGCGTCAGTTTGTAAGAGGAAAGATCGATTGTCTTTGTAAGCGATAAAAGTTGTCCATACAAGTAATCATAGACCGGTTCCTCCGACAGTGTCGCACAGTCGCTAACATCGGGAATGTAGTCAACCAACCGGTTTCCCGAGGCGATTTGAGGTTGTATTTGCTCAGCTTTTACCGTAAAGCCGAACGCGCATACAAAGCAGGCAAGCAATACAAGGATTTTTTTAGAGGTCATAGGGCATTTGTCCTTTCTTTATATTCACCCAAAAAGCTATCGGGTGGAATCCAAATCATAATGACTGCGGAACGTGCGTCCGTTTAAATAATTCAAAAGCGATGCGTCGGTTCGGAAACAGAATTTCAAATAATACGAGCATAGCATCTGGTACTGCTTTCCGGTCGTTTTTTTATGGTTGACACCGTACTTCCCGTCCCCGACAATGGGATGCCCGATATAGGCAAGATGTGCGCGGATCTGATGAGTACGCCCTGTGATAAGCTCCACTTCCAAAAGGCTCCGGTCGTCATAGGATTTCAAGACGCTGTATTTAGTAATCACGGTTTTGATATCGTCGTCATACCGCACATGGCACATTTTTTTCAGTGCTTGACGCGAAGAAGTAATCATAACACGGTTTTCCGCCCTATCTTTATAGAGGAAATCGGATAATGTGGCGCTTTTCTCTTTCGGAACACCGTAGACCATGCACAGGTATTTTTTTTCGAGCTCCCTGTCACGGATTTTTTGATTGAGCACGGCAAGCGATTTGGCGTTTTTGGCGGCGATGACAATGCCGCAGGTATTGCGGTCAAGGCGATTGCATAAAGCCGGTGCAAAAGATGTTTCCGTTTTCGGGTCATATTCGCCCTTTTTATAGAGATAGCCGCACAGGCGGTCAACAAGGCAGGTCTCACCGGCATTTTTCGGCTTTTCACCCGGCATATCCGCATGGACAAGCTCTCCTTGCGGTTTATCGATCAAAACGATGTTTTCGTCCTCATAGACGATTTCCTCCGGCTTTAAGTCAAGTTTGGGGCTTGCCAGACGGTCGGTATCAGCGCTTTTTTTGCCGTCCCCTGCGAAGAATTCGTCCGGAATATACAGCTCGATCACATCGTTTTCCGCAAGGATCGTATTGGGTTCGGCTTTTTTGCCGTTGAGTTTAATGCGTTTGGTTCGCAAATATTTATACAAAAGTGACGGCGGCATACCGGTAAGCGCTTTCAAGAGATAGCGGTCAAGCCGCTTATCCGCGTCGTTTTTATGGATATATAAAGTATGAATCTTTCTCACCTCGGAAGACATATCCGGAAAAAGCAAAGCGGACGGCTGAAAAAACAGCCGCCCGTCATGGGTTTTGCTTGAATTTTAGCCGGGGAGCCGTGTGGTGCCAGTGAAAACCCTGCGTATAGCAAGGGCGGTGTCCTGTCCGTGGCTATGTGCTACCAACGTCTGTCTGTCTCCGGTTCTTTTTCCGGCTTATTTCATCCGGGAATCGGGAGAAGACAGGAGGTCTGCATCCTGCTTTCGGAACTTCGGACTCCATTTTCATGATGTGGGTTTATGTGAGCAAACATCACGCACCCTCCAGCAAAACGTAAGCGTTGCCTTACGTTTTGATTGCACAAACAGTATGTGCGAAGAAGCGTTTATTTATTCGTATCTTCCGGTTCTTCCGTATCCGCATCGTAATCGATCTCGGACATGAACTCGTCTTCAAAAGCGTCAGCGGCTTTATCGAATTCCTCATCGTCCTCGATGGTAATAAGAAATTCTTCGCCGTTTTCGTCTTTATCGACTTTCAAGATAACATATTCTTCTTCATCGCCGTCTACCGGAATGAGCGCCACATAGGTGTTGTCGCCCAGTTCTATTCTGCCGATAAACTCAAAATCGCTTTCATTTCCTTCTTCGTCCGTAAGAGTAAAAACTTCTTCCTCGAAGTCAAACGTTTCATCTGCCACTTGTATTCACTCCATTCTGTTATGGTATTATTTTACCGTATTTTTCCGATTCTGTCAAGTCTTTTCTGCAACATCCGTGCAGATTTATTCGACATATAAACCGTTTATCCGACCGGCTTCGACCGGTTTCATGCATTTTCGTCATTTTCCGACAAAAGAGTGCGATTTTTGACTTTTTCCCAATATTCCTTTGCCGCACGTTCAGTCTTATTATCCGCATATTTGTAATAGGTGCGGTTTTTGATATCCTCCGGCAGGTAGGCTTGGTCATACCAATGATTCGGACATTCATGCGGATAGACATAGGCGCGGTTTTTATTGGCGGAGGGTTGATTGGAGTCGCGGATATAGTCCGGCATGTTCATACCGCGTCCGGCATGGATATCGGCCGCCGCGGCGGCATAGGCGTTATAGGCGGAATTGGATTTGGGAAGTGTGGCGAGAAAAACGACCGCTTCGGCAAGCGGAAGTTTCGCCTCCGGCAGTCCCAACTGTACAGCGTTGTCACAACATGCCTTGACCACGACAGCGGCCATGGGATAGGCAAGGCCGATATCCTCCGACGCGATAACAAGAAGGCGGCGTATCGGTGAAAGCAAGTCGCCCGCCTCCAACATTTTGGCAAGATAAAAAATGGCGGCGTCCGGGTCAGAGCCGCGGATCGATTTCTGAAAGGCCGACATCAGATCATAATGCTCGTTGCCGTCTTTATCCATTTTGAGCGCATAAGCCGAAATACTTTGTGCCGCAAGCGTTTCGTCCATTTCTTCGCCTCTTGCGCCATAGCAAAGCTCCAGTGCACCGAGCGCACGCCGGACGTCGCCGCAGGCGGCGGAGGCGATATAAGACAGCATCCCGGCGACGTTTTTCGGCAACGTATCCGGATTTTCCTTATGATCCTCTGCATAAAGGATTCGATAAGCACGTTCCAAGGCACGCCTAATCTCCGGCGCGGATACCGGTTTGAATTCAAACACCGAACAGCGTGAAAGCACAGCCGGATAAACCGAAAAATACGGGTTATCCGTTGTGGAACAGATAAGGGTTATGCGGCCGTCCTCAATAAATTCAAGAAGACTTTGCTGCTGCTTTTTATTGAAATACTGAATCTCATCGATATAGAGAAGAATGCCCTCCGAACCGAACAGAGAGCCGGTTTCGTCAAGAACCTTTTTGACATCGGCAAGAGACGCATTGGTCGCGTTGATCTTGCGCATAGTCATGCCTGCGCCGGAGGCGATGATATTCGCCACCGTCGTTTTTCCGGTACCGGACGGGCCGTAGAAAATCATATTCGGAATCTTTCCCGATGCGACGGCGCGGGAAAGAAGCGAATCTTTTCCGAGCAAATGCTCTTGGCCAACCACATCGGCTAATGTTTTCGGGCGGATCTTATCCGCAAGAGGTGATGTCATACTGTCTCCTGCCCTAAGGGCGTTTTGGGAGTGTGCCGCAAAAAGTGCTTTTCAACACGCTTTTGCGGCACACTGCTCTTTATTATTTAGTAATCTGCTTCAATGGTTTCACCGGCGGCGAGCTTGATAAGCCGTTCGGCCGCTTTTGTGATATAGGAGCGGTTGGTATAGAATTCTGCCGCACCGTCAAGCGTGATAAGGTCGCGTGTGGTCGAAATGACGTCAAACGAATAAGACGCATTTTCGCCGTACTTGGTCGTGACCGAAAAACGGAATTCGTTGTTTCCGGTTACTTCCGAGGCGTTTGCATAGCCCTCGATCCGGGTCGATAAAAGCGAAATATAGAATTGGCGGAAAGAGGCGGTATCGATGATCTTGCCGCTTTCGGTTTCAGTCACTTTCAGATCCTGTCCTTCTCCGTCAAGGACAAAGTGGCAGGTAACGCCCGGTACAGACGCCGTAAGCTCCGTAATATCCTTTATATTGATCTGGAAAATGCCGGCATCGATAAAATCCAGCAATTCATATTCCAGAAACGGGGCGTTTTCTAACGGCAACACGACAATATCGTCCATCTGCGGCGAATAGGCATAGTAGCAAACCGCGCCGTCCGCATCGGTAAAGCGCGTTCCGGTCAGAAAACGGTACGATTTTTCCCCAACCGCAAAACTTACGTCGTTGGTAGCGACGGTAAGACCGTATTTATCGAAAAGCAAAGCAGCATTTTCCTCGCCGGAAGAATAGACGTTGGTTTCGATGACCTTGGAACCGGAAAGCGTACCGAGACTTGCCAGAGCGTCATAATACTTGGAAAGCGACGCGGAATAACCGGCCGGATAGGTGATTTTATGAAGGTCAGTATCCCCGGTACCGGTTCTCTGCTCTTCCGGCACAATAGCGCTGGAAAGGAACAGTTCGCCGTTTTTACGGATAGAAAACGACTCCATATACTGATATTCGCTTTGGGTCAGGGTCGGCGTGATCATGGGATTAAAAAACGTTTTCTCGTCCTCAAAGAAGATAGTGACCGAGGAATCGACCACATACACAAAGGGCTTTGAGGTATCCTTGGCATAATAAGCCGCACCCGTGACAAGTTGATTTCCGAACAGAACGGTATGGCTGGCACCGCTTGTATCGGTCACGGTGACGGTAAGCGGATGAGATGCGGTATCAAGCCCAAAATCGACAAGCGACGAATCGTCTTCATAGCGTCCATCGAGCTTTTCGACCGCGAGCATATAACGCGCCTGAAATTTTAAGTTTGCAAGCTGCTCCGCGTTATATAAGAGCATTTCGTCCCCCTCAAAGACATATTCGCCGGCGGCGCTGTCTTTGCGAAGCGTATAACTTCCGGATTCACCCGAAACAGTCACGCTTGCAAGGTCATCGAGCGCGATTTCCGGAAAGATGAACGGACGTGCGTTACAGGTGATCTCACTGTCTGCCGATAGTTTCAACGTTTCGCCGTCATGTTCGAGGACGGTCACGCGGTTGCCGCTTTTGGCGGTATAGGTATATTCGAGCTTATCCCCGTCGTCGTCATACAGCGGCACTTCGACCGTTTTTGTACCATTTAACAGTGAAAACGCAATATAAACGCCGGCAAGCACCACGGCGCATATGCCGAGAATAAGAATAATGATTTTCTGTTTGGACAGCAGATTGGATTTCTTTCCGGATGAGTTGGTTTGTTGATTCGGTTGATTCATTAGGCTTTCTTCCTCTTGATGTACACGACAGTTCCGATAATGGCAATAATAAGCGGGATCAGCACGGAAAGCATGACCGTGTAGTTTTTGAAGTTTTCCTGGGTAACGGTGATGGCGGTATCCTCCACGACCTTGTAGCTTATGCCGGTCACAACGTTGGTATTTCCCATGGCGGCAAAGGCGCTTTTCAAGATATCGGCATTGGAAAAGGACTGTTCGGAAACATAGTTCATAAAATCAGCCGAGCCGCAGACCAAGAGGTTGGCGCGGTATTCGTTGCTGTCATAGATCTTGGTATAGACCGACAGCGTCATGACCGGCATCTCTCCCTCCTGAGTCACGGTTCCGTCATGCGAACGTCCCGAGGACGCCGAGGTCGAATAGATGACCGAAGCATTTTTTTCGGCTTTTTCGGTGAAAGTGAGCGTTAAAGGAGTTGCATTTCCGAAAACGGTCGCCTGCACGCCGCTGTTTGTGATAGCGGAATGGATGCTCTTGCCGTATCCGTCGTCAGTGGACGGCGTACCAATAAAATATAAGCCGTATGCATCCAAGGCACGGGAAGAGCTTTCCACGGCAATATCACCGGAAACATAATCCACGCCCCAATCGTCCGAAAGGAACCCGGAAAATTCGGTAAGTTCCGGTGTTTCGGGGCTGATGAACACCATAACGTTTCCATAGCTCTTGGTAAGGTAGTTGTTCAAAAGTCCGATCTCGTTGACACGGCCTTCTTGGGCGGCGGCAACGCCGGTATAATCATACTTGGGGTTACTGATGATCAGAAGATCGTAAGCGGCAAGCTGTTCGTCGGTAACGGACTTCAAATCCACATCGCTGACCTCATAGCCCTGTTCACGCAAAAGCGACTCCACCGAGCTTCTTTTTTCTTCCCCGTGACCGGTGATAAAGCCGGCTTTCTGCGGTTCGCCGACAGCAGTCTGCATGATAGCGCCGGTAAGCTTGTTCTCGCCGTCATAGGCGAAAATGCTCCGTGTTTCGGAGGATAACTTGAAGAAGCGCACAAGCGGATACACGATATAACGTTTGGTTTCGGGACAATTGATAATGACGGAATTCTGCGAGATAGTGTCCGTCGAGGTCTTTTTGAATTGATTGAAATATACCGGATCTTTAACGCAATCGCGGAATATCAACGAAATCCGGTCGTTCAGGGTGCGGTACTTTTCGGCAAGACGCTTGACGTAGGTCAACTCATCAGAGTCGCTCACCCTGTCCTCCGTCACACAGAAGATGATCTCCACCTTGCGGTCAAGATTATCAAGGACATTTACGGTAGATTCGGAAATATCATAAATTTTTTCGCCGGTAAGGTCGATGTAAAAACCGCCGTTATAGTCGGCAACAGCCGTAAACACGGCATTGAGAAGTACAACGAACGCCACGAAAACGACGGTGAAAATAACAGCCACCGAGCCATATTTAAAGCGTTTGGAGGCAAAGACCGATTTTTTCGCGGAATGCTGCGTTTCTTTTTTCTGCATATTTTTTTCCTCTTTCACGGTTAAGCCCACCTTCTCTTTTCATATACGCGGATGGTAAGGAACAAAAATACCACCGTCAGGCTGAAATAATAGACAATCGCGGTTATATCAAACACTCCGGACGTGAAAGGATAGAATCGGTCAAACACGGAAAACCACTTGATGACCGTGCGGATAACGCCGTTTCCTATATAACCGGGCAACAGGCTGAAAAGAAAGATCAGCACAAACACGCCGATGGAGGAAACCGCCGCAACGATCTGTGTTTCGGTCAGTGCCGATAAAAATAAGCCGATAGCGATGAACACGCCGCCGATAAGCAAAATTCCGACGGTACTGCCAATAACGGTCGGCATATTCAGTTTGGAAATAACGTCCTTTTGATTCTGCGCAAGCGTGAAAAGTGCGGAAATATTCACTGCACACGACAAGACAAGCGTTCCGGCAAACAGCGTATAGGCCGCAAAAAACTTGGCCGAGATCATGCCCATTAAGCTGACCGGAGAGGTTAAAATAATCTGTTCGGTCTTGCTTTTGCGTTCTTCGCTGAGAAGTTTCATGGTCAAAAGCGGAATCAGAACGGAAAACGAAATCAGCATGGTAATAAAATAGATACGCGTTGAAGCCGTCTGCATACCGAATGTGGTAATAGAAAAGAGTATGCCCGACAGCGCGAAAAAGATAGCCGAGAACACATAGCCGGATGGCGTGGTAAAATAGGCAAGCATTTCGCGTTTATAAATAGCGCTCATTTCGCTTCGCCTCCTTCGGTGTTTTTTGCATTTGTATCCGTATCGGACGCGGCGCCGGTCAGGGTGATGAACACATCTTCTAAGTTTGCGCCGACCGGTTCAAGACCGACCAAAAAGTTGCCGCTTGCCGCAACTTTTGTAAAGAGCATTTTCCGGATATCGACGTCGTTCTGCGATTCGAGAAGATACGAATAGGCGTCTCCGTCCCGTTCGGCAAGCATATCGCAGGAAGTGACCCCCGGAATCGATTGCAGCATACCGGAAATCTCTTTGGGATTTCCCGTAATCTTGGCGACTAATTTCCGCGAGCCGGTGAGAATATCCAATTCATCCGTCTTAGCGTCGGCAACGATTTTCCCCTTGTTGATGATGACAATACGGCCGCAAACCGACTGCACCTCAGGCAAAATATGCGAGCTCAGAATAATGGTGTGCTTTTTGCCGAGTCCGGTGATCAAGTTGCGGATCTCAATGATCTGCTTCGGGTCAAGACCGACGGTCGGTTCATCGAAAATCAGCACGTCCGGATTCCCAATAAGAGCCTGGGCAATGCCGACACGCTGACGGTAGCCTTTGGACAAATGACTGATCGGGCGTTTGTACACATCCTCAATGCGGATCACCTCACAAATTTCGCCCAAATGCGCTTTGCGGTTCAACGTACACTTTTTTAAGTTGTAGACGAAATTCAGATACTCCTTAACCGTCATATCCGGATAAAGCGGCGGATGTTCCGGCAAAAAACCGATGTGTTTTTTGGCCTCCATCGGGTTTTCAAGGATATCGATTCCGGCAATTTTGGCGCTGCCGCCGGTTGCCGAAAGATATCCGGTGAGAATATTCATGGTCGTGGTCTTCCCTGCACCGTTCGGGCCGAGAAAACCTAAAACTTCGCCCTCGTTTACCGAAAAGCTGATATCGTTTACGGCGAAGTTCTGACCGTATTTTTTAACAAGATGACTGATTTCGATCATTGGCATTGTTTCCTTTCGGTCATTTCCATACTGTTACTTTTGTATTTTAACATATAAATTGAATTATTTTGAGAATTGCTCATGAACAAACCGTCCGACTGCGTGAAAAGAAAGTGATTTTATGTGCGCATTCCCTGAGAACTTCCGCGGAGCGCCATTTCCTTATCGATTGCATTGAGTAATTCAAACTTTTTCAAACTCCATAGCGGGGCAATTAAATCCGCCCTTGCCCCATCGCCGGTCAAACGCTGCATAACGATTCCCGGCGAAATGTATTCCAACTCGTCGCAGACAAGAGAAACATATTCGTCTTTTTCCAGCGTCCGGAATTCTCCGTTACGGTACATTCTTTCGCACACCGTACCGCGCAACACATGCAATAAATGCAGTTTGATTGCCCATGGGTCCAAAGCGGAAACGGTTTTGACGCTTTCCAACATATCCTCGCGCGTTTCCCCCGGAAGTCCGTTGATCAAGTGGACGCACACGGCGATTCCCCTGCTTTTCAGCTCCGAAAAGCAAGTTAGGAATTCCGCGTAATCGGTCTTGCGGTTAATGCGCTCTCCGGTGCGGTCGGAAACGCTTTGAAGTCCGAGTTCCACTGTTAAAAAGGTGCGTTTGGCAAGTTCCGAGAGTAAATCATAAACCTCCGGCGCAATGGAATCGGGACGGGTGGCAATGCTGAGGGCGACAACATCCTCTTGGGCAAGTGCAGCCTCATACAGCGCGCGGAGCCGTTCGATTGGTGCATAAGTGCCCGTTCCGGCTTGGAAATACGGCATATATCTGACGTTTTTCCATTTGCCTGCCATAAGTTTCTTTCCTTCGGCAAATTGTTCGGCGATACTTGTATCCGGGTCTCCGGCAAAATCGCCGCTAAGCTTATCCGAACAATAGATGCAGCCGCCATAAGCCTTGCTTCCGTCCCGGTTGGGACAGGTAAAACCGCCGTTCAACGTAATTTTCGCAATCTTACAGCCAAACTTATGCTTTAAAAAGCTGTCGAAGGTATAATACCGTTTGCCGTCGGGATAGCAGAAATCCGTATTCATGGCTCAATCAACTGCTTATAAACGGTATTTTTCGGGACGCCGCGGTCACGTGCGCATGCCTTTATGGCATCCATGCGCGAAAGCCCCTGCTTTTCATAAAAAGCAACGTGTTCTCCGACCGTCATGCCGGCAAAGAAATCGTTTTCCGTTTCTTTTGCTCCCTCGACGATCAGCACATATTCGCCGCGCGGCTCTTTTTCAAGGAAACGTTCACAAAGCTCCGAAAGTGTGCCGGTAAAGAATTCCTCATTCAGTTTGGTAAGTTCGCGCGCTGCGCAGACACGCCGGTCTCCCAGCACGTTCAAGAGCGTTTGAACCGTTTCAGAGACACGGTGCGGCGCTTCATAGAAAATCACCGTTTTCTTTTCGTTTTTATAGCTGTCAAGCACTTGCCCGCGCTCTTTTTTATCGGCCGGCAAAAAGCCCTCAAAGCAAAAGCGGCGTGAGGGAAAGCCGGATCCCGAAAGCGCCGTCACAAAGGCGCACGCCCCCGGCAGCGGCACGACGTTTATGCCGTTTTCGCGGCACTTTGCCACAAGATCCTCTCCCGGATCGGATATGGCCGGCGTTCCGGCGTCAGTCACGATAGCGCCGCTTTCGCCTGCTTTCAGACATTCGACGATCTTTTCGCCCTGAGATGCCTTATTATGCTCATGGTAGCTGACAAAGTTCGCGCGGATTTCATACAGGCTCAAGAGTTTTCCCGAAACGCGCGTATCTTCGGCAGCGACAAAATCAACGTTTTTCAAAACCGTAAGCGCCCGTTCGGTCATATCGGAAAGGTTGCCTATCGGCGTAGGAACGACATATAAAGTTCCTTTTTCTACAACAAAAGACAAGATACTGCTCCTTTTTTCCGGGCAAGCGGAATGTGTTAATCAAGCATTTCCTTTGGTACGGGGCGGTCCTTATAATAAAAAGCACGGTCATGCTCGGAGATCTCACGCAAGACCCGGCAAGGATTGCCGACTGCCACAACGCCGGCCGGAATATCTTTTGTCACGACACTGCCGGCGCCGATCACCGTGTTATCCCCGATATGCACGCCGGGCAGAACGATGACCCCTGCGCCAAGCCAACAGTTTTTACCGATATAAACCGGCAGATTGAACTGATACTGTTTTTCACGAAGTTCCGGTAAAATCGGATGAGCCGCCGTCGCAAGCACAACATTCGGTGCAAGCATCGTGCCGTCGCCGACATAGATATGGGTATCGTCCACAAGCGTCAGATTGAAATTGGCATACACGTTTTTGCCGAAATGTACATGCTTTCCGCCCCAATTGGCATGGAGCGGCGGCTCGATATAGCAATTCTCGCCGATTTCGGCAAACATTTCCTTCAACAGTTCCGTGCGGCGCGCGGATTCAGACGGACGGGTTGCGTTATAATCGTACTGTTTTTCAAGGCATGCCGTCTGTTCGGTCATGATATCGGAAACGGACGGGTCATAGATCTGTCCGCTGTGCAAGAGTTCATTCGGTTTCATATTTTTCCTCCGCAGAAAGATCCGTTGTATTGTCCGGTGCGCTTACCTCTTGGTCGGTATCGGAATGCTCGTCCGCTTCGGTCGGGACAGCGCTTTTTTCGTCCGATACGGCTTCTAAGGAAAGCTGGCCGGGGATATTTTTCTGCACTTCTTTTTTCTCAGCCAAGAGCAGTTCGTTTTTGTGCTCGTTTATCTGTTCGGTGAACGCGGCAAGCTCCGGAATCTGTTCCAGCTCGTCAATCGATTCAAGGCCGAATGTACGCAAGAACGCCGGTGTTGTGCCATACAGCATCGGACGGCCGGGCGCGTCAAGTCTCCCCTTTTCTTCAATCAATCCCTTATCGCACAGCGATAATATGACGGACGGTGACTCGATGCCGCGCACTTTATCGACAAGCGCACGTGTTGCCGGTTGATTATACGCGATAATCGAGAGCACTTCAAGAGCCGCACGCGATAACGGCTGACTGCGGCGGATCTCCAAGGTATTCCGCACGATTTCGGCGTATTCGTTTTTGGTGGCAAGCTGTGCCGCACCGCCAAGGATCAGCACCTCGATAGCCGAATTTTTATAGCGCGGTATCATGGCGTTTAAAATCTTCGGAATGTCTTTGACCTGTGCGCCGATCGCTTCGGCAAGCTTTTCAAAGCTGATCGGACTGCCATAGGCAAACATAGCGGCTTCGGCGGCTTTGGTATAATACTCTTCATCGCAGAGAAGCTCGGTTTGATATTCTTTTTCGGCCGGCAAATCGTTTAGCTCCTTTTTTAAAGGTTTCATATTATAATACCACAAAATATGCCATTTTGCAAGACTTTTTTACAAGGGAGGCGGTTCAGGCATCCGGCACGCGTTCTCACCCGAAAGAAGTGTAGCGCATATTCTGAAAATGAGAGGCCGCGCATGCGGTTTTTCATGGTTTAACGAACGCGGCAGAAAGTGAAAGCCGCGCTATGAAAGGAACTGAAATATGGATAAAAAAGTACAAAACGCATTAAGCGGCACCAAGACCGAAGAGCTTTTAAAGCAAGCGGCACGCGATGAAGCGCAGGCGTTTACACGATACATGCTGTTTTCCGGTATGGCAGATGAAGAGGGATATGAGCCGATTCGCCGGTTATTCTCCGAAACAGCCGGAAACGAAAAAGAACACGCTGAATTATGGTACGGTTATTTAGACGAAATCGGAAACACCGAAGAGAACCTTGAAAGCGCCATATCCGGTGAACGGTTTGAAAGCGGCACATTCTATCCGAACGCGGCACGAGTAGCCAAAGATGAGGGTTTTGACGAAATCTCCGAAAAATTCGCCATGACCGGCTCGGTAGAGGGAAACCATGCGGCAAGTTATGCCAAGATGCTCGACATGCTTCGCGACGGCAAGCTGTATACCGGCAATGCAGATACGGTCTGGGTCTGCTTAAACTGCGGCTATCGCACCAAAGGCAACGAGCCGCCCGAAGAATGTCCGTTATGTTCTTATCCGAAAGGTTATTTTGAAAGGGCAAATTAAGTTTTTCCTGAAAAAGAACGCGGCTTTTCTTAAAAGAAAAGCCTGGCAAAAGAATTTAAATTTTTTGCTGCGCGATGTCACAGAGTATTCTGTAACATCGCGCAGCTTTTGTTCTTCGAAGTCCCAACAGCAAGCACAGCCAAGGGTGCTCCCCCCTTGGCTTAGCCCTGATAGTATTTTTCGGCGTATCGCACGGTCTCCATGGCGTCATCCGCATACGCATCGGCATGGATCTTTTCGGCATAGTCCCCGGTGAGAACCGCACCTCCGACCACAACCTTTGTGTCCGGCTCTTTTTCATGAAGCAGCGCAATGGTCTGCTCCATAGCCGGAACCGTGGTCGTCATGAGCGCGCTTAATCCGACAAGCTTGCAGCCGGTTTTGCGAACCGCCTCCAAAACCGCCTGCGGCTCAACATCCTTTCCAAGATCGTATACCGTAAAACCATAGCTTTCCAACAACACTTTAACAATATTTTTGCCGATATCGTGGATGTCCCCTTTAACCGTCGCTAATATCACAGCACGCCGTGTGTCCGTTTCCCCTTTGGGCAACGTTTGCTTGATCACCTCAAAAGCGCCGGCGGCAGCCTCCGCACTCATAAGAAGCTGCGGCAGATAAGCGCGTTTTTCTTCAAATGCCTTGCCGATCTTGTTGAGTGCCGGAACAATATGCCCGGAAATGAGCGATAACGGCGGTTCGGTTTTGACAAGCTCTTCGGCAAGCCGCACCGCTTCGGCACGAAGTCCGTTCACCACAGCCCGGACAAGCGGTTTTTCACCGGAATCAGAAGAATCAGACGCATTCTGCGCTTTCGGCGCGTTTGCGGCAACCGACGTCACAGTCACCGTCGGCGTTTTCGCCGCATAAGCGATGTAATCGGTGCAGGCAGTATCCAGATCATGCAAGGCCCGATAGGCATGGTATACATCCGTCATGCCGACCGAAAACGGATTCATGATAGCGCAGTTTAAACCGTTTTCCAACGCGGCGGCAAAAAAGGCGGCATTGATTTTCTCGCGCGATGGAAGTCCGAACGAAATATTGGAAACGCCAAGACTGGTTTTCAAGCCGCGCCGGGCAAGCTTTCGCACGGCTTCCAGCGTAACAAGCGCGCTTTTGGAATCGGACGACACGGTAAGGCACAGCGGGTCAACAATGATGTCACACGGCTTTATACCGTATTTTTCGGCGTACTTTACTATGCGTAAAGCAATTTTCACACGCCCGTCCGCCGTTTCCGGGATCCCCTTTTTATCCATGGTGAGGGCAATGACAGTACCACCATACTTCTTTACTAACGGAAAGACCGCGTCCATACTCGCCTTTTCGCCGTTTACCGAATTGACGAGCGGTTTTCCGTTATAGCGGCGCATGGCGCTTTCCAGAACGGACGCGTTGTTGGAATCAAGCTGTAACGGCAGATCGGTCACGGCTTGCAGGGATGTGACCGCTTCTGACATAGCGGCGCGTTCATCGATATCGGGGAGTCCGACATTGACATCCAGAATATGCGCGCCTGCGTCCGCCTGCCGCAAAGCTTCGTCAAGCAGATAGCTCATGTTCCCCTCTCGGAGCGCCGCTTTCAATTTGGGTTTTCCGGTCGGATTGATGCGTTCCCCGATGAGAATCGGCTGTTTATCCACCGCCACCGCATGGGTATACGAGGAAACAAGCGTCTTATTCTTCGCGCACGGCGGCGCATACGGAATATTTTGGGTACGTTTGACGGTTTCGGCGATATAGTCCGGCGTTGTGCCGCAGCATCCGCCAAGAATGCCGAATCCTTTTTCGGCAAGGCGCGCCATATAGTCCGCAAAAGTATCTTTATCAATATCATAGACAGTTTGTCCGTTTTCCACGCGCGGAAGTCCGGCATTGGGATTAACGATAAGCGGCACGGAGGCATTCTCCGTAAAGCGGTCGGCAATTTCCAGCATGACATCCGGGCCGAAGGAACAGTTCATGCCGAGCGCATCCACGCCAAGTCCCTCCAAAAGTGCGATCATAGCTTCCGGACTGGCGCCGGTCATCAGCTTTCCGCCCTTATCATACGCATTGGTGACAAAGACCGGCAGATCGCTGTTTTCCTTTGCGGCAAGAACGGCGGCCTTGGTTTCATAGCTGTCGTTCATGGTTTCAATTAAAATCAAATCAACTCCGGCCTCAACTCCGGCGCGCACCGTATCGGAAAACAGTCTCACGGCATCTTCAAACGCAAGGTCGCCGAGCGGTTCAAGCAACCGTCCGGACGGGCCGATATCAAGGGCGATATATTTATCCGTCCGCGTTCCGATAACATTTCGCACACACCTGACAGCGGCAGAAATCATCTCTTTGTACGTATCCGGATATTTATCGCTGTTGACACCGAACGTATTGGTCGTGAACAGATCTGCCCCAGCTTCAAAATAGGCTTTATGCGCGGCAGTCACAATTTCCGGCCTTGTCAGATTCAGCGATTCGGGAGCCTGTCCCGCTTGAAGTCCCATATTCTGCAACAGTGAGCCAAAGCCGCCGTCGCAATAGAGACGTTTTTCTTTTAAAACTTTGCGCAGGTCACTCATAGGATTCCTCCGTTCATCTGATTTAGGAAAGGCTCTTTTTGATTCCCATGACGGCGGTCACCGATTTGAGCGGCGTCATAAGAAACGATTTGTTTAACGTGATACCGAGCTTTCGTCCGGCATCCAGCGCGGCAAGAAGCGGCGGTTGAACATCTAACGGCAGATCGCCGTAGCCCGGACTGAACCGCGGCAGGCAATCAAGACCGGCGCTGATCTTCTTGTCTGCATAATCGCAGGCGGCCTCAGCATAGGCTGAGGCGAGCGCGTCGGTAATAAAATGTTCGGCCGGCGAAAGCCTTGCTAATTTTTCCAAAAGCCGGTCAACGCCGATTCCGATGGTTACGGCAAAGAGAAAGGCCTCGGGTGCGCCGGAAAGGTTCCGGTAAAGCGCATGCGTTTTAATGTTTCCAAAGCCCAAATTCACCGTATCAGGTTCGGGATAGGTCACATGGACGCGCAATGCGCAAAACCGACAGTCGAGTGTTTCCGCAAGTTTTGCTTTGCATAATTCAATGGCGGAATCGGTATAGCCGCGCGCCGTATGAAGCCGGGCGGCGCATTCGGCAGGATCCAATATCAGCTTTTCAGCCGGAACGGTTTCAAACTGCAAGAGGTTCATTTGAGTATCTCCGAAAGATTTGCCTGAATGGCGGCGGCGACATCCGGTTTATTCATGCTGTAAACATGCACGGCATTTATGCCGTTGGCAAAGAGGTCGATGATCTGCTCGGTGGCATACGCGATTCCGGCTTGTTTCATAGCTGCCGGGTTTGAGCCGTACCGATCGACAATGCGCACAAAACGCTGCGGCAGAGCCGATGCGGAGATCGAACAGATTCTTTTGATCTGCACTGCATTTGTCACCGGCATGACGCCGGGAATGACCGGCACATGCAGTCCTGCATTCAGGAAACGGTATAAGAAGTTATACAGAATGTTATTATCGAAAAACATCTGGGTCGTCAAAAATTCACATCCGTTTTCGATTTTGGCGCGCAAGCCCTCCAAGTCGGCCTTGCTGTCGGCGCTTTCCGGGTGTCCCTCGGGGTAACACGCACCGCCGATACAAAAACCGCCGAAAGCGGATATTTCCGCGGCAAGCTCGCTTGCATGCCGGAAATCGCCCTGCGGCAGGTCTCCGCGCAAAGCGAGAATATTTTCGACGCCCTGCTTCTTCAATTTTTCAAGTTCTTCACGGATACGCGCCCTGTCCGAAGAAACGCAGGTCAGATGAGCAAGCGGTGTGACGCCGCGTTTGCTTAGCGCCGCGCAGATATCCGCCGTATAATCCGATGTTCCGCCGCCTGCACCGTAAGTCACGCTCATAAAACTGGGCGAAAGGTTTGCAATGCCGGCGGCGGCTGAGAGCACACTTTCAAATTTGTCGCTTGTCTTGGGCGGAAAGACCTCAAAGGAAAGGCTGGGTTTCCCGGAACGGACAATATCGGTAATTTTCATAAGAAACCTCGCTGATTTAAAGCTTATATAGCCGCAAACGCTGTGTCCAGCGCCGCAATCAGATCTTCTGCCGATTCGATTCCGATAGAAAGGCGGATCGTGCCGGGCTTGATTCCCTGTTCCGCTAATTCCGCTTCGGTAAGCTGGGAATGGGTCGTGCTTGCCGGGTGGATGACGAGCGATTTTACATCGGCAACATTGGCAAGCAGGGAGAAGATCGGGAGGTTATCGATGAATTTCTTCGCTTCATCCGCGCCGCCCTTGATCTCAAACGTAAAGATCGATCCGGCGCCGTTCGGAAAATATTTCTGATACAACGCATGGCTCGGCTCACTTTCCAGCGACGGATGATGAACTGCCTCCACTTTGGGGTGCTTTTTCAGGTAATCGACAATCTTCAACGCGTTGCTTACATGCCGTTCAACGCGAAGAGAAAGCGTTTCAAGACCTTGCAGGAAAATAAATGCATGGAACGGCGAAAGCGTTGCGCCGGTATCGCGCAACAAAATTGCGCGGATATAGGTGACAAACGCCGCTTTTCCGGCCGCTTTTGCAAAGGAAACGCCGTGATAGCTGGGATTGGGCTCAGAAATCCACGGGTAACGGCCGGATTTCTCCCAGTCGAAAGTTCCGCCGTCGATGATCACGCCGCCGATAGCCGTCCCGTGTCCGCCAATGAATTTGGTAGCCGAGTGAACGACGATATCCGCACCGTGTTCAATCGGACGGATCAGATAGGGCGTGGCGAATGTGGAATCGATCACAAGCGGAATACCGTGTCGGTGCGCCACTTCGGCTACCGCTTCGATATCGATAATATTGGAGTTTGGGTTTCCGAGCGTTTCGATGAAAATAGCCTTTGTATTCGGCTGGATAGCGGCTTCAAATGAACCTTTGGTTTCCGGATCGACAAAGGTAGCTGTAATACCGGAGGAAAGCGGCAAAGTATGCGCAAGCAGATTATACGTGCCGCCGTAAATGGTTTTGGAGGCTACAATATGTTCGCCGCTTGCCGCAAGAGCCGTAATGACATAATCGATAGCCGCCGCGCCCGAGGCGGTAGCGAGGGCGGCGACGCCGTTTTCCAAGGCGGCGATACGTCTTTCAAAAACGTCCTGCGTCGGGTTGGTCAGGCGTCCGTAGATATTTCCTGCGTCGCGGAGCGCGAAGCGGTCGGCGGCGTGTTCGGCGTTATGAAAGACAAACGAGGTGCTTGCATAGATCGGTACGGCACGTGCGTCGGTTGCAGGGTCTGCCTGCTCTTGGCCGACATGCAGTTGTTTTGTTTCAAAGCCCCAGTTTTGAGAATTACGGATATCTGCCATTTTCTTTATCTCCTTTTTGATTGTCCGGTTTGTTTTTTTCTGGCTTTATTATACACGATACAAACGGATTTGTCCAATACATAAAAAATATGCGGAGATATAGTTTTTGTCTATACCTCCGGCGTCAACGTCCGATACGGACGAAGATATTTTTCAATTTCTTCGATATAACGCTTTCCCATACTGCTAAGCACGTTGTTTTTGCGCACGATATAGCCGATTTCCATATGCGCGTCCGGGCTTTTTTCGGGCATTTCCAAGGGAATGGCCGCATAATCGCCGCCGTTCAGTTCTTCGCAGATAATGCCCGAACAAAGCGTATAGCCGTCTAATCCGACCATGAGATTGAGCATGGTCGCGCGGTCGCAGGCCTTGATGATACGCGGATAATCGCAGGTACTTAGAATCTCTTCGGCAAAATAGAACGACGCGTTATCGCCCTGTTCAAACGACAGGCAGGGATAGTCTTTTAACTGTTCAAAGCGAATGCTCTTATTCCGGGCAAGCGGATGTTCTTTCCATAAATACACATAGGCCGCGCAGTCAATGAGCTTATGAAACTCCAATTCTCCCGAACGGAACAGCTTTCCGAGGGTCAGACGGTTAAAATCGTTCAGGTACAGAATGCCGATCTCACTGCGGAGCGTACTCACATCGTCGATGACCTCCTTGGTACGCGTTTCGCGCACAGCAAGTTCATATTCGGAGGTATCGGTATGTTTGACCATTTCGACAAAGGCCTTGACGGCAAACGAATAGTGTTGGGTGGAAACGCAGAACTTCTTTTTCAAGCGTCCCGAACCGTCGTATTTTTCGCGCAATTCTTCAAACTGACCGTAGACGCGTCTGGCATAGGAGAGAAATTCCGCACCGTCGGACGTTAACGTCATGCCGCGCGGTGTGCGGTTAAAGACCGTGATCCCAATCTCCTTTTCCAGTTCGCGTACAGCTCCGGTGAGAGAGGGCTGCGAGACATAGAGAATTTCCGCCGCTTTGCTTAACGAGCCGGTTTCCGAAACGGTAATCACATAATGAAGCTGTTGCAAGGTCATGGGAAAATCTCCTTTCACAAGCGGTTCCGGAGGGTTTAGCGAATCAGTTCGCCCAGTAACGGTTCAATGGCAAGTCCCTCGCGCACAGGCGTGCCGAGTGCCGTCGTATAGCGCGATGCCTTATAAATAAAATCGCAGGCTTTCCGGACGCTGTTTTCGGGCGTTAATCCCGACATGGCTCCGGCTAAGATGACCGACGCAAAAATATCGCCGGTTCCGGGGTAGTTATTCGGGTCGCGCGGGGTAAAATATTCGCCGTGCACACCGCTTTTTTTGTCGTAATACAGCACGCCGACTGCGTTTTCTCGGTGAATGCCGGTAATGTACACCAAATCGCCCGAAAGGCCGGCAAGTTCCTTTGCCATAGCGGCAAGCTCTGTTTCGTCAAAGTCCGGACGGAAAGGTTTATCTAACAGAATGCACGCTTCGGTAAGATTGGGGGTGATAATATCGGCGTCCGAAATAAGAATGCGCATTTTACGGCACATTTCAGGCGTATAGGTAGCATAGGGTGCACCGTCGTCGCCCATAACCGGGTCGGCGAGGAACAGACAGTGCGGGTTGCGCTGTTTGGCTTTTTCGGCAAACGCACGGACAATTTTGATCTGTCCGGCACTGCCTAAAAAGCCGGAATAAACTGCGTCAAATACCGTATCCAGTTTTTCCCAATGAGCGGCGATAGCAGGCATTTCTGCCGTCAGATCCAAAAAGGTAAACCCGGTATAGCCGCCGGTATGTGTGGACAAAAGCGCCGTCGGCAAGGGACAGACCTGGTTTCCGCAAACCGAAAGCACCGGCAGTATCACGGTTGTCGCGCAGCGTCCGATACAGGAGACATCGTGAATAGCGGCAATTTTCGGCGGCATGCCTTTTTTGAGAAGAGACGCCGTTTTCGGCGTCTCTTGGTTTTGCAGGTTTTTAGTCATAGCTTTATTCTTTGGAAGAATCATCGGAATTTTCGTGATTTTCCGGATCTGTGTTTGTTGCCTGGTCGCTCTCGGTTGTTTCCTCGGCGATACGGCGGCGAATATTGTCGCGCGATGTGCTCTGCATTACATCCGAGCCTGTTTCGGTTTCCCCGTTTTCTCCGGCTTCGTCGGTTTCCGGCAGATTCTGATTTTTTGCCGCACGGTGTGCCTCATCGTTCTGCTTATTGCTCTTTTCCGCTTTCTTCTTGACGATTTCTTCCAGTTCCTCGACTGTCGGGTCGCCGTTCATAACGGCTTTGAACTGATCTTCGTCCATAATTTCATGCGTAATGAGATATTCCGCAATAAAGGAAAGTTTATCCATATTATCGCTTAAAATCTTTTCGGTACGGCGATAAGCGCGTTCGACAATGGCACGAACCTCGGCGTCGATCTCCGACGCGACGGTTTCGGAATAGTTGCGCGAATGCGTCATACTCATGCCTAAGAATACTTCTTCTTGGTTTTCGCCGTAAACGATAGGCCCTAAGTTTTCGCTCATGCCGTATTTGGTGACCATACTGCGCGCGATATCAGTGGCACGCTGGATATCGTTGGAGGCGCCGGTGGAGATATCGTCAAGCGTCAGTTTTTCGGCAACCCGGCCGCCCAATAAGGACACAAGCTCGTTTTCCATATCGCCCTTGGACATGTAATCGCGGTCTTCTTTGGGCAGATACAGCGTATAGCCGCCGGCACGGCCTGCCGGAATAATAGAGATCTGATGAACCTCATCATGACCGGGAAGGAAAAACGACGCCACGGCATGACCAGCCTCATGGTAAGCCGTCAGTTTTTTGCTCTTATCCGAAATGACCTTGGATTTCTTGTGCGGTCCGACAATAACCTTTACCATGGCCTCTTCCAGTTCTTTCATGCCGATCAGATGCTTGGATTTGCGCGCGGCAAGGAGAGCGGCCTCATTCAAGAGGTTGGCAAGATCCGCTCCGGTAAAGCCAGCCGTCGTTTTGGCAATGACCGACAGATCCACATCTTTTTCAAGTGGTTTATTGCGTGCGTGAACCTTTAATATTTCCTCTCTGCCGCGGATATCGGGATAGTTGACGGTGACCTGACGGTCAAAGCGTCCGGGACGGAGAAGCGCCGGGTCAAGGATATCCGGGCGGTTGGTAGCGGCAATGACGATGATACCGTCGTTTTCGGCAAAACCGTCCATTTCGACAAGCAGCTGATTCAGCGTCTGTTCGCGCTCGTCATGTCCGCCGCCGAGACCTGCGCCGCGGTGACGGCCGACCGCATCGATCTCATCGATAAAGATAATGGCAGGGGCAGTCTTTTTTGCCGTGTCAAACAGGTCGCGCACACGGGAAGCACCCACGCCGACATACATTTCCACAAAATCCGAACCGGAGATCGAGAAAAACGGAACATTCGCTTCACCGGCCACAGCCTTGGCAAGCAGCGTTTTACCCGTGCCGGGAGGGCCGACGAGCAGCACGCCGCGCGGAATCTTCGCGCCGAGTTCGGTGAATTTTTTCGGATTTTTTAAGAAATCCACAACTTCTTTGAGTTCTTCCTTTTCCTCATCCGCACCGGCAACATCCGAAAACATCACTTTATTCTTGCCGCCGAGGTTGACTCTGGCACGCGATTTTCCGAACGAATTGATCTTTCCGCCCTTGCCGCCCATGGTGGCGTTCATGGCGAAAAAGGCCAGCACGCAGAAGAAAACGATCATCAGAATATACGGAATGAAGCTGAGCCAGAAAGAGGTTTCTTTCGGCGGCTCATAGTTATAACTCTTGATATCGTTATCGGGGTCGTCGTCGTGGTTCAGCGCATTGACGATCGGTTTGATATCGCGCTCGAAAAGTTCCAGACTGCGTAATTTTACCGAAATTTCTTTGCCTTTGACGGTAATACCGCTTGAATTTGTTTTATCGCGCGTTTTGATATCCAAGATATTTGACGCGGTAATATTATACGACTCCACCTCGCCGCTTTCAAAAAGTGCGACGATCTCGCTGTATTCCGGGTCTTTTTCCTTTTTCTGTCCGAGCAGAAAAGAAGAAGCCATGAGCAATACAGCAATCAAGACGACATAAAACAGAATGGTTTTTCCGTTATTTTTCATCTATTGAATCTCCTGTTCAAAATGGTAATACAAAGCTGATTTTAGGTTGAATAGTTGAAGAAAGATTTATTGTTTCATATATATACTGATCCGGCAAAGGTCGGCTGAGGTGCACAAGGCGCGCGAATGCGCGTCGCTTAGCGCTGTGCGCGGCACAAAAAGGATCTCACATCCATCCGCTGTACAAACGATCGGAAGGATCCCCCGCAGCTGCGCCGGAATTTTTTTCTTTGTAAAAAGTTCTTTTAATTTACGCGTCATGCCGCCGCATTTTACCGTATCCCCCTCTTTACGCGAACGCACACAAAGCGAGCCGCAAAGGCAGGTTTTATCCAAAATAGCGCTGTCGTAAAGGGTAAAACCCGTGCGTTGTGTCATGCAGTCTTTGTGCAACAGTGCCCTCACATCGGTGCATTCTACGGCAAAGGGCGTATCCGGAATCGGGAAAAAACCTTCGTCAACCGGATAGAAATACGGTTTATTTTCGGGTTTCTTGCGGCGCACAGTCAGTGAAAAGAAAAGATGTCCGTCCGAAAGATGCGCACTGATTCCGCCCGGCAGGCAGATCTCCGCATTCTTTCCGTTTTCGGCTGACTCACGCACAAGCGACGCGACAGCGGTAATATGCACGTTTTCCGGGGTATCTGCAGCACCGGTTTTGCGGTACAAAAGCAAAATGCATTGGCGCAGTATCGGTTCATCTAATGCGGCAAGTTCGCTTATTTTGTCGGTTAAGCTATTGTTTGCCGTTTTTTCAATAAATATTTGTGCGTCGCGCAAAGAACGGCTTGTCGCACAAAGTCCGCTTTCCAGCGACGGATTCACCGTCTTTAAAAGCGGCAGAATCTTGTGACGGAAATAATTCCGTGTATATTCATCCGAAAGATTGGTAGAATCGGTAACATAGCTTTGTCCGACAGCCGAAAGAAAAGCTTCGATCTGCGAACGTTCGACCAAAATCAGCGGACGGATGAGCGTAATTCCCTCTGCAAGCGGACGCTTGGGCGGAATGCCGGAAAGACCGGCAAGACCGGCGCCGCGTGTGA
Source organism: uncultured Eubacteriales bacterium (assembly GCA_934479825.1). GTDB lineage: Bacteria > Bacillota > Clostridia > Oscillospirales > CAG-382 > UMGS882. The sequence continues at coordinate 24,484 of CAKSOW010000031.1, forward strand.
GGTTGAACAACATCGTTTCGGCATTGTCGCTTGCCGTATGAGCGCACGCGACAAAGGGAATCTCCCGTTTGCGGCAGATCTCTTCAAAAAAGGCATAGCGGACATCGCGCGCGGCCAGCTCTGTGGACACTTTCCGTTTTCGTGCGATCTCGCCGACATCGGCTGTGCAGAGTTCAAACGGAATGCCGTTTTTCCGGCACAAATCCTCGGCAAACGCCGCGTCGCGTTCGGCTTCTGCGCCGCGAAGCATATGATTGACATGGCAGGCGCAAAGCGAGAGCGACGGATAAAAACGTTTAAGCGCCAGCAAAAGCGCCACACTGTCCGCACCGCCGGAAAGCGTAACAAGAATGCGGCTGTCCGATGAAAACAAGCTATATGTTTGATTGGCTTCGGCTATCTTACGCCGCAGAAGGATGTCAGTTTGCGGCATGACTTGTATCCATGGTCATAAACTTGGTGTACTGTCCGAGCCAGCCGAGCGTTACCGTTCCGGTCGAACCGTGACGGTTTTTCGCAATGATACAGTCGGCGATATTTTCCTTTTCGGGATCGTCCTTATAATAATCGCGCGAAAGGAACATGATGGTGTCAGCATCCTGTTCGATACCGCCGGAATCACGCAGATCGGAAAGCATCGGCTTCTTATGCTCCTTTTCGGAGGCACGGGAAAGCTGAGCGCAGGTAATGACCGGAACTTCAAACTCTTTGGCAAGCAATTTCAGATTTCGTGAAATGTCCGAGACCTCCTGAACGCGGTTTTCGGTGCGTTTATCCGACTGCATGAGCTGCAAGTAGTCGATAATGACAAGTCCCAGATTTTTGATGCGCCGGAGTTTTGCTTTCATGCCGGTCACCGAAATACCGGGAGTATCGTCGATAAGAATATTGGTTTCAGCAAGGAGCCCGGCTGAACGGGCAAGTTTTTCCCATTCTTCTTCGGACAGATTGCCCGAACGCATATGATAGCTGTCGATACGCGCTTCGGAGGCCAACACGCGCGAAACAAGCTGTTCGCAGGACATTTCGAGCGAAAACACGGCTACCGCCTTATGCGGCGATTTCTGGGCAACATTGGCGGCGATATTCAAAGCAAAGCTTGTTTTACCGACGCCGGGACGCGCGCCGATGATGATAAAATCACCCTTGCCCATACCGACAAGATATTTATCGATATCAGCAAAATAGGTCGGCGTACCGAGGGCGTCCGTACCGTTCTTTTTCAGTTCCTCCAAATGGTGGTAGAGATCAACGATAACGTCGCGGATATGAGAAAGCCCCTTGGTTTCGTTCTTTTCAGCGATATCGAAGATAAGCTGTTCCGAGCGGTCAAGGATATCCTTGGTTTCGCCCTCGGCGGAATATGCCATTTCGCCGATCTCATTCGAGGCTTCAATCAAGCGTCTGAGCACGGCTTTATCTTTGATTATGCGCACATAGTCCATGAGGTTATTCATATCCGGCACGGACTCGGCAAGCGTTGTAATATAGGCTTTTCCTCCGGCTTCATCGAGCGTTCCGCTTGTTACAAGCTCTTCAAGAAGCGTGACCTCGTCAAGGTGCGCGTCGGCGCGCGCAAAGATATTGCGCATAGCTTCGTAAATGCGCACATGCTGTTCGAGGTAAAAATCGTCGGCACGGAGGATCGCCGCTATTTCATTCAATTTTTCCGGATCGAGAATGACGGTGCCGAGCACCGACTGTTCCGCTTCCTTGGAAAAAGGCATTTTCCGCAAGTTTTCTTCGGAAACCAAGAGTTCGCTCACGGTTGAAACTCCCTTCCCTATCTGCGTGCCACCCGGACACGCAAGTCTATTTTAGTCTTTCTGTGTGACGATGACGTTAAGCTTGCCGGAAATTTCCGGATAAAGTTTAACATCCAAGCTATACGAACCAAAGGCTTTGATAGCATCGTCCAAAACGATCTTTCTCTTATCGACAACGATCCCGTGCTGTTTTTCAAGCTCTTCGGCAATGTCTTTCGAGGTAACCGAGCCGTAAAAGCGGCTGTCAGCGCCTGCTGTTGCATAAATTTTCACCACAAGGCCGGAAAGCTTTTCGGCGGTTTCCTTGGCGGCCTGCTTTTCCATTTCTTCATGGTGTTTCTTGGCGGCCTGCTTGTTTTTATAGTCATTCATGATCTTGGCATCGGCTTCCACGGCAACTCCTTTGGGAAGAAGAAAATTGCGCGCATATCCGTCGGACACATCAACGATCGTGTCCTTTTTGCCTTTTCCTTTGACATCCTGTAACAATAATACTTTCATGGTGCATGCTCCTTACGTAATTCATAAAGAAAATACTTTTAATCACTATACTATACCATACACGCAGCAAAAAGTCAACGAAAAATCACAAAATCCTTGCAGAAACCGGAGACTTTTTATTTATTTACATTTCATTCACGGATATATTCACGGCAGGTTTCAGTTTTATATTATACTATTGAAACATTCTTGCAAAAAGGAGAAAACTCTGTGGCAGGCACCTGCAAACTGTGTCCGCGCGAATGCGGCATAAACCGAAGTGAAAAATACGGACGCTGCGGCGTATCGGACAAAATAAAACTGGCGCGCGTCGGGCTGCACGCCTGGGAAGAACCGTGCCTTTCCTATGGAGCCGGGAGCGGAACGGTCTTTTTTTCCGGCTGTGTACTCGGCTGTGTCTTTTGTCAGAATCATGAGATATCGCGCGGCAAAAAAGGACAAGACGTTTCGCCGGAAATTCTTGCCGGCGAATTTCTTCGCTTGCAGGACATGGGAGCGGTCAACATCAATCTTGTCACGCCGACACACTTTTCCGACGGCATTTTAAAAGCGCTTGACAAGGCAAAGCCGCGCTTGCACATCCCCGTTATTTACAACTGCGGCGGTTATGAAAAGCCGGAAACGCTCCGGAAATTTGACGGCTATATCGATATTTTTTTGCCGGATTTCAAGTATTTTTCGCGTGAAGCGGCGGCAAAATATTCCGGTGCGCCGGATTATTTTGACATATGTTCGGCTTCTCTTGAAGAAATGTACCGGTTAGTCGGCTATGCGCGGTTTGACGCGGAGGGACATATGACGCGCGGTGTTTTAACGCGGCATCTGATACTGCCGGGGCTTTCGCGCGACAGCATGAAAATTCTCGACTATCTTGCGGCTCACTACGATGTAAGCAAGTTTGCGATAAGCTTAATGAGTCAATTTTTCCCGACACAGACCTGTGCGGCGTATCCGGAAATCAACCGGCACGTCACAACGCTCGAATATGACCGCGTGGTTCGCCATGCCGAAGAACGCGGCTTTGTCTGCGGCTATTTGCAGGAAAGAACCAGCGCAAAAGAAGAATATGTGCCGGATTTTGATTATAAGCTGAAATCTGGAATACAATGAAATGCGATAAAGAAAGGTGAGAAACCATGGAGCTTACAGAAAAAACATTAAACGAAGAATACATTTATAAAGGACGTATTATCAAGGTACGGCGCGATGAAGTGGAACTGCCCAACGGACACAAAAGTGTGCGCGAGGTAGTGGAGCACTCCGGCGGTGTATGCGTGTTGCCTCTAACAGACAAAGACGAAGTGATTTTTGTCCGTCAGTTCCGGTATCCCTACAAGGAAGTTTTACTTGAAATTCCGGCCGGAAAGCGCGACCATGGCGCAGAAAGTCCGCTCGAATGCGGCAAACGCGAGCTTGCGGAAGAAACCGGCGCGACGGCTGAAAACTACGTCTCTCTCGGCGAACTTTATCCGTCGCCCGGCTATTGCGGCGAAGTCATTTTTATGTTTCTTGCCACACAGCTTTCGTTCGGAAACACAAATCCCGATGAAGATGAATTTTTAAATGTTGAAAGAATCCCGTTCGACAAGGCGCTTGACATGGTGCTTTCCGGCGAGATCAAAGATTCCAAAACGCAGTGCGCGCTCATGAAAGCCGCCGTTCTTTTGGGAAAACTGCGCAAATAGTATAAGGAGTACAAAACTACATGGAACAGAATATAAACACGGTTGAAGAAAAAATTGAAAACGCGGAAAAAACTTTACGCGAAAAAGGGATCTTTGACCGGATCGACCGAATTGCCTTTGAAAATCAAAAAAAAGCTATGGCGGCATTCCGGAAACACAAGGTATCCGAGAGCTATTTCATGCCGTCGTCCGGTTATGGCTACAATGACCGCGGACGCGATGAATTAGAGGCCATTTATGCCGATGTGTTTGAATGCGAGGCGGCACTTGTGCGGCACAACATTACAAGCGGCACGCAGACGCTTGCCATCGGATTATTCGGCCTTTTGCGTCCGGGCGACACGCTTTTTTCCGTCACCGGAAAGCCGTATGACACCCTTGAAGAGGTCATCGGACTTCGCGGCGAACCCGGAAACGGTTCGCTTGCCGATTTTGGGGTAAAATACGCGGCGCAGGAAATGACGCCGGCCGGAGATGTCGACATAGAAAAAATGCGCGAATTCTTAAAGAACACGCCGTCGGTCAAGGTCGTATTCATCCAGCGTTCCAAGGGGTATTCCGTTCGCAAAACGCTGTCTGCCGAGGAAATCGGGCAGGTTGTCCGGGCGGCCAAAGAAATACGGCCGGACGTATTCGTTATTGTAGACAACTGCTATGGAGAATTCTGCGACGAGCATGAGCCGACCTATTACGGAGCGGATCTTGCCATGGGATCGTTAATCAAAAATCCCGGCGGCGGCATGGCGGAGACCGGTGGGTATCTTGCCGGTTCAGCAAGAGCGGTTGAATTATGTGCGTATCGGCTCACCTGCCCCGGAATCGGTGCGGAGGGCGGTGCAACGCTCGGCCAGACCAAGAGCATGTACAAGGGGTTATTCTATGCGCCGCACACGGTTGCGCAGAGCTTGAAAACGGCGGCTCTTGCGGCAAAAGTTTTTGAAAATGAGGGATTTGCGGTCTGCCCGACTTCTGAGGAAATTCGTCATTGCATTATTCAGACGGTATCTCTCGGTTCGGAAAAGAATATGCTTGCTTTCTGCCGCGGCATTCAAGAGGGTGCGCCGGTAGATTCGCACGTCACGCCCGAGCCTTGGCAGATGCCGGGATATGCGGTGCCGGTTGTCATGGCGGCAGGAGCGTTTACACAAGGTTCGTCGATTGAACTTTCGGCGGACGGGCCATGTATTGCTCCGTACACGGTTTACATGCAAGGCGGACTTACATATGAAAGCGGCAAAATTGGCGTCATGTTTGCGCTAAGTCGGATGTTAGAGGCAAAGGATCAATAGGTCATATCTGGTTGTGCAAGGGCATGTAGCCCTTGCACAACTCGTCCCTTTTCTTAAAAGAAAAGGGGAACAAAAGAATTTGAATTTGACGCCCGGTGGTTTGTGCATTCAAACCACCGGGCGGTTTGAATTTTCCCGAAAAGCCTGAAAAGAGACTGCTTTTTGTTTTTCAAAAAGCATAAAAGGAACGGTTTTTACGTTACTTTTCGCCTCCTTGAATTTTCAAGTCAAGTGCAAGAGCAAATTGTAAAAAGATTCAAAAGGAGAAAGCCAGCCAAGGCATTTACG
>CAKSOW010000032.1 GCA_934479825.1 uncultured Eubacteriales bacterium
GCCACATTTTTTACATCCAAAGTTTCTTTAATTTTTTTGATTTTATGGCTTGACTTTTATTAGCAGGTCTTATAAATTTATGTTGAATTTAATTAACAACTGATTAGTTTACGATATCGCTTGTGTCAACAACGTGTGTAGGCTGATATTTAACTACGATATCACCGCTTGAAGGTATTACGCCTTTGTCTCTGTTAAATACGATTCCAACATTTTCTCCCTTAACGGTTTCATCCAACGACTTATTAAACATCTGCAAATCTTCTGCAACGCCTATTGCGATAACCTTGCCGTCCCTTATAACAGAAACCTTTTCACCTTTTTTAAGGATACCGTCTGCCACTCTGCCGATAAGAGTATTCTTACCTGATTCTAAAGTCCAATCATCAACGGGCATTGAGAAAGGTCCGTAAACCTTAACTGTATCAGTTGTTACCTTTGTGCCTTCTGCATCGGTAATTACACAGTAGATACCCTGACCGAGAAGAGTGTTTTCTTTTTCAACTGAAAGAACAAGTGCAGCACTTTCAGCATCCTTTGCATAATCTCCGTTTTTGATTGTTACTGCATCTCTGCGAACTTTGTACTGCCATTCATATGTGTACGGAGCTTTGCCGCCAAATACCTGAACCTCAAGTTCATATTTTGTGCCATATTCTACGCCATCTGAACCTTCAGGCTGTTTGTGGATGGTAAGAGGTGTGTCCTGAATGTACTCCTGACTTCCGCCGTCAAAAGGTTTGGTTGGTGTGACAGAAACACCGGGATCAACCGTCTGAGTAGGATCCTGAACCCCAATCTGAGGATCTTCAGGAGCTATATTTATCGGTTCATCTTCTTTTTCTTCGGTGTTCTGCTTAGTATTATCCTTTTCAGCATCTTCATCTTTATCTTTGTCTTCGTTTTCTTCGGTTTTGTTTATTATTTCTTTATCGTTGTCATCCTCTGTGTTTTTATTACTGTCGGGATCAGACATATCAAACTTTACTCTGTTACCTTCATCCATCATACGGGAAATAATTGCCGCAACCTCGCTTCTTTTGATATTATCATCAGGCTTGCAGTTGTGAAGTGCATCAACGCCTGTTAAAATACCTGCACGATACATCTTATACACATAGTGAGCATATGTAGCTCCTGACTTAACATCAAGAATACTTCCGTTTGGAATATTGTTTATTTCTTCAAATGCACTATCAGGAAGAGCACTTGCAAAGATTTCTATGTATCCCGCTCGTGTAGCATTTGCGTTATAGTCATAATTCTTTTTGATTATGTTATTGATTTTGCAGTAATCAACATAAGGCTGATACCAAGGAGTACCTGATGTAAGGGTAACATTACCATTTAAGTAAACCTGACTCATACAAGCCGCAAGCTTGATTGCTTCTGCGTATGTAAGTAGGTCATCAGGCTTAAATTCTGTTGCACTCTTACCGTTGATGATGCCTGTGTAAACAGCTCCCACTACTTCATCGTGGTACCACGCATCTTCAGGGACATCAACAAAAGGATTTACAAGTTGGGGATGACCGCAAACTGTACATTTACCATCTTTGAAAGTGTGCTCGCCAACATTAAAGAGTTCAAAGCATACCTGACATTCTTCATAGTGGCTGTTCATATTTGCCATTTTCATAAGTTGATGTTCGTGTTCTCCGTATGCCGCAAAGGCTGTTGTTGCCATAGAGAGCAGCATACATACCGATAGGATGATTGATAATGTTTTTTTCATAATTGTTTACCTCTTTTCATTATTTTTATATAGTTATGGCATTATAACTATCATACTGTCTTTGGATTTTTCTTCATCAAAGCTTACATTTGCATCGGCAGTAACAATAACATAAGCCTCATTTGATACTCTTCTTACACCGTTTTTGTCTGTTACAATACAGCTGAACTTGTAATCAGATGTAAGCTTGTTTTCATCAACTGCAACTGACAAGGTATCTGTATAATAGCCTTCTGCCCATGGAAATGCTTCTGTAATCATTAGTGGGATTTCATTATCAGGAGTCTGTATCAGCCATTGATATGTAAATGGTCCGTTTGCACCCTCTGCCACTACCTTAAACTTTGCTTTTTCTGCGTGCTTTGCGCTCACATTTTTTGGCTGCTCAGTTATAACAATATCTTTAGGAAGTAGCTTTGCCACATTTGAACTCATGCTATAACTTCCTTGTGTTACTTCACATTTGTATTCACAGTGACTTATGAAATCAGCCTTCTCAACCTGTATTTTCAGTGTTGATGTTGTAGCACCCTTTGCCCATGTGTCGGTCGGCTCGATTTTTTTCCAACCGTTTGTGTTGTCATTTTTTATGTACCACTGATAGGTTGCATCGCTGTTTCTCGTACGAGCATAGAATGAAACTTCTTCACCATAGTTTGCACGGACAGTATTTGGCTGATATGCGAGATACGGTGTTGTTTTAGGAACAACATACATATTACTTGCTGTTTTGGTAAAGCCTGTGGCATCAGTTATTATGCACTTATATGTCATACGTTTTGAGAACTCAGCTTCATCGGCAAGGATTTCTACCTTGCCCTCATCTACTTTATACTTGTTATCGCTCTTAAGTTCTGTATAGTCGCCAAAGTTTTCACTCTTATACCATTCATATGTGTATGGAGCTTTACCGCCGAAAACGTTGACCTGCACATATGTTTTATCTCCAACATCTGCGGTGTATCTGCAAGGTGTAATATGCATCCATGCCTTAAAGCCATAATTGCCCATATTTACAAGTCTTTCTGCCAGTGTTTCTCCAAGATTTTCAACTACCCATGAATCATATGGAATTTCCTCCGGTTCTTCTATCAGGATTCCGCAATAATCGTTTTCCTTTACCTCATCAATGGATTTTTTGAACATTTCGATTTTTGTAGCAACGCCGAAAACCTCAATGCCGTGTGATGGCATATGCATTGAAACTGTTTCGCCGGCTCTTAAGGCACCTTTTTCAACTCTGCCTGTGAAAATGTAACCGGAATTGTATTTGGTAACATTCTCGGGCTTGAATATAAATACCTTTTCGGGTATTGTCACCGCTTCGGATTTCACTTCCTGACCGAGGCTATCTGTAATCTTACAGTAGAACTGACTTGTTGTTACATTGTCAATATCAAAAACAAGAGAAAGCGTATTAGTTTTAGCGCCCTTTACATAATCGGATTCGGTAAATTCAGTAAATCCGTTATATCTGTCTCTTGTACCCCAAGAATATGTATATGGTGTTTTTCCACCTGATGCTTTGACTGTATATGTAAGTGTTTCGCCTTCATCGGCAGAATCAATCCTTTCCGGCTCCACTATTATCTCGAAAGGCTCATACATATCAGGTGTTTCAGGTATTTCTGCTGATTTTTCATCTTCCTTTATTTCCGGAGCAGGTTCTGCATCCTCTGGAATTTCAAGCTTTGGTTTTTCTGTTTCCGGTTCTTCAGTTTTAGGATCCTCTGTTTTAGGTTCTTCGGAGGTTGTTCCCATACTGAACTTAACACGCTTTGTTTCGTCCATCATTCTTGTAATGATTGCCGCAACCTCACATCTTTTGATGTTATCCTCCGGCTTGCAGTTGTGCTTTGCATCCACACCTGTCAGAATTCCCGCACGATAGAGCTTGTATATACTGATTGAACTCTCGTGAACCATAGGAACATCGGGAATAGAGCCGTCAGGAACATTGTTTATACCTTTAAGAGCCTCATCGGGAAGGGCATTTGCGAATATTTCCATATATCCTGCTCTTGTGGCCTTTTCGTTAATGTTGCTAACCTTATAGAAAAAGTTTTCTGTTATTATTCCGTGGTCTTTGGCATAATCAACATAAATTTGATACCAAGGATTTCCGCCGGGTACAAGATATACGCTTCCGTCTTTGTAAAGCTGATACATACAAGCCGCAAGCTTGATTGCTTCAGCATATGTAAGGTTATCATCGGGAGCAAAGGTTGTTTCGGTTTTTCCGTTGATAATACCAAGTCTTACCGCATTATCCACATCTTCATAGTACCAACTGTCAGGTTTAACATCGGTAAAATTGGAATAGTGCTCTGCAAATGCAACCGGTGCAAAACTCATAATCATTGTTAAGCATAAAATAAATGATAAAATTCTTTTCATAATTACCCTCCAAATTAAAAACTTCCGCCTCGTCCGCCGTGTGTTCTGCCAGAGGATGAGGTATGTGTGCCTGAACTTGATTTTGGTCTTTCTGTTTTCGTAATCCTTGAATACAGGAACAAATCTCTTGATGTGTCAATTCTCATACTTCCGGATTTTATGTAATTTGCCGCATAATCGTTTTCTACCGCCGTTTTCATTTTCTTAAGCTTCTTTTTCATCATTATAAAGCCGAGTAAAAGAGGAGTTAATAGACAAACCAAAACAACACCGACAATGTATTTTGTACTTAAATTCTTTTCGTTATATGGGTTTCCGTCTTTTGCCATCGAAAGAAACTCATCTGCGGTTTCAATATAAACAGAAAATGCCTTATAGTAGTTATCATCTTCAAGATAAGGCAATACCTTGCTTTCAAGATAGATAAGTCCGTTTTTGTTGAAATACTCACGACCTTTTCCGTGAGTGGTGAAGTGATATTCTCTTGTGTCACGGCAAATGTAAAGCATTATACCGTCATCGTTTTCACCTGCACCGTAACCACCATAGTCATAAATATCATCAGCAGATGCTTCTGCAGTATCTGATGTCATTTCACTTTCTGTATAAATTGCTACCTCAAAATCATATTCGTTTCTGACTTTATCAAGCTTTTCTGTAAGTGATGCAAGCTCCGATTGCATCAAATATCCTGCTTCATCCACAATTGAAGGATTTTCAAATGATGCATATACGGGCAAAAACAGAGTGAGCAAGAGTAGAGTAAGTAAAACACAAGAAAGTAATTTTTTCATATATCGACCACCCCCCTTAATGCAAAAGCATCCAGCCGATAGCGGCCGCTGCTACATATGCAATGCCTGCAATCTTCCAAAAATACTTCCACTTTTTGCTGTTATCAACAGGATATTCACCAACGACTTTTCCTGTTTGTCCGTTAATAGCAAATTTATACATTTTATCCATATACTTAATATTGAGCATCCATACAGGAAGGAGGGAATATCTTATCTTGCCGTTTGAAAAGCTTACCCTTGAGTTTTCGGGAATTACTGCTGTGTAACGGTTTGTCGTATCATTAAAAGCCTCAACAGTTGAATTTTTAACTCGTTCGTTCGCTCTTTCGATGCTTTCTTCTGCCGATACATCATATTTATCAGCCAAGTATCCAGAAAGATACGCTCCGCTAAACTCAACGGCATCTTCATAATTAAAAGGTTCCACCGCTTCCATATATGTATTGTCAGCCTTTTTTGATGCATCAACAGGAATATTGGCAAAGCCTATCTGTCCGCTGCGGAATAGCTTAAAATAATCTGTTTTAGTATAATTATAATTTGAATCGCTCCATGCAGTTACCCTTTCTGCATTGTAGCTAACCGCAGCATCACAGTCGCAGTCAAACATCCAGAACGGAACATACACGCCTGCCATCTCTTCGATTTTCTTCTTGCTCTTAAATTCATCAGGCAAAAACGGTGCATTTTTGAAATCACTTTCAAAAGCTTCGATTGCCGCTTTCTTATTAAGCTTAAACGGAATTATGTAATCAGGCTTTAGTGTTCCTTCAAATTGTCCTTTGACAATAGTGGAGTTGCCGCAATATGGACAAACTGTGGAGCCAAGTGTATCATCGCCCTGAATTTCTGCTCCGCAGGAGGGGCATGAATAATTTGAAAGAGTAACCTCGTTTGTGTCTTCATAATTTCTTGGCGTATAGCTTTCCCAATCGTATTTTGATGTGCCACCGGAATCGGCAGAGCCTTCTGTCATTTGCTGCATCGTTTCAAGTGGAAATGTATTGTCGCAGGACTCACATATTAAGTTCTGCGTTTCGGCATCAAACACTAAAGGTGCCGTACAACAAGGACATTTATAGTTTTGAATTGTATCCATAATCTTTCTACCTCATTTCATTTTATAGTGCACAAAGCTCGGAGGATGCTTTCACCCTGTTACCGCAGTGAGGACAGTAGTGCATAGAATTTGAAAGAACCGTGCCGCATTTTTCACAGCTTATATGATAGGACTTATACAAATCATGTAAATTTGATTTAGGCAATTTAGAATTACACTTACTGCAATACATCCTGTTACTTGGTTCTAAGGAATTACACTCACTACATACCACCGAATGCTTCATAATGTCTGTTCCAAATCCAAAATAGGAAAGTGATTTTTTCCTATTCGCGTTCCGTTTTTTCATTTTCTTCTTCACCTCCGTAAAAAAGCTTTGCTCCGCATACGTGACAAAAATTAGATAGTTCCTGCGTTTTAGTTCCGCACACCGGGCAATAATCGGGGTAATCCTCTATCGGAACACATTGCACGCAGCTCCACACATCGGGATTATACATAGCATCAATAACCCACTTGCCACATTTTTGGCATCTGTTAAAATATTCTTTTCCACCTTCACCCCAAGCACGCATAAGTTCTTCTTCGGGATTGTCAGCTCTAATCGGTTTTGATGAATATACAAGGGCGTGGGACAAGTCACAAAAAAATTCATAAATATTACCACTTGGAGTTTTATTAATCTTGAAGCTTGCTGTTTTGTTTTTCTTTACATCCAAAGAACCCACTCCCTTCTTTTTACAAGAATTGCCCGAGACCTTGACTAAATCAATGTTTTGTGTTACAATATAGGTAAAAAATACAAAAAAGATATATTTTCTGATTTAATTATACTTATATATTCAAAATAAATCCCCACCCAAAATGCAAAAAAAATGTGGGATTGATAAGTTTTTTTGAAAAAAGGGTGGGGTTTTGGGTAGGGATATAGTGTTAGAAAAGGAGAGAATTATGAAAAGAATTATCGCTTCGCTTATTATGATTATTTTTATTACATCTTTATTTTCAGCTTGTGAAGACAAAAAAAGAACCGATCCCGACAACCCTGTTACACTTACAATGTGGCATGTGTATGGGAGTCAGACAAAGTCACCTTTTAATGTTGAAATTAATAAGTTTAACAGTACCGTTGGTAAAGAAAAAGGAATTATTGTTAATGTTGTTTCAGTAACAAGTTCATCTGCGATAGATAAGGCACTTTCTGATGCTGCAAATGATGAGCCGGGTGCTGAAAAATTGCCGGATTTGTTTACGGCTTATCCGAGAGTGGCTGAGCTTGTGGGCAAAGAACGTCTGCTTTCGTGGAATGATTATTTTTCAAAAGAGGAACTTTCCGAATATACAAATAAATTTATTTTAGAAGGATATTTCGGAGATGAGCTGCTAATGCTCCCCATTGCAAAATCTTCAGAAGTATTCTATTTAAACAAAACATTATTTGATGAATTCAGCAAAGAAACATCATGCAGTGTAAATGATTTAAAAACCTTTGACGGACTTTTCAAAACGTCAAATGTATACTATGACTGGTCAGGTGGGCAAAGCTTTACACAGATAAACGACTTTTATCATTATTCATACATAGGAATGCAAACACAGGGTGAAAATTTCGTCAAAGACGGAAAATTAAACCTTGAGAATAAAGCATTTGAAAAAATATGGAACCCTCTGGCAAAATGTGCAATTTATGGCGGAATATGTCTTCATGACGGATATGCGGCATCTCGTTGGAAAACGGTTGAGATCATATCAAACATAGGCTCTACAGCCGATGTTTTGTACCAGCCTGATAGTGTAATCTATCCTGACAACACCACGGTTAATATAAAATCAATTTCTATGCCTTATCCTCTTTTTGATAAAGACACACCTGCTTCAGTTCATCGTGGTACCGGACTATTTGCCGTAAAGAGTAATGATGAGAGAAAAAATTATGCAGCATATATTTTTGCAAAATGGATAACCGAAGAAGAAAACAACATAGATTTTGTAACAGAAGCAGGATACCTTCCGGTAAAAGACGATGCATTTAATCTTTTGTTTGAAACAAAGGATTCTATTGAAAATGAAAACTACAGAAACCTCTATGACACCATTGATATAATGTTCGGGGATTATGAAATGTACGCACTTCCTTTATATGACGGAGCATCTGATGTTCAGAAAAGCTATGAAGAAAATGTAAGATTAGTTTTAAGCTCTGCTCATACTCAATATAAGAACAGAGTTGCTTCAGGCGAAGATAAAGAAAGTATACTAAACGAACTTACAAAAGCATCACTTTCAGAAATCAAAAAGCTTTCTGAAAAATAATTGAGATAAGAGCGAATAGATCATGAAACTATTAAGATATTTTGAATTTAAAAACTTAATAAACCACATAAAGACCGAAAAACTTTCTATGCGCAGAAGATTTGTTTTGTATATCATAACCGTAATCGCTATGTTTTTGGCACTTCTTTTGCTCCTTTTAAATCTGTTTGGAGTATTGAACCCCACTGACAGAGAACTTTCAGATGTTCTTGAAACACAACTTGCGACTTACTCTGAAAAAATCGAGAACGATATAGACAAAACCGCAGCGTATGCAATTTCTTTTTCCGAGCAACTTGAAGCTGATATTCAAAAATATCTGCTTCAAAACAATTTGACCTTTGATGACTTGAAAGATAGTCCTGATGCAATTGATAAATTGCAAGGAGAACTTTACAACACTGTATATCTTAATATGCAGATGGCCCCGTCAAGCGGTGCATTTTATATTTTAAATACAACAGTCAACTCAAAAAGCGAGACTCCTTTGTGCAGCGGAATTTATCTAAAATATGTGAATTTGTATTCAGAAAATACCGCAAACAAACAATTCACTCTCTACAGAGGCACTCTCGCAACCGGCAAAAACAATGATTTGTTATTTCATAGCGGATGGCAAATCGAGTGCAAAACTGATTTCTTTGAAAATAGCGACTCGTTTTTTGCGAACAATACCCGTTATGTTTTAAGTTCTGTAAAAGAAATTCCTGAAACCTGGGAAAGCGCAAGATATGTTTTTGTTCCGATACATGATGTTAAAAAGAATATTATCGGTGTGTGCGGATTTGAAATTAACAACCTTTATTTTCAGCTTGCGCAAAAACCTACTGACGATAGCTTAGGACATGTCGTATATGGTCTTTTGAACACAGAAAAGGGTGAAATCTCCGGACAGTTCACATCAAGCAGCTACTATGTTTCAGAATACGAAGATGCACCCCTTAAGGTTTTTGAGAAAAACAACTTTTCTCTATTCGATTTTGGAGCAGATACTTGCATAGGCAAAACTAAAAAGATACGTCTTGGAAGCAATGTTTTCGATGCATCCGTTATGATTACGCAGGCACAATACAACAAATATATTCAAGAAGGTCGCAGAAACATTGCTTTGATTCTTCTTGTCATTACTGTTTCTGCCATTGCTGCTTGTATGTTCCTAAGCAAAAAATATGTATCTCCCATATTAAGAAAAATAGAGCAAATTAAGACATCACAGAATTTTGGTGATGACCAAACCAAAATCAAGGAAATTGATGACCTCTTTGCTTTTCTTCGAGAAAAGGATAACCAGTATGAGGCTCAGCTTGAAGTCTTGGAGGAATCCAAGCACATTGCAGAAGAGGAAGCAACAAAAGCAAAAGCAGCATATGAAAGAGCTTTAAAGGAATACGAGCTTGTTAAATGTGAGATTGAACAGCTTTCTGAGAAACATGAAAATAACATTGTTCTTGAAGAATATGAATATTTCCTTTGCAACCTCAGTACACTTACTGCATCTGAATACAGAATTTATGAATTATATCTTCAAGGCAAAAACGGAAAACAAATTGCTGAAATTGTCGGAATTAAAGAAAACACTCTTAAATTTCACAATAAAAACATTTATTCAAAGCTTGGAATTTCTTCCCGCAAACAGCTACTTAAGTTTGCCGCTTTAAAGCAACAGCAGGATAGAAAAGGAGAGATAAATCAATGACAATTGCCGATAGATTAAATAAAATAATTAAAGAACAAAACATCACAAAAGTAGAGTTCGCAAGGAGAGTCGGTATTACAGAAAATTATATCTATATACTGACCGGCAAAGGTCGTCCCGATAAGAATCAAAACAGAGTCATTTCTCCTATGCTTGCAAAGGTTATCGCTATGGAGTTTGGATATGATGAAAATTGGGTTTTGAATGGTGATGAATAAGTGAATATATGATAAGAGCCTCCGAGAACAACTCCCCGGAGGCTCTGTTTTTGCGTACTATCTACTTTCTAAAATCAGTTTTTTTGCAAGTATAAACAAGCTATTATCAACCGATGGGATGTCCCTTGCAAGAGGATCTTTTATGTATTCTACATCGGGATTAAAATCAGGTTTTACGGATTGATAAATCCTTGTTCGAGCATTGACCTCTGCTTCTGCATAAGATATTTTACCGTATTTATAATCTTCAATTACAGGAGCGATTATCACTCTGACTTTTTCGAGATTGTTTGCATAAAAATCAGGTCGCAAGTACATATCACGATGTTGCCATATTGCAGCATTGGCTATGTCAACAAGCTCGCCATAGCTATAACCGTTTGTTTGACCGTTGAGCCAAGCACTGAAAAATATTCGGTTTGATTTTGCTCTTCCATCGGCATACCCTAAGCCGTTCTGTACCTCTGCTAAAATATCACCTATAAAATTTTCGACAATAACAATTGCTTCGTTTGTGGCATTGCAGGGTGTTGACTCTCTCGGGACCTCTGCTGCATTCACAGAAAAAGAGCTTATTAAAACTGATACGATTGATATGATGGATATGATTGATTTTTTCATTATATATACCTCCGTTAAAACTAAATATCTTTCAGGATAAAACTGTTATCAAACAACAAACTATCGCACATCATCATAACACCAAGTCTGAATCCTATTTTGAAATTCTCAACACTGCTTGTAGCACTTATTTCATCGCTTGCATTTACAAGCTCATTAAATAGTTTTAAGTGTTCGCCGGATAATGCGTCTTTCAGTTTATCCTCGTTAATGGTAAATGTGTTTAATGCTTTGTCATAGGGGGTAGTTTTTTTATAGCGTTTTTCATTGGGGTTTATGTTTCCGTAATACAATTCTTCTATAAAATTCATTCCGCACCCTCCACCGCATACACATATTCCGAGAGTATAAATTCTTCTGCCGAGTGATGAATGTTGTTCATAGCACCAACCCAAGCCATTTGGTCTTTTGCTTTTAGTTCTTCGGTGATGCCTTGCTTTATTGCCATATCTTTGACAAGCTTATCAATCATCTCTTTTGCAGAAGTGTCAATTTCTTCAAGATATGCAAGCCAAGTTCCATTAAGCATCTTCATTGAGTATAGACAAGGCCTGTTTTCCTTAATAAATATTGAGTGCAGCCTGCCATACTTCCCAATGTTGTAAACCTTCTCATCAGGTACAGTTAAGTTTGGAATATAGTAATCGCCATTTCTTACATACTCAATTCCGTTTTCAATAATTTTTTCTTTCATAGCATAAACGCCTCCTTTAAATTTGGTATCTTCATTTTATCAGAAGGCTTTTACTTTGACGAATGTGCGGATAAAAAAGAAAAGAGGAAAACCCATTTTACTGAGTTTTCCTCATCTTCTTACCTCGCAATGCTCGTATTCCTATCTACTGTCCTTAGGAACACTCACACTTTTCCGGTAGTCTTTTTTTGCTTTTCAAAAGAAAAATGTTTGTTTGTCGTTAACCGACGTTCACGCCTGCACGTTTTTCACTCTCATCTACTTTCTCCGATCCGAATCGCCGCTCACAACCATGCAGCAAATGGCAGTCACTCCGATAAGCCCTCCGGCAACGAAACTGATAAGATACCCCCACATAACATTTTCTCCTTATAAAAAATCCGGCTTACTGTATTAGTATGCACAGTAAGCCGGATATGTATTTCGTTTTAAAAGCGCTTTATGCCAATAAGAGCGGCGTGATTTTGTCAATATCTCCTGCTCCCATAGTAATAACCATGTCGCCCTCTCCGGCATGTTCCTTAACAAATCCGGCAATCGATGCAAAATCCGGAAAATACTCCGCTTCCGGCAGATATTTTCGGATATCGGCGGACGAAACACCCGTATCGTTGGTTTCCCGTGCGGCATAGATGTCCGCCATTACCACAATATCCGCTAACGCCAGAGCTTCGGCAAAGGACGGCATAAGCGCGATAAAACGCGAGTAGGTGTGCGGTTGGAAAATACAGTAGACCTTGCCGCGGCAAATGGCCTTGGCTGCCTTTAACGTCGCACGTATTTCATCCGGATGATGGGCATAATCGTCTATCACGACCGCGCCGCCCGGCATTTCTCCCACACGTTCAAAACGGCGTTTTACTCCTCCGAATGAGGCAAGCCCTTTGCTTACTGCCTCTCCCGTAATGCCGCAGAGATAGGCCGCCGCGGCCGCCGCTGTGGCATTGGAAACGTTATGCATGCCCGGAACGCCGGGTTTCGCGTGGCAATAGAATGCGCCGAACGCATAAATGTCAAATTCTTCATAACCGCCGCAACCGGTGATATCCGCCGCATAAAAATCGGCCTCCGGATTCTTTATGGAAAACGTATATGTCTTGGTTTCTATCCCTGCGGCCGCCTTGACCGAACCTGGACAATCGGCGTTGATAAGAGCAATATTTTCTTCTCTGCCGCTGTCGGTATCGAGATATTTGCGGAACGATGCGATGACGTTCTCCATGTTTCCGAAGAAATCGACATGGTCGAATTCACAGTTGAGCACCACACGGATCGTCGGACGCATGGCATGATAGGAATTTTTGTATTCGCAGGCCTCAAAAACGGCGGTATCGCCGTGCCCGGCACGGTAAGTCGACCCAAGCGACGGGATCACCGCTCCGGCAAGGATGGTAGCGTCGTTATTGGCGGCTGCGAAAATGTGCGCCAACATACCGGTTGTCGTGGATTTTCCGTGTGTTCCGGCCACACCGATCGAATGCTTGTAGCCGCCGACCAACATTCCGAGAAGTTCGGCACGCGAAAGAATTTTTGCGCCGCGCTTTTTCGCGTTGACAAATTCTGGGTCGGTTTCGGCAATAGCCGCCGTAAAAACAACGGTGTCAAACCCGTTTTGATTGTCCGGAGCGTAGGTGTAGAAAACTGGGATGTCGTTCTGCTCCAAAAGGCGTGTGTTATCGCTCGGTTTGAAATCGTAACCGGCTATCTTTATTCCGCGTTTTTTCAGAATCAACGCTAACGACGACATGCTGATGCCGCCGATTCCGATAAAATATACGCCTGAGCCGACAGGCAAATTCATAAAAGACACAACCTTTCCGTTGTTTCGCTTGAAAAACGTTTTGTCAAAGCCGAAAATAACCGTTTGACCGGTATAAACGGCAAAAATACGCAAACAATATCTGTACGATCCGGTATCAAAGGAAAGGACTGTACAAATATGGAAATTACCGATGTAAAAATACGCAAGACCTTTGACGATAAGCCGTTAAAGGCCGTTTTATCCGTTACTTTTGACGGCAGTCTTGCCGTACATGATGTGAAAATCATTTATGCGCGCGACAAGTATTTTGTCGTTATGCCCAGCAAAAAGACGCAGAGCGGCGAATTCAAAGACACGGTTCACCCGATCAACGCCTCTTTCCGCAAGGTGTTGGAGGACACGCTCATTTCAGCCTATTTAAACGAGGTCGGCGCGGCGCACGAAAGCGTTCGGGCGTAGAGAAGCAAAGTTTACACGCCCTTGACTGTGTTTGGGCAGAAAACCGGAACACAAAAGTTATTTCTCCCGGCGGTTTGACATTCGGCGCTGGGAGTTCTTTTTTGCAAAAAACAAACGGCCTACGATGCAAAGCAAGATCACACACCGATGGGTCGAATATATTTCCATACACGTCCTTTGCCGGCTATGCTCAGTCCAGGTGTGCTTACGGCACATTATCCGTATCACTTAATGCTGCTCGGTTCCCCGCCTGACATGGTTCATGAGGGATAATTGCGTAAGGCCCAAACCTCAACACATAAACCGGCACGACAGGCTGCACAAAAACAACCCTCGCCGCCGGATTCCATCCCTGCTATAGCGGATTTCAGGTACAAGACGCCGCTACTGTCCCGACTGGTGTGACCTTGCTTCATACCGTACGCCGTTGGCTGTCAGCAGAAGCAGTCATATTATTCTATGTTTTGCAGATGTAGTATACCATACATTTTCAAAAAAATCAAGTGATTTTTCCGAAAACGTAAGATTTTCCTTTTTTGCATTATAAATCGCATGCCGTCCGGATGTTTTTCAATAATTTATTAAAAATTAAAAAATCTTTCTCTTGACAAGTACACTATTTGGGAGTATCATTATTATGAGTTGTTTTTTACCGATTTTTTCCGGAAAATCGAGAGCAACATCCGATTATCACCGCACACATCGGAACAAAGGAGGCGTTCCGCTTGCAATCCGAAGAATTTCTTTCCCACTTGACGACTGAGCGTTTAGGGCGGAATCTCGCCTTATTTTCGACGCTTGATTCAACAAGCTCCTACATACGCCGCAAACTTCCGTTTCTGCCGCATGGCTTTACGGCAATCGCCGATGAACAGCTTGACGGCCGCGGACGACGCGGGAAAAGCTTTTATTCGCCCAAAAACGACGGTCTGTATTTCAGTTTTCTCTTGAAAGAGGAAAAGTACCGGAACGATCCGCTTTTCACCATCCGTATCAGCTATGCCGTATGCCGGGCCGTAGACAAATTAACCGGCACGGAAAGCGTCAAGATCAAATGGGTGAACGATCTATATGCCGGAACAAAGAAAATCGCCGGTATCTTATGCGAAGCGCCCGGAAACGAGACGGGATCGCTCATTATCGGAATCGGTGTAAATTTCACGGTTGAAAAATCACTCGTGCCGCAGGAGCTAAGGCATAAGATTGGTTCTTTGCGCGACGTGACCTCCGCAAAGCTTTCCAAAGGAGCTTTATGCGCCTATATTTTAAACGAATTGGAGGCTATGTACGGGGCGCCTTTGGATGATGAGGAGTTTCTCGCCGCTTACCGCCGCCGTTCGGCAGTCTTGGGAAAAGAGATCCAGGTTTTGCGCGAAAACACGGAATTGCGTGCCGCGGCACTGGATATCGCCCCCGACGGAGGATTAGTCGTCCGCTATCCGAGCGGCATTACCGAAAAATTGACGGCCGGGGAGATCAGCATTCTGATAAACGGATAAAGGCAAAACGGAGAAATTTCCGGTCATATCGGACAAAAAGCCAAAAAACTCTTGACAATCCGTATTTTCCGTACTATAATAGGCTTGCATTTTATAAAAACGTGTTTGAGATTTTGAGTCACGGCATAAGCAAAAGAGTGGGAGAACTCTTTTGCTTTGTCGCGGCTTTTTTGTTTTTTTGCATAAAGAAACGTCAAACGCGCATTCCTAATAAAAAAGCAAAGATAAGAAAGGAAGAACGTTTATGTATGACGTTACTATCATCGGATGCGGTGTCGTCGGCGCATTGACGGCGCGTGAACTCACCCGGTTTCGCTTGAAAGTCTGCATTCTCGAAAAAGAAAACGATGTTGCTATGGGCGCCTCCAAGGCCAACAGCGGCATCGTGCATGCCGGGTTCGACGCACATCCCGGTTCACTCAAAGCTAAATTCAACGTGGAGGGCAATCGCCGCATGAAAGGCGTGTGTGCGGCTCTCGGCGTAAAGTTCCGTGCAAACGGGTCGCTTGTCATCGCCTTTAACGACGAAGATAGGAAAACCGTCAAAGAGCTCTATGAACGCGGCGTTCAAAACGGCGTTCCGGAGTTACGGATTCTGGACAAAACAGAAGTTCACGCACTGGAACCGGCGCTCTCCGACAAAGTTGTCGGTGCGCTGTTTGCGCCGACCGGCGGCATCGTATGTCCGTATGGCCTGACGATTGCCGCGGCAGGCAATGCCATGGACAACGGCGCGGAGCTGCTCACTAACTTTGAAGTCGCACACATTATGAAAAACGATTCCCATTATACGCTTGCCGCTGCTGACGGACGAACCGTAGAATCGCGCTTTGTCGTCAACAGTGCCGGACTCTTTTCGGACGCTGTCGCCGCTATGGTCGGCGATACCTCCTTCCATGTTCATCCGCGTTCGGGCGAATATATGATTTTGGACAAAGCGAGCGCCGGATTCTGCGACCGCACGATCTTCCGCACACCGACCGCGATGGGAAAGGGAATTTTAGTTTCTCCGACGGCAGACGGCAATATTTTACTCGGACCGACTTCGACCGACATTACCGACAAGACCGACAAGGCTACCACCCCCGAAGGACTTGCCAAAATCATGGAACAGGCCTTGGAGGACGCGCCGGGTGTTCCGCTTCGCAGCGTTATCACCTCGTTTACCGGATTGCGTGCAGTCGGCGACACGGGCGATTTTATTATCCGTTTTTCGTCCGAACGCTTCTTAACGCTCGGCGGCATTGAATCCCCTGGTCTTACCAGTGCGCCGGCGCTTGCGAAACACATTGTCCGTCTTTTGAAAAAAGCCGGCCTTTCCGCAGAGCGGAATCCTGCTTTCAACGGCCGCCGCAAGGCCTATTACCGGTTCTCCGAAATGACGCCGGCGCAGAAAAACCGCGTTATCCGCCAGAATCCCGATTACGGCACCATTGTCTGCCGCTGCGAGGGCATTACCAAAGGCGAGATTCTGGACGCTATCCGCGTCAATCCCCCGGCGCGCGACCTTGACGGTATCAAACGCCGCACCAGAAGCGGCATGGGACGCTGCCAGGGCGGCTTCTGTTCTCCGGTCATTGCCGGATTGATTGCCGAACACACGGGTATCCCTTTTGAAAAGGTGACAAAATTCGGCCCGGGCTCGGAATTGAATCTCGGCAAGACTAAGTAACCATGCAGGAAACGCACAAGGAAAGGTGAAAACGATTATGATAAAAAAAGACCTTGTTATCATCGGCGGAGGTCCTGCCGGCATGAGTGCCGCCGTCAGCGCCTATGAAGCCGGTATCCGGGATATTCTGATCTTAGAACGCGAAAGTCATCTCGGAGGCATTCTGAAACAGTGCATTCACAACGGATTCGGACTTCACAAGTTCGGAGAAGAGCTGACCGGCCCGGAATATGCCTATAAATATGAAAAAAAGGTATTGGAATACGGCATTCCTTATATGACTGAAACCACTGTTTTATCGCTGTCCGATGACCGTGTTGTCACAGCGACCAATCATGAAAAAGGCGTTTTCTCGGTCAAGGCAGGAGCTGTCATTCTTGCTATGGGATGCCGCGAACGCTCGCGCGGCGCGGTGAACACAGCCGGCACGCGCCCGGCAGGCGTCTATTCGGCCGGTACGGCACAGAAATACGTCAACATCGACGGCTATATGCCCGGCAAGACCGTCGTGATCTTAGGTTCGGGCGATATCGGGCTTATCATGGCGCGCCGCATGACGTTGGAGGGCGCTACGGTCAAGGCCGTCTGTGAAATTCTGCCGTATTCGGGTGGGCTGAGCCGGAATATTGTGCAGTGTCTGAACGATTTTGATATTCCGTTAAAACTCTCGCATACCATTTTAAAAATACACGGTGAAAAGCGCGTTACCGGCGTGACTATCGCCCAGGTTGACGAACGCCGCAATCCCATTCCCGGCACCGAAGAGTACATTGATTGCGACACGGTTCTGTATTCCGTCGGCCTGATTCCGGAAAACGAGCTGACGCGCGGCGCCGGCATTGCACTTGACCGCGTTACGAGCGGCGCAAAGGTGGACGAGTTCCGCGAAACCGAAACGCCCGGTATTTTCTCTTGCGGAAACGTACTTCATGTGCACGACCTTGTTGACTACGTCAGCGAAGAAGCGGAAATAGCAGGCAAAGGAGCGGCGCGTCTCTTGCGCGGTGAAACCGGAGAAAAACTAAAACAGCCGATTCAATTGGAAGCCTCCGACGGTGTGCGCTACACCGTGCCGCAGCGCATTACCGAAACCGGCGATGTTTCGGTGTTCTTCCGTGTGGCCGATGTGTACAAAAACGCTTATCTTACGGTCAAAGACGGCGATAAGGTTTTAGTTCACCGTAAGAAAACGCGTTTTGCGCCCGGCGAAATGGAACGCTTAGAACTGAAAAAAGAGTGGATTTCTGAAAATAAATCCGGAAATTTGCATTTTTCTCTTGATTTTGACGGAAAAGAGGGAGTATAATGGGAACGGAAAAAAGAAAGATTATCTGTACTTGCTGTCCGATGGGCTGTCATATGGATGTAACGCTCGAAAACGGCAAGGTGACGGAGGTCGTCGGAAACACCTGCAAGCGCGGCGCGGCTTATGCGGTCGATGAATGCACCAACCCCAAGCGCACGCTGACAAGCACGGTAAAGACGGATAGCGGCGAAATGCTTTCGGTTAAAACAGCCGAAGCGATCCCGTTTGGCAAAATGCGCGACGTTATGAAAGCGCTTTCGGCTGTCACAGTCCAAACGCCGGTACACATCGGCGACGTAATACTCGCGGACGTTTGCGGCACGGGCGTAAGCGTTGTGGCGACAAAAAACATCGGGTAAAAGCCGGAGCCCGGCTTTTACCGTCAAACTTCATTGTAAGGCAGGAGTTTTATGGAACAGGCATTGTTTACCGAAAAAACGATCATTGCCGCCGTGCGCAGCAAAAAGGAATTTGACGCGGCGTTAAACAGCCGTTCGCAGGTGATATTCTTGCTGTCCGGAACCATTTCGGAACTGCCTGCGTTTCTTCATGCGGCGCACAAATGCTCCAAAAAACTGTTTCTGCATTTAGATATGATTGAGGGGCTTGCCGGCGATGCGGCCGGTGTGGAATATGCGGCCGGTCTTGCGCCGGACGGCATTATCAGCACACGCGGCAATCTCATCAAGCTTGCCAAAGGATACGGACTTTGCACGGTACAGCGCTTTTTCATTGTGGACGGACGTTCGGTGGAAACGGCGTTAGATACCTTACGCAAAACAAAGCCGGCTTATGCCGAGCTTATGCCGGGGCTTGTCTGCAAGGCTATCCGCGCCTTTTCTGCCACGGGACTTCCCGTGATCGCAGGCGGTCTTATCACCACATCCGATGAAGCGAAGGCCGCCTTTGCTTCCGGGGCTTATGCGGTCTCAACCTC
The DNA here is from genome assembly GCA_934479825.1 of uncultured Eubacteriales bacterium. Classification (GTDB taxonomy): domain Bacteria; phylum Bacillota; class Clostridia; order Oscillospirales; family CAG-382; genus UMGS882. The sequence continues at coordinate 19,167 of CAKSOW010000032.1, forward strand.
GGCGGAGACGCTGTGGTAAACATAGTTTTAATATTTTTGTTTCAGGCTGTAAGAGCAAGATTGCTTTTGCAGCCTTTTTGAATGCGCCGCAAAACGTATGGCATATTCACCCTGTCGAGTATCTGTGCATTTCGCACAATCCGGCCCGTTTCAATTTGTCGGGTTTGTAAAACAGGTCACGATTTGCAATAAATGCGCCGCTATTTGTAATTGCTTTTCCTTTTTGTTTGCTTTATAATCATATATGTAAAATATATTGAAAAGGAGTTTACAGAATGAAGAAAATCACCTCTCTGCTTCTCACGGTTCTTATGCTCGTTTGTTTGTGCGTACCGGCCGGTGCGCTGAATGTTGAAACGGTTGAGACTGTGAGCGAAACCGCAGGACTCACCGAACAATCCGGTGCAGAATTTGCAAGCGATATGATTGTCCCTGGCAAAAACCTCATCAACGGCACGACCGAACCTGAAACCTTTGACACATGGGATATTTCAAATTCCGTTATTGCCAAAGAGGGCAATTCCAACACTTTCAAGGTTGGCGCATCGCCCGAAGGTACGGATCATGCCGCTGACAACAGCCTGATCATCGGCGATAAGGCGGCCGCCGGCAATCAACGTTATCCGGTTTACCGCATTGCCGCCAACATGGAAAAGGGCAGAAAGTATTCTATCGCGTTCAACATGTTCTCGGATATCAACACGACCGAAACCGCTTTTCTGTGGATTCTGGGCTACAACGGCACCAAATATGACGTTTTTGCGTCGCTGGGAAATGACCTTCGCGCCGCTGTCAGAGAAAATAAATGGTATTACTATGTCAACAAGGAAGCTCTTTGGGATAACGGCTTTGTGGACAGCCCGTTCCTTAAAATCCAGGTTCAGACCAACAAAAATGCAAATACGCCTCAGTATTATTGGTACTTGGACGACGTACTTGTTATCCCGTATTACAAGATCACCTACATTGGCCTTGACGGTGAGACCGTAGCCGCAACCGATTATGCTCTTTACGGTGCAGACGGCGAGTTCCTCACCTCGTATACGCCCGACCTTTCCAAAGTGCCCGGTGCACACGGCTATTCGCTGACCCAGGGCGGCGACCGTGTAACAAGCGTTCCGCTTGCCAATGAAGATATCACGCTTTATGCGTTCCAGACGCAGAAGTTAGTGTTTGAGGGAAAGGAATACGACATCACCGGCGACTCCTTTACGATTCCTACTCCCGAAGAAACCGGTGCCCAGACCGAGAACTTCTTGCTGTGGATCGGCAGTAACGGTGAAAAATACCGTGCCGGCGAAGTGATTACCGGAGATGAGTTAATCGGTCTTATCGGTCTGACGTTTACCGCTGTCTGCCAGGACGTTTCCCAGCCTGCCATGGGCATGGCCTTTGAAGGCACGGCAAAGGACAACTTCAATGTTTCCGCTGTTTCCGCAGCCAAGTTCAGCTATACGGAATATATGCAGGATGACGGACGCAGCGTATATCATGCGCATGCCTACAAGTGGAAAGATGCGGCTAACACGGACGCGCGCATTGCCGTAAATGCCGCCGCTCCTTTTGATTCTTCCGAATACAACATTTTGAAATACACCTACAAGATCAATACGCTCCAAGACAAAAACCTCACCGACGTTGAAAAAGCGGAAATGAAGATTTTCTACAACAACGGAACCGGCAGCGGCGGTTATTGGTGCGGCAGAACAGACGGCTGTCCGGGTGAGCATATCCCGGCCAAGCAATATTTTGTATCTGTCACGGAAAACTATCAGACCGTAGAGATCGACATGGGACTTGCGGAAAACAACGTTTCCGGCCACGGCTGGTCTGCCGGAAAAACGATCTCCCAGCTTCATATCGACCCTGCCAAGATCCAGGTTTCCGGTGTGCAGGATACCTGTATTGATTCCGTGCGTGTTTACCGCGACGGCGTCTTTACGGTAACTTATGACACCAATATTCCGGACGGTGCGGACGAGTTTGTACAATCCGAAGTAGCGGCAGACACAGGACGCGGCGTCGGTACTGGATATCTTCTCACCGACGAACAACCGGTTATCACCTCCTACACGTTCCGCGGTTGGGCATTGACGCCGGACGCCGCGCCGGAAAAAACCGTAACGTCGGTTAATCTGACGGGCGATCTCACGGTCTACGCTGTCTGGTCGGAAACGCCGGCTTACCCGAACGCCGCAAACGAGGCATCCATTCGTAGCGGTGCAGATAATATCAACGGGTTGCGTTTCTATGCAACTGTCTATGCGGCCACCAGAGAAGAGCTGGAAGAATATGGCTTTATCGTTGCTTTGGAAGAAACCTTAGGCGACAATGAGCTGACCTTCGATTTCAAAAACCACGCAGACGGCAAGCCGCTGTATGCTTCCGGCAAAGCGTACAACAAGAGTGAAAACCTTGATCGTCAGTTTGATATTAACGAGAGTGGCGATATCACATTTACGGCGGTCTGCACCGGCATTCCGGAAAACGGCTATAACAAACGCATTGTGGCGCGTCCGTATGCTGTTATCTTGAACAACGGTTACCGATTCACCGCATACGGCGATGCCGCCGTGTTCTCGCTTGCTGAGGTTGCGGCAAGCATTCGCGATGCGGCCGGCGATGAATATGCCGCCAACAAAGACTATATCGACTTAATTTTAGGTTAGTTTAACCGAAACAAAGCGCGCCCGACGGCTAAAACCCGTCGGGCGCGCTTTACTGTTGCTTTTCGGTTCTCGAAAAGCATAAAAGAGACGGTTTTTGTGTTACTTTTTCGCTTGTACGAAAAAGTAAGCAAAAGGGGACGTTTTTTCTGTTACTTTTTGCGGCGTGCAAAAAGTAACCAAAAACACGCCGAGGGCTGCGGCCCTCTGGACTCCGGAGAACGGTTCAAAGCTCTGTATTGGCATGCTTTTTATAGAAATTTAATCGGTTCGTGTCTAAAACAGCTTTCAGGCTTTGAACCGGTGCGAGGGGGTTATTTTACTGCATAAGGATTTGTAGGTATTTTTGAAAAAGCAAGCCCTGATTTGGGAGGACAGTAGGTTATGTGTTTCATAGAATTGGCTGGTTTGGTGGGAGGTTGTTTTTGAGAGGACAGAAAGTCATTTTTGAGAAAATGAAAAACCTTGTGAGAGTATAAAAATTCCGGCTTTTTGCACACGCAAATATTTTGGATAAATCTCAAAGTTTTTATCAGCCCACATCAAATTCCCATTTCCACCGCAACAAAGATAACGTACACTTTCTCTTTTAAACGACCGCTTGCGGCGGCAAGCACGCACTGCAACTTCGATTTTCCGCAAAATCCGATTCTGCGTCTGCACGAAGGTATCCCTTTCACACCGGTTCAAAGCCTGAAAGCTGTTCAGGCGCGGAAAGCTACAAATTTTATCAAAAACATGCTTGTGTAGAGCTTTGAACCGTTCCCGGAGTCGTGAGGGTCGCAACCCTCACGGCTGCTTTTTGGTTCTTTTTGCAGAAGCAAAAAGAACGTAAAATTGTCTTTTTGGGTACTTTTCGTACAAACGAAAAGTACGTATATCGTCCCTTGGGAAATTTTCCGAAAAAAGAAAATTTCCCTGAGAGCCTCTTTCCGGGCTATTCGGAAAAGCACTGCTCCCCAGCCGCCCCTTTCAGGGCGGCAAACTCACGCTGCCGCGTGAGCATCGGCAGGCGGCACAGCCGCCTGTTCACACTCCATATATGTCTGCCGCATAATACTTGCCAAAGATGTATACCGGCACAGCCGACCAGCCATGGCAAAGACTTCCGGCTCTTCCGAAATCCTCCGCTCCCTTATCCGTCTCCCAGAACGTGTCCGCCCCTTGGTTTAGCATGGCGCCCCAACGGGTCTCGATTTCCGCCAGTATCTCGTTTTTGCGGCGTCCGCGCTTTAAGAAAGCCTCATATTCAAAAATCGTCATGCTGAGCGATACCGGAATCAGTTCACCTGAAACAAGAGCCTTTTCCACTTCCGGAATATATGATGCCGGTACGGAATCGGTATAAAGCATAAGCGCCTGCGTTAAATCGTGCCGCGGCACCCGGTCGCTAAGCCTTGTGCGGTATGCACCTCGTGTTTCATCGAAAAAGGCTCTGTGCGTGGCTTCTTTTAGCCGCGCGGCGGCGTCCGCAAACCGGGCAACCAATTTCGGTTCGGCTGTTTCGCACAGTGTCGCAAAGCATTCAAGCGCGTCTGCGACAAAAGCGCATAGCGGCGCTTCATACACGGTTTCACCGTCTGCATAGCGTTCGTTCCCCTCCAAGCCGTCGCGCCATTCATAAAAATTCCAATGCTCCGCACCGGTATAAAGCGGAATAAGTCCGGTCTCGTCGATACGCTTTACAAAACCGTCGGCAATGGCGCGGAGCGTCGGAAACAGTTCTGCGGCTAACGTTTTATCGCCGCTGTAACATTGATATTCGTATACTTCGCGAAGAAATACGGCGGTAAAACTCGGAATGGTAATGGGTTCTCTGCCGGGTGCGCATAGTTCTAAAAGTGCGTCCCTTTCGCGGAAGGAGCGTGTCATAAGCGCAAGTGACGCGCGCGGAAAACGAAATTCATGAAATGCATAATAGCCGCATAAGATCTGAATCCGGCTGTCCATGCCATAGAGCGACTGCTCGCGCCACGGGCAGTCCTCATAGTGTTCATGCATACACATCTGCAAAGTTTTCACGCCGACATTGTAGATTCTTTTATGTAACCCGTCAGGCATCGGACACGGATAAACGGTAAGCGGATAATCCGTCGGGCACACCCCGACCGTGTGCAGGGTCACAGCCTTAGCGTAAATATGTAACTGCAAATAGCGAAGCCCCAGCCGTTGATAGGGGTAGAAAAAGTCGTTTTTTCCTTTTTTTGCAAAAAAACGGAAACAGAAATTGCGCGAACCGAGCATGCTTCTCACGCGCATGTCCTCACAGTGTTCGCCATACCCCACCAAAATTTCCGTATCCTCCGGCACCTCCAAGGAAAACGAAAGAAGACCTGCTGTTTCGCCGCCGAGATCATACAGAAAATATAAACCGTCTGCGTCGGACTCCCCGGCTGGATTCAGGGCCATATGCAGACCATCTGCATCGCGCTTGACCGTATCAAACGGTTTTGCCGACAAAAAAGCGGTATACATACGTTCGGCTTTGGGCTTGGAGGCGTCCTTTTCACGGAAAATTCCTTGTGCCGTCAGTTTGGCGCCGATACAAGCGCCGATTTTCAACTTCTCGATCGGACGCGGCGAAAGGGTGCGCGGCTTATCGGCAAGAAGGCTGTTCCGGAACGGTTGTGGTGCAACGCGCGCGTCAAATTCAAAGTTGAAACCGAGCTGGCCGGTGATTTTTTCGTGTGTATCCAAATAGCGCGCGTCGTGTGCCGAAAGTGTTTCCGGCGAGCTTGCCGCCACCGTTTTTCCATTCTGCACGACGGTGAAAATCACACCGGGCGTGCCTTTGGAACGCGTCGAAAAATCCGCCCCGCAAACATATTGCCCGACGGTAAGCTCGTTTGTGCCTGGTATACAGAATCGTGTGATATCGATTTCATCATAGACCGGATGAAAGTCATAATCCTCAAAGACACCGGTATCGGCAAAAACGCCGTTTACAAAGGCGGCATACTGCGAAAAAGCGCTGATATACAGCGTCACCGGACTGCCGTCTGTTATGTCAAAAGAGGTTTTATAAAGATAATACCGATGTTCGATATTGGTTTGGCCGTCAGTGTCTGCCATGATCCACGCGGCCTTTTCAAATATTTGGTTCATCTTTCCTTTTTTCCTTTCTTGGTTTCGACATCAGTATAACGCAAAAAGCCCGGTTTGTCAATGAAAAGCTTGCGAGGTCTCTTGCTTTTTAATGAAACGTCCAAGAGTTCATGCAACAAGCGGAACCTTTCTGCAAAAGGCGGTTTTTATCGAATATAGCCGTATTTGTCTGCCGGCATTCCTGCGAATATCGGCAAAACTGACAAAATCTTCAAAAAGCGCAATTTTACCCTTGACACAACGGTGTTTCTGTGCTATACTGTCACAAACAAGAAAAGCACACCGCATCTTTTGATCGGCTGGTGTGATTCTGCGAAAGGATGGCATGAAACATGGAAATATTGCTCGATAAATTGCTTCGCTCCAATTTCCGTTGCGGTCGAATGTTTCTCCCCGGACATGATACATGTGTGGGCTTGTCTTTATGCCGTTCGACTGCTAAAAACGTCTGATTCAAGCACAAACAAAACATATTGGTATTCATGTCCGGGCGCAAAATACAGCTTCCGGACTTTTTTGTCGGTATTTCACCGGCAAAACATATTGCGGCACTGCCGCTAAGGAGTAAAAAACATGATCGAATTACAGCACGTAAGCAAGACGTTTGAAACGGTTTCCGGCTCTGTCGAAGCTGTAAAGGACGTCAGCCTTACCATTGAAACCGGCGATATTTTCGGCGTGATCGGACTTTCCGGCGCAGGAAAAAGCACCCTTGTGCGCTGTATCAATTTTTTGGAGCGCCCCACGGACGGCAAAGTTTTGTTTTCCGGTGTGGATCTTGCCTCGCTTTCGCGCAAACAATTGCTTGAAACGCGCCGCAAGATCGCTATGATCTTCCAGAATTTCAATCTGCTCTCCCAGCGCACGGCTCTTGCCAATGTCTGCTACCCGATGGAGATCACCGGCGTTCCGAAAAAAAAGGCTGTCGAAAAGGCAAAGGCACTTTTGGAACGTGTGGGGCTTGCAGACCGCATGAATTCCTATCCGTCACAGCTTTCGGGCGGACAAAAACAGCGCGTGGCCATTGCGCGCGCCTTGGCGACTGACCCCGAAGTCCTTCTGTGTGATGAAGCCACCAGCGCTCTTGACCCCAATACGACCCGTTCGATTCTGGCGCTTTTGAAAGACATCAACCGGGATCTCGGCGTGACTATCATCGTCATTACGCACGAAATGAAAGTCGTCGAACAGATCTGCAACCGTGTGGCCGTTATGGAAAATGGTTCGGTCGTGGAAACCGGCGACGTGAAAGACGTGTTTTTGTCGCCGAAATCCAAAATTGCACGCGAGCTGATCTTGCCCAAGAACGAAACTGTGGATTCTATGGTTTCCGACAATGTCATCCGTGTGGCGTTCGACGGCAGAAATGCCTTTGAACCGCTCATTTCCAACCTTGTCATGAAATGCCATGCACCGGTCAACATTTTAGGGGCTGATACCAAAAACATTGACGGCAAGGCGTTCGGACAGATGCTTTTGCAATTGCCGGAGGATGCGGCAGCCGCCAAACGCGTCAAGCAGTATCTTGCCGACCGGAATGTGGTATTTGAGGAGGTGAGCGCATGAACGAAGTATTGCAAAACGTGTTTACCGCACAGAATTTAGCGTTCTTCGGCGAAGCCGTGAAGTCTACTTTTATTGTAACTGTCGCTAGTACGCTTCTTGCCTATCTCATCGGCGTGCCGCTCGGCATTCTTTTATACGGAACGGCCAAGACCGGCATTTTCCCCAACCGTTACATCAACGGCACCGTCGGCTTTATTGTCAACGTGATCCGCTCGATTCCCTTTATCATCTTACTCGTTATCACTCAACCGCTTGCGGCGGCAGTGGTGGGGACGCGTATCGGCGATACGGCGTTTATTTTCCATTTGGTATTGGCGGCCGCCCCGTTTGTGGCACGTATGATCGAATCTTCGCTGCGCGAAGTGGATGCCGGAGTGATTGAAGCGGCACAGGCGATGGGCTCGACCAATTTCCAGATCATGATGAAAGTCGTCATTCCCGAAGCCAAGCCCTCGCTCATTCTCGGCGCAGCTATCGCAATCACCACCATTTTAGGCTACACGCCTATGACTTATCTTATCGGCGGCGGCGGCCTCGGTAAAGTTGCCATTCAGTTTGGTCTTTACCGCAACGAACCGGACAAAATGTATATATCGTCCCTGTTGTTGATTATTCTTGTTCAGATCCTGCAAGAAGTGTTGAACTATCTTGCCAAGGCCTGCGACAAGCGTATCCGCAACAAGTGACTGTATATAAACCACTTATTTTTACACAAAGGAGTAAAAAATCATGAAAAAGGTACTTACACTCATCGGCACAGCGCTTCTCGCGGCAGCGGTACTCGCTTCCTGCGGCGGCAAAAAAGACGACAAGGTTATTAAAGTAGCGGCAAGCTCTTCTCCGCACGCTGAAATTCTCGAACAGTGCGTTGAACCGCTCAAAGCCGAAGGCTATACGCTTGAAATCAAGATCATGGACGACTATGTCATTCCGAACAATGCAACCGAAAGCGGCGATGTAGACGCCAACTACTTCCAGCATCAGCCCTACCTTGATTCCTTCAACAAGGACAACGGTACGCATCTTGTTTCGATTGCCAAGATTCACTATGAGCCGTTCGGCATTTACGCAGGCACCTGCAAGTCGCTTGACGAACTTCCCGAAGGCGCCAAGATTGCCGTTCCGAACGACGTAACCAACGAAGCACGCGCACTTCTTCTGCTCCAAGATAAAGGCGTTCTTACTTTGAAAGAGGGCGCAGGCCTTACGGCAACCAAGGAAGATATCGTAGAAAATCCGGGCAACTATGAGATCGTTGAAATGGAAGCGGCTCTTGTTCCGACCGTTCTCAGCGATGTGGATATTGCGGTTGTCAACGGCAACTATGCGCTTGCCAACGGACTTAAAGTGTCCGAAGCGCTTGCTACCGAAGATGCAGAATCCGAAGCTGCTCAGACCTTTGCCAATGTGCTTGTTGTCAAAGAGGGCAATGAGAACCTCGACAAGATCGTTGCACTTAAAAACGCTCTGCTCAGCGACAATGTCAAGGAATTCATTGACAAGACCTACGACAAGGCTGTTGTAGCAATCTTCTGATTTTTTGTATGAGACAAAAACGCGTCTTTTCTTAGAAGAAAAGACGCATAAAAGAATTATTTTACAGAGCGGCGGTTCAGAATTTTCTGAACCGCCGCTCTGTTTCTGCTTTTCGTTTCGCGAAAAGCATATAAGGGACGGTTTTTGTGTTACTTTTTCGCTTGTACGAAAAAGTAACCAAAAGAGACGATTTTTACGTTCT
>CAKSOW010000033.1 GCA_934479825.1 uncultured Eubacteriales bacterium
TAAGGCAGCTTTTTCGTTGCTTTTTCTCTCTGTGGTTAGGTTTTTTTAAAAGAGTCGGTTTTTGGTTACTCTTTTGCTTGTTCGAAATAGTACATCAAAAAGCTGAAACCACTGACAGATTTTTTAAAGCTTGGCCATCCAAATCGACACTATGCATATCACAGGCACAAATGCTTCGATCGTCGTATGTCGTGTAGTAGTAAATTCCCTTATCTGCATTACAGCAAGCCGAATAGATAGTAATTTCAAATTTTCCGTTTGCAAGCTCACATTCGCCGCGTACCTGCTCCACCGACCCCAGAATGTGGAAAAACTGACTTACACTTTCCTTTTCACTCGTCCCCGAAACGGAATTCATCCGGACAAATGCCGCCCGGACAAACCGCGACATACTGGATACATCGCCCGGCAGACCGATGCCGCCCATTCCTCGGCTGTAAAGCTGGGGCGTAAACCCGGCGGCAAAACTTGGAATCGGGTCTTTTCGCGAAAGCGATGCATAATTGGATAAATGAGTCAATTGCATCGGGAACGGCGGATTATTGGTTAAAACTCCAACCGGGTTGTCATACAGCATAAGTCCCTCTTTGGTTGGTTCAACAACCAAGCAACCGCTTTTGTCCGCTATCATATAGTGCAGCGGCGACGGCGGCAATTCCTGCGAAAACGGCACATTCACAAGGCATGCGTTTTCTAACAGTTCACGCGCCTCACCAACCGTTGCGCAGGCAGCAAGAACATACGGAACAAATTCAAACGGAGCAATTTGTTCTTTTTCCGGTGCAATTTCGTTCGCGTCCGGATAATAGGCATTTCCCGGGAAATTCAGGCCTGCCATGCATAAACCGTGTTCATTCACTGCGTCATAATAGAGCGGATAGTCGTTTAAAACATGCGCCATGCCGATGAGGGCGGCATGATTTTCTGTTTTTTTACCGTTTATAAAGGAAAACGGATAGTGCCGCGGCGTAACCGTTACGCTTTCTCCATAGGAAAATTCATAGTCAAGGTTTCGGCCGAAGTAAAAGTCATGAGTTTGATATGTGACAGCCGTACACATACATACACCTTCTTTACAGAGTTTATATTACTGTTTGCAGAATTGGTTTATTTATCAGTGTTTTTTTATTTTTCCGAAAAAGCCGCAAAAAAAGTGCTCTTCGTTTCCCGAAAAAACGTAAAAGGATGTATTTTGCGCTGATCATTTTCGTCTCTGCAAAAAGCAGAAAAAAGAGAGCTTTTTCTGTTCTTCCTGCGGCATTCCCCGAGTTCACCAACAAGTTTCAAAGGGACGTTTTAACGTTACCTTTTCTTGCTCTTTGCAAAAAGACCGTTAAGAGATGCCACGCCCGGTCGAGCCAAAGCCGCCGGCAGAACGTGCCGTATCCGAAAGCTCATCCACCGGCAAAAAGTCCGCCTGCGGACAAGGTAAAAAAACAAGCTGTGCCACACGCTCTCCATGTTCGATTTCCACCGTTTCCTTGCCGCCGTTGTGAAGCGGTATCATCAGTTCGCCGCGATAGTCACTGTCAATGACCCCTACTTTGTTCGCCGGGGCAAGTCCTTTTTTTGTTGCAAGTCCGCTGCGTGCAAAAACAAAACCGCCGTACCCCTCCGGGATTTCAAACGCAAGGCCAGTGTGTATCAAAACTGTCTGACCCGGTTGAATCCGTATTTTCCCGGCACAAAGCGCATATAGATCCGCACCGGCCGCAAACGGCGTGCCATAGGTGGGGAAAATGGCTGCGTCGTCTAACTTTTTGATTTTAATCTGTAATTTTTCCATATTTTTGTACCTCACTGACGTAAGTATAGCTGATTTTAATGTATCTGTCAAGAGCACAGGAATCCGGATCAGAGTTTAATTTTTACTTAAAAAGTCATTAAATATAATAAATCATGTTGATTTTATCACATGTTTATTGTATAATTAAACCAAATACAATCCATCGACGCAAATTATGCGTTATGTTTTCAAAAAAAATAGGAGCGAGTACATGAAGATTTTACTTCTTCACGACGTCGGAGCCGATAAACAAAACGGCGTTTCCGTGTCTCTTGGAATACTTACACGTGAGCTTGAAAAAAGCGGTTATGATATACGGGTTCTCACCCTTGCGGACGGCACACGTTCTTTTAAAGAAGGAAACAATTATCAGCTTTCCAGCGTGCCGGCTTTTATTTATCCGGGCATTCGCATGCGTCCGCCGATTCATCACCGCTATATTGAAGAACTTATCGAGTGGAATCCGGAAATCATCCACACAAACTGCGAGTTTTCCACTTTTCTGACCGCCAAGCACATCCATTCACGCTGTAAGGTCACCCCGGCATGGATTCATACATTCCATACCGATTATAAGTATTATATCGGGCTTTTACAGAATATTCATGCCATTCGGGACGGTGTTGTGCCGCGATTTCTCAATCATTGCTTTAAAAAATGCGACGCACTGATCGTACCGACCGAAAAAATGTATCATTATGTCAAGAACGGCGGTTTTTCGGATAAAATTCACATGAAGATTATTCCGACCGGCATTGATTTCAGTGAACTCAAAGCCGAAGACAGCGCCTCCACAGCCGACACAAAGGCAGAATTGGGACTTTCGCCGGATGACAAGGTTGTGCTGTTTTTAGGCCGTATTTCGGCTGAAAAGAATTTGGACGAATTGGTCGGACACTTTGCCGCATATGCCAAAAATCATGATCATATTTATTTGGTAACGGTCGGCGACGGTCCTTATAAAGAAAATCTGATACGGCACGTGAAAAAACTCGGCATGGAAAACCGCATTCTGGTTCATGACGGTGTAAAACACAGCGACATCCGCCGGTTTTACGATGTGGCCGACGTATTTGCCAGCGCCTCCGAAAGTGAGACACAGGGACTTACTTTTTATGAAGCCCTATACTGTGGCGTTCCGGTACTGGCCAAGGATAAGGAATGCTTGGAACAGGCGATTACCGAAGGAGTCAACGGAGCTTTCTTTACAGATGAAGCAAGTTTCGCCGATTCACTGGATCGTATTTTGTTTATCAAACGTCAAAATGCAGGAAAACCGCCGGCAACGCTTCCGAAATGCTTTGAAAGCGAGCAATTCGCCAAAGATGTTGCGGCGCTTTATGAAGAAGCATGGCTATCTCATGCACAGCGCAAGAAGACTTCTTTTGAGCAATTAGCGGACAATGGCAGGAGTTTAGGAAAAAAATTGCGATTTAAAATTACACGAAAATAATGTTGCGCGGAGGGTTGAATCTTCAACCCTCCGCGTATCTGTTTATGTTTTGGAAAAACAATAAAACGGCGGCTATGCCGCCTGCCTATGCTCACGCGAAGCGTGAGTTTGCCGCCCTGAAAGGGCGGCTGGGGAGCCGTGTTACTTTTGAAAAAGTAACCAAAGTGGCACTTTGGAAAGGCTTGACTTTTCCGGAAAGGTATGAAAAGAGTGCTTTTCGTTTTACGAAAAGCATAAAAGAGATGGTTTTTCTGTTACTTTTCGCCTCTGCGAAAAGTATCCAAAAGCAGACCGAGGGCTGCGGCCCTCCGGACTCCGGGGAACGGTTCAAAACCCGTGCGGTGGGATTTTAGGTGAAATTTTAAAAATTCAGCGTATTAAGTTTTTTTGAAAGAATTTGTTAGTGCCGCAAAACGCACGGCCATGTTTTGAACCGGTGCGAGACGCAGGTTCTCAGCAGACGCATAATCGTTTTTTTGCGGAAAATCGAAAGTGCTGTGGGGGCTTGCCGCCGCAAGCGATTGATAAATAGACAAAGTGCACGTTATCTTTGTTGCTGAGAAAGAGGAAAATGGTGTGAGCTGGAAGAAAGTTGGAACAAAAATAGGCTTAGCTTTACACAAAAGTGGTGTGAGTTTGCGAAAAATTTGAGGTTTATTAAATTTTTTGTGTGCAAAAAGGCTGAAATTTTTGCATTCTCGTCCCTAACTTCCCGTTTTCCCAAATAAAAACTTTCTATCCTCTCAAACACAACCTCCCACCAAACTTTCCCTTTTTATGAAACACATAACCTACTGTTCACCCAAATCAAAGCTTGCCCTTTCATCAACCCTTGCAAATCCTTTCGCAGTCAAATCACCGTCTCGCACCGGTTCAAAACATGGCCGTGCATATTGCGATACCTATAAATTTTCGCAAAAAATCTTAATGTGCTGAACCTTTTTAAATTTCACCTAAAATCCCCACCGCACGGTTTTTGAACCGAGGTCGCAGGGCGGAGCCCCGTCTGCTTTTTGGTTCTTTTTGCAGAAGCAAAAAGAACGTAGAAATCGTTTTTTTGATTACTTTTCGCAGAGACGAAAAGTATCCCAAAAACTCTTTTCAGCCATGCATTTCTTCAATATGATAAATATATTCAAGCGTTTTCAGCGCCTCAATGATCTCCTTGTGCGTTTTATACTTCTTCAATTCCACACTGTCGATCGAAATAGCAATGGAATATACGCTGAGTCCGGAATTGATATAAGCCGGATTGGATTCAATATCGTCAATGAATAGCCCTAACCGGCGGATCGTCGTAACAAAATCCTGCAAATAACTGCTGTTAATCAACTCCAAGTGTACTTCAAAATGGTTGGATCGGTTTTTCAGATATACTTCAAAAACCGGAAACAACGACAGGCAGCACAAAAGAGCTGCAAACGAAACAAGCGTCACCGTGTAAAGCCCGGCGCCGGCCGTAAGCCCGATAATCCCCGTTGCCCAAAGTCCCATGGACGTTGTAAGGCCTTTGATCTGGTTGCGTGAACTGAATAGCATGGAATTGACACTGATAATGGCGGCGGCGATAACGGTTGCCGCCGAAATTATATAAAAATCGTTGCCCAATCCGGATAAATAGATATCGAGCAACATCGCCACCGTTGACGCAAGCGATACTAAAATAAATGTACGAAGACCGGCCGAATGACGCTTGCTGGAACGTTCACAGCCAATGACCGCGGCAAGCGCCACCGAAAGAGCAATACGGAATATCACCGAGGCCGCTCCGATTTCCGATGACCATGTTCCGAGCCGCAATGCAATAGGATCCATAAAACAAAACCTCATTTCTGTAAAACAAATCTTTCTGTTTCTTACGTTTCTACCAACGGGCCGACATCTTTTTCCATGTCGGGAACGCAGCGTTATACTGTTCTTCCGCGGCGCTCGTAAAGGCTTTTTCTTCGTCGGTTTCGGTATGCGGCGGCAGTTCCTCCTGGATTTTTTGGATACGTTCGATCAACAGTTCAAGAGACGATTTCGGCACACCGTTTTCACCGGTCGTTTCGTCCTCCAACGGCACAATATCTTCTAACTTGGTCGAATACGATTTGGATAAGTACAAGGAGAGCTTGGCACAGGGCGGGCCGATCAATTCATATAACACGCTTGAAGCAAGAATGATGGTCTCCAAAGCCGCGCCATGTTCGCCGCCAAGCGTTCGTGCGCCGAGCGCGGCAAGACCGATCGCCACGCCGGCCTGCGGAATCAGCGCAAGTCCCAGATAGTTGCGCACCTCTTTCGGCTTTTTCACTGCGGCACAGCCCAAAAACGCACCGGCGTATTTGCCGATGATACGCGTCAGAAAGTAGGTCACGCCGATAACAGCAAGCGGTACGTTTCCGACTGCGTCGGAGGGGTTGAACAAAGATCCCAGATCAAAACTGAGTCCCGAGCGGACAAAGAACAACAATAGCAACGGCGGACTGAAATAATTGAGCTGTTTGAACAGCTTGTCATCGTTTGTCACATTGATATAAACCGTACCCATAGACATGCAACCAAGTAACGGCGATACATCAAACAAGGCGCAGATGCCGCAAAAACCAAACAACAGCGCAATGGAGACGATTAACCGGTTATCCGTACTGTGCTTATATAACGACAGCTTCATAATGAATCCGAACACACAGCCCAGAAGCAATACGCCTAAATTGACTACAATCGGCCGGATCACGTTCATGATATGAAACGCCTCGCCCGATACCGACGAAACCGCAAGGGAAATGCACAACCCATAGGCAACCAACGCCACAATATCGTCTAACGCCACCACTTGAAGCAGTGTGTTGACAAAATCGCCTTTCGCTCCGGTCTGACGGATCGTCATGACCGTGGACGCCGGCGCGGTAGCCGAAGCAAGCGCGGCAAGAACCAAGGAAAAAGCAAGGTTGACGCCCAATAAAAAGTAGGATACGACAAACACCAGAAGCGATGCCATCAACGCTTCGGCAATCGTAATGACAATAACTTTCAGCCCGTTCTTCTTCAAGGTATCAAACCGGAAATATTCCCCCGTACTGAATGCAATAAAGGCAAGTGCAATATCCGCGAGGAACGACATGCCGTCAATCACGGTTTTGGGTACCAGGTTCAGGCAATACGGGCCGATAAGAATTCCAGCTACGATATAGGCCGTTACATTCGGCAACCGCAGTCTTTTGGTGATACGCGTAATCAGAAATCCGAACAACAGCATAAACGCCACCGATATGATAACGGCAGCCGCGCCGGAGCCCGACTGAATATGCCGGGACAAATTTTCCAACATCCGCTCAACTCCTTTTACAAGTTTTAAAATTAACAAAAAAACGCTCTCACAGAGCTTGAAAAATCATACTGTTTATGATACACTATTTATGCATAAAGTCAAGTTATGTTTTTTTAGAATACCATAAATATATATAACGGAGCGCGTTATGTTAGATATCAAACTTGCTACGCTGTTAACAGTTGCCAAAGAGAAAAATTTTACCAAAGCCGCCGAACGGCTGTCCCTCACACAGCCGGCTGTCAGCCACCATATCGGACAATTGGAAGATGAGCTCGGAACACGTATCTTTACCCGTTCCAAAAGCGGTATGCGCCTGACTCCCGAGGGAGAGATCATTCTCCGTTATGCAGAGCGTTTACAGTCTCTATATGATAAAATGCTTGCGGAATTGAGCGACCGCGAAAGGCATATGACCAAGATCCGCGTCGGCATTACGCACACGGCTGAAAGCAATCTGATCACTGAAATTCTCGCCAAATATGGCTCCCAGGAAGATAACGTAACGATAACAATTCATACCGATACCATAAAACATCTTTATAATATGTTAGCTACGTATCAGCTGGATTTGGCTTTTATTGAGGGAAAACCAACCGATCCGTCGCTCAATCACATTCTTCTTGACACGGATTATCTTGCCTGCGTACTGCCGGTCACTCATTCGCTCGCCTCGCATTCCATGATCTCCTTGAACGAACTGAAAAACGAACAGATGATACTGCGGCTTCCCTCCTCCGGTACGCGGAAACTGTTTGAGGCGGCTTTAATGAGCATCAACGAATCGATCGATTCGTTCAACATCACGCTGGAAGTTGACAATATTGCGACCATCAAGGATCTTATCCGCAAGGAACTGGGCGTATCCATTCTGCCGAAAAGCGCTTGCATGGATGAATTGAAAAAAGGAAAACTCGCCGTTTTACCGATTGAGAATCTCAGCATGCCGCGTGAAATGAATCTTGTCTACAACCGCGATTTTTCGCACACGGAAATTTTACGCGACCTTGTCCAGCTGTACCGCGAAGAAGAGCGCAAAAATGTATAGGATATCTTTAAGACTTCCCCAGTTACCTCTTATCTTGCTTTCCGTATTTTTATCTTGACATTCCCGGCATTTGACGTTATAATAAAATAGTAATATTGTAGCATTCAGAGAGGAAACGCAGCTATGGCAATTTACCGTATGGCGGATTTGAATATCGATATACAGAACGAGCACGCATACACATCGCGTATTTGCAAAAACTATCTTGCCCCCGAAGGGGCAAAGGCCGATATGACGGCTTTTCCGAACCCGGCTGAATACGAAGCCGACCGCAAGGTCGTGCCGACGGCAACGGACGGCTATTTGGAGGGGCTTTCGATCTACCGCTGCATTGCCCATAAACTGCTGTCTTTTGACGGCTTTATCCTACATGCCTCCGTCGTCGAACGCGGCGGCGTTGCCTATGCGTTCTGCGCCAAAAGCGGAACGGGAAAAACCACGCATTCGCGTCTTTGGACGACAGCATTTCCCGACGCAAGAATCATCAACGGCGATAAACCGCTTTTGCGTTTCCTTGACGGTCGTTTTTGGATATACGGAACACCCTGGTGCGGCAAGGAAAATTATCAGGTAAACACCAAAGCGCCGCTCGGCGGCATCTGCTTTATTGAACGCGCTCCCGAAAACAGTATAGAACCCTTATCCAAGCGTGACGCAGTATCCAGGCTGTTTATCCAGCTGCTATTACCCAAAGAGCAGAGCGCGGCGGAAAAACTGCTTGACCTTGCCGGAAAACTCATCGATTGCACGCCGGCGTTTTTACTGAAATGCAATATGGATGTGCAGGCGGCGGAAGTGGCTTATGAAGCCTTAAAAAAGGCGCAGAACAGATGAGCATCGGAAAGGCAGAAAAAATGGAAAACGAGCGACCGACCGAAAAAATCCATATGGCCGATCTTGTGCCGATCATCTGCGAGGTGCTTGATTCCGGCAGTGAATTCCGGCTTTATCCGCGCGGACGGAGCATGCTTCCCACCATTGTGGAGGGAAAGGATTCGGTTATGTTGGCACGTCCGGAAAATGCGGACGTCTGGGATGCCGTGCTGTACCGCAGAGCTAACGGGCAGTTTGTCTTGCACCGGATTGTGGCAGAACATGGGGAATTCTTCGACATGTGCGGCGACAATCAGCTGGATATTGAGAAAAATGTGCCGAAAAACGCGCTTATTGCCAAGGTGACCGGTATCTACAAAGGATCCGTTTACCGGAGTGTGACCGACCCGGACTATCAGGAAAGCGTCCGGCGTTTGTATGCCAAAAAGCCGTTTAAACGCGCGGTCTTACGGGTAAAACGGGTTTTGTATCCGCTGTATCGGCCGATAAAAGCGGTCTTTATAAAAAATAAATAGGACTTCATTATTGTTGACAGAAAAATAAACGGCTTTTCTTAGAAGAAAAGCCGGCAAAAGAATAGCATTTACACACGGCGGTCTGAAAATTCAGACCGCCGTGTGCGTGTTTGTAAAACGAAGTTTTGCGACATGCGAAAAACCGCACAGCGCCTATAACGCCGTGCGGCTTTTAAAATCACCCTTATATATGCTTTCTCTCAAAAAGTCACGTTTCTTTTTAAACATCTCATCCGGGCAAATTTTTCCGTGTGCCGAACAGTTCCTTGAAGTCCACAGCCGCCAGAATTCCGCAAACAACAACGACCACCGAGCAGGCAATCGTTCCGAAATTCAAAAGTCCATAATTGCGGAAGAACACCACACTGAATATCATCGCCCAGGCCGTATAGGTGATGTTGAGTCCCATCGCCTTGGCTACTCCGAGTTTTGCAATCGCTTTGTAATAGCACAGATACGAGACCGTTGCACATAACGCCGCTGCTGCAATAATCAGTAAGACCGGCAGATTTTCTTTTTGAAACAAGCTGAATGTAAAAGACGTTCCTTTTAATAGCGGAAGAATCACCAGCCCGTAAATGAGCGCTGACACGGTCTGACGGATCTGCAAGGCACATTCGCTGTCCAAATCTCCGTCTTTGAAACATTTAGACAGAATAACGCCCTCTGTCCCCCAGCCGAACGCGCACATGAACACGCCGCACAAGCCCAAACGGAAATCGGTAATGTTCAATTCCGGCGAATAGCTTAATCCGAACACGCCCAACAGTGTGCATAACAAAAAGAACCACTGATACGGGCGAATCTTTTCTTTTAAAAACAAGAATGCCAAAAGGCTGCCGATCGCCGGGTAAACCGCACTGGCTACCGCTCCCACCGACGCTCCCATAAAGTTGACCGCCAACACATAGCCCGTCATTCCGACAGGACCGCCGATGGCGGAGGACAACAGGAGAAATTTGAAGTTTTTAGTACGCATCACGCGGCCTACGGTTTTCAACTTTCCCCGGATCCCGTTGAACCCAAACATATAAGCGGCTGAAATAAGGTCATGAAGAAACGTGCTGACAAACGGCGCTAAAAAGAGCCCCTGTTCGGTGGAAACAAACGGCGCCATCGCAAGGGCAATCCCCAGAATCACCGTTTCGAGCGCCCATGTAATGCCGCCCAAAATTCCATATATCATAAGGATTTCTCCCCGATGACTTCAAAAATATGGGAAACATCCGGGATAAAGGCATCCGCCTGTTTTCCGGTTTCAGCCGAATCTCCGACGCAGATGACAAAGATTCCCGCATTGCGCGCAAAAAGAATATCCGTCATGGTGTCGCCGACCATGACCATGTTTTGCGGCGAGATTCCAAAACTTTGCGAAAGCTCCGTTACACACCACGGATCCGGCTTGACAGGCGTTTTTCCGTCGTCCGTGAAAACCCGGTCAAACAAATCAAAAATTTCCAATTTTTCCAAGCATTTATGAGTAATCTCTTTATTATCCGTGGTAACTAGCGCAAGCTTTATGCCGCATTCTTTCAAACGCACCAACACCTCGCGCAGATTTTCGCAGGTCGGCTTAATTTCGCCTGCCTCCGCCTGTTCCGTGTAAGCCTGAGCGGTCAAACGCACGACCTCTTCGGGAGAAAGCTTTGCACCGTGCGCTTTCAGAACTTCATGCAGGGCAAGTCCCATCTGTTCGTATGTACCCTTGCACAAAAGTCCGTTCACGTCCGCTTTGCCGTCATGAACGCCCCATGCAGAAAGAATCTCTTGCGGGTCAATGTCCTCTTTTCCGACTTTCTTTAAAATATCGTTTATCGCATAAACGGAAACTGTAATCCAAAAGGCGTTGAAATCGAGCAACGTTCCGTCTTTGTCAAAAATGATTGCTTTTGCGTCCATATGTTTCCTCCATAGAACAGACACATAGTTATTGTCCAAAGTTTTGCTTTTGCAGTCTGTCTTATATAGTATACCGTATTCCGACGTAATTTGCAATACATTTTGGCAGCTTTTTGCCTTAAAATCTGCGTTCCCGTCACTTTTTCTGACTTCTGCCGCTTAATATCGTACAAGCCGCGATAAGCACCGCTCCGACAGCCTGCAAAGGTCCAAACCGTTCTCCCAACAGCACTGCTGCAAATACAACCGCCGACAGCGGCTCCAAATAGCCGCAGACCGCGACTGTCTGCACAGGCAGAAGTCCAATCGACGAAAAATACAGGTAACATCCAAAGCCCGTATCCAGCAAGCCGAGTATCAGAATCCAGACAATGCTCGTACCGGTTAAAAAAATTGTATAGTCGCCTTTGATAAGGAAGAAAAGAAAAGAGGTCAAAAAGCTGACCGTCAGCTGTATGAACGCGTTCTCCATACCCCCGATGTACCGGGCCTTTTTGTTGGCGCTTACCATGACCGCATACATGAGTGCCGAACCGATTCCGCATACGATCCCGAATGTATCTGCCTGCACGGAGCTTCCGGTTGTTCGATGTCTTCGGCATTGAGAAGAATTTGGGCGACGGTTTTGTCGTATTCGCCGAAAAATTTGTCTTACAGATACATGATGCCGCACTGACCGACCGCCGCGGCCGCCTGTTTCATCCGTAAAACGGACGGTTTTTCTTTTAATCCGAGCTTATTGACGCCCACGGCGATAGCGCCCGAAGAAACGAGGATGACCTCATACCCAAGGTTCTGCACGTCGGATAAGACCATAGCCAGTTTATCGAACTCGCGCAGGTCGCTTTTTCCCTGTTCGTTGGTAAGGGTGGAAGTACCGACTTTTACCACGATACGATTAGAAATAAGATTCATTTTTTCACCTGACTCTTGCTTTTTTGATTTTTTATTGTATCATAAGTTTAAGCATTTGAAAAGCGAAAGTTTTTCATGGTTTTCATGACAAAACCAAATATATAAAAAGCGGAGGAATCATGGATACAAACGTTTTGAAATATTTTGCCTTTATCAAAACCGTCGAATACGGGAGTTTTACCAAAACGGCGGAGGTTTTGCACTATTCACAGTCGGGCATCAGCCGCATGATACACGATTTGGAAAGCGAATGGGGCGTAGTTCTTTTGGAACGAAGCCGCGCTGGGGTGCGCTTATCGGGCGATGGAGCGCATTTGCTATCCTTTGCCAAAGTTCTATGCCGGGATTACGAAAAAATGCAGGCGCAGATCGACGAACTGCGCGGCGTTCAGACCGGGCTTATCCGGATCGGGACTTTTTCAAGCATCGCAACGCATGTGTTGCCGCAGGCAATAAAGGCGTTCCATGCAGAGCACAGCGACGTGGATTTTGAAATGTTGTCGGGCGATTATCTGGAAATTGAGCGGCATGTTGAGGACGGACGGGCAGATTTCGGATTTGTCCGTCTTCCGGCAGGAGGAAAACTGAAAACGGAACCGTTATTGCATGACGAATTCTTAGCGGTTCTTCCGGAAAACCACCCGATAGCGCAAAACACGGACGAAACCGAACGCATCCCTTTAAAGGCGTTATGCGAAGATCCGTTTATATTACTCGAACGCGGTGACAATGCGGAAATAACCGATATTTTCCACCAGAACGGACTTCATCCCAAGGTGAAATACACGACATGAGAAGATTATGCGATTATGGCAATGGTGGAAAGCGGGCTGGGGATCAGTGTTTTGCCGCACCTGATTTTGCGCCGGATCCCGTATAAGATTGCCGTGCGGCCGATTAAGGAGGCGGCCTTTCGCGAGATCGGGATCGCCTTTCGCTCCAAAGAAATGCTTTCGGCGGCTGACAAGGCTTTTCTAAGCTATCTTTTAAAGGCTCCGTCTGCCGATACTTTTTTTGGTAAGTAACAGTGACTTTAACGGGGACAGAAAACGCGCGGTGAGTTTTAAACTCACCGCGCGCCAAAGCTATTTTTCTTCCGACGTTTCTTTCAAAAAAGCCGGCAAGGTTGCAGGTTCCGTCCTGCGCCAATCTTTTGCACGTTTCTTACGGAAACAGCGTACACCCCAACCTTTTGAAATACTCAGCCATTTTGTCCAGATCCTCCTCGCTTAACTTATACAAACGAGCAAGGCAGGTCTTGCAAAGAAACGTTTTCGCCCCGCGATTGACTAATTTCCGGTGAAGCGCTATCTCATAGGCGCTTATCGGTCTGCCGCAGGATTCGCAGATATCCGTTGTTTTAATCACGGGTTGCATGCAAACGAAGCATGACGCAATCATGCGCCGGAAGCGTTACATTGTATGCGTCTTTGAGAACGCCGAGATCTTTGCCGGTAAACACATCTGTCATATGCAGTTTTACGCTGCAGCCGACCGGAAATCCGATTTCCTGTTCATATAAACTGTTCCAGCATTCACCGTCGCCGAAATTGAAAATACCGACTATGTAATCGCCGTCCGAAAGCAGTTTGATATACTTTTTCATCGAACCGGAATTCCAATAATTAGTCTTGATTTCAAACGGAGGACGCGCATCAGGATCTTTGTCAATGGCGATAAGACGCGGATTTGTCATAAGATCATGGCAATACTCCGACATGTTCCGAATATCTCCGCCCATCATAAGCGGTGAGGACGCAAGGCACCAAAGTGCAAAATGCGTTTTATATTCGACATCGCCGCAAGCGTTTTCCCTGCCGACATTTCCCTTGCCGTACATGCCGCATACAAGCATATCCAAATCATTAAAACAACCGGCGCCGTTCATGGCAAGACCCGTATGCACCTGACCAAGGAAAATACTCTTCACGGATTCAAAGATATCGACAATATCGCCGGTCGAACGGTACATATGCGCACCGACGCTGTTCATCCATTCCCAACAGTTATCCGTTCCCCAGTTGCAGGCCGAGAACAGAATATCACGGCCGCAGGTGCGCAGCGCGTTGCTCATGGTAAGATACGCAAGCTTGCCATCGCCGGTTTCGGGAAAATAGCAAAAGTCGTACTTCAAGAAATCCACGCCCCATGACGCAAAGGTTTGCGCGTCGATAAACTCATAACCATAGCTGGACGGATAACCGGCACAGGTATGATAACCGGCGCAGGAATACATTCCGAATTTGAGGCCTTTGGAATGAATGTAATCGGCCAGATACTTCATGCCGTGCGGAAATTTCTCCGGATCCGGCACAAGACAGCCGTTTTCGTCACGCTGTTTCAAGGACCAGCAGTCGTCGATGACGATATATTCGTATCCGGCGTCTTTATAGCCTTTTTCGACCATGGCATCAGCCGATTCCAAGACAAGTTGCTCTGTAATGTTCTGCCCGAATGTGTTCCAGGTGTTCCACCCCATAGGCGGCGTTTGAATGTGCATAGTGATACTCCCTTTCCAAAATCAGATTCTTTGGTGTTTTACCGTGAATGGCAAATCTATTTGATAATTAAATCTTATCACAATTTGTAAAAAAAGTCCATTGATTTATGTATCCAATGTATGGTAAAATGTATCTAAATCAAGAAAGCAAGGGGACGTGAACAGTATGCGCGAAAAACATGAAATTGCCCTTATCAACCGCCATTACCGCGAGATAAATCCGCTTGATTTCGGCGAACAGGCCTGTGCGCCGGGTCATACCTACGGGCCTGCCATACGCCGGTATACACTCATTCATTTTGTGATTTCCGGGAAGGGGCGCTTTACAAACGGAAACGGCTTGCACTATCTTCATGCAGGCGAAGCATTCATCATCCGTCCGGGAGAAGTGACGGTTTATTCTGCTGATGAAACGGAACCATGGCATTATCTTTGGGTCGGTTTCAACGGTTCGCTTTCGCACCGTTTTGCCGAGTTGCCGTGTGTGATCACGCCGCCGGCCGGCTTATATAAAAAGTTACGGGAGGTCTTTTCTTACGACGGTACGGCGGAGGAATATTTAGCCGGGCGGTTGTTTGAATTCTATGCGTATTTGTTCAACGGCATCAAAGGCCGGGAAGATTACATATTGAAGATCCAGAATTATGTGGAAACCAACTACAACACGCACTGCGATGTGGCCGATGTGGCGGCGGTTGTCGGGTTGGAACGGCACTATTTGGCGCGCTTATTCAAGCAAAAGACGGGCGGAACTTTGAAGGACTACATCACGGAAAAACGCATGGAGGAGGCCAAACAGCTTTTAGAGGCCGGCAAAACAGTGGCAAGCGCCGCACAAATGGTTGGCTATAATGATCCGTTTGTATTCTCCAAGATGTTCAAAAAACGCTTTCAATGCTCACCGGCAGAGTGGAAAAATAACTTGACCAAGTAACTATGCAAGGGCACAGGGCACAATTGTCTCCCTAACTTTTCGCAGGCTTTTGTCAGAATAAAAAACGTGCGGCAGACTGAAAATCAGACTGCCGCGCGGCAAAATCATTTTTTGTGTGGCTTTTCTTTTTGGAAAAGCCACCTTTCTTACTTGTCACCAAGATATTTGTTCTTGGTCTCCTCATCGAGGAAATAATCCGTCAGAATGTCAAAGGTTCTGTCATCCACACCGGCTCTGATCTTCGTAATAAAGTCAGACTGATCCGTATCACTCAGCGCTTTAAACTGCTTTTCAGCCGTATCGACCTCATCTTTGTAAGCCGTCTGAATGTAATCCGAATCGATGAAAATGCCGTCATAGGCATCCTGCAAAACGGCTTTCATGGTTTTAAGAACATTACTTCTGATCTTGGACTGCTCTTTCACCGAAAGACGGACAGCCGCCAACTGTTCGATTCCCTTTTCCAGTTCAGCAATGACTTCCGGATCGTTGGGGTTCTTCTCTTCAATCTTAAAGACTGCGTAAAACGTGACTTCGCCGCCGATCTCATACGATTCGACATCGACCTCTTCCCCGTTTTCGCTAAGCGACCAATACAGGAATTCTGCGCCGTCGCGTTTGGGAGCAGTCGGAAGCTTGGCGAACTTGCCGCGCTCGACCTTTTGCGTTGAAACCGTAACACCGTCCACGACAAAAGTAACCGTATCGGTAATGGTTACCTTTCCGTCGTCTCCGGTATTGTCGTCTTTCTTGCCGTCGTCCGGCTCGCCCTCGTCTTTTTTGTCATCATCCTTTTTACCGTCGTCTTTTCCGGTATTGTCACCAGTATTTCCACCGGTGTTTCCGCCAGTACTGCCGCCGGTTCCGCCACCGGTGCTGCCGCCGGTTCCGCCACCGGTGCTGCCGCCGGTGCTGCCGCCGGCCGTTTCGGTCTTTACAAAGAGGGCATTGAATATGACCGACTCGGTTGCTGTGTATTTTTCAAAATCCACAACAGTTTTTCCGTCCAAAGTCCAACCTTTAAAGGTATAACCGGATTTTGACGGAGCGTTTGGAACAGTCACCGTATCGCCGAACTTGACGTCCTGCGAGGTGACAACGATCGTGTTATCGATCATAAAACGGATATTGAACGTTTTCTTCTCATAGACCGCATACAGGGTAACATTTTCGGTGAACACGTACTGATTATCAATCAGCGTGATCTCCTCTGCCTCAGCCGCTTTTTCATCCATAGACCAACCGGCAAACTGATAACCCTCCGGGGCATGTTTGCCCTGCGGGAGCTCCGCCATCGCTTTTCCGATCTCCACTTCGGCAGAAGTGGTCTCTTCACCGTCCTTGAACGTGACCGTGCATTTAACAGCCTCCACCTTGGTATTGGAATAGGGCGCAACCGCCACGGCAAGCTCAAAACGACGAATCGGAAGCGTAGCGCGGAATGTGTTTCCCTCCTCCAACGGCATCAGCTGATTCTTTAAGATCAGTTCCACATACGGTTTGGCCCATTCGGACACACTGTCGGAAACTGCCACCTCCAACGGCAGGTCATACGGTTTTATGATACGGCACAGAATAGCACAGACTTCTTCGCGGCTGATGTTGTCATCCGGACGGAAAAGTCCTGTGTCGTCGCCGTTGACATAGCCGGCTTTGCGCGCGGCAAGAATATACGGGACATACCATTCGCCGGCAACCATATCCGGGAACATTTCCACGCCCTCAGTGTCCGTATAGCCGAACACGAGATTGATCATTTTACACATTTCCGCGCGCGTCAGATTGCCTTCCGGCAAGAACGTACCGTTCGGATAACCGTTTAAAACGCCGTTATTGACAAGCTTGTAGACCGCGTCCTTGTAAACGGCGTCATCGGCGATATCCGAAAACTTGATCTCGGCTGCCGTTTCCGCTACATTTTCTGCGCCCGAGGCATTGCCGGTATCAACCGTCACGGCATTCGGGTTCGGCACTATCACGACCGGCTCTTCCGCAAACACGCCGACAGCGACGGAGGACGAAACGAGGAGAGCCGCGAGAATAAGTGCAAATTTGTTGTTTTTCATAATTTTTCCTCTGATTTTCTCTTTTGGCGGCTGTGGCAGACAGTTTCCTGTCTGCCACAGCCATTTTGGCTAATTCACTTGTTTGGAATTACTCTTCAACCCAATCCGTGGTATAGAAGATATGACGGAGGATTTCAAGCGTAATGCCGTTATACTTTTCGCTCTTCATATCAACGCCGCCCAAGAATTCATCAAAGATGGTGTCAACCGAATAAGCGTCCGCATACGGAGTAAACAGACCATGGATAATTTCCTTGGCTTTCTGATATTCCGCGTCATCGTAGTAACGGTTCAGTTTGGAATTGACGAAACGAGTCAAAATTCCTTCTAATCTTGCGCCGAATCTTGCGTCAAATTTTTCATACGCCGTATCGTAAACCTTGCCGGCCGTTGCATTGTCTTCGATCTTTTCCAAATACTTTTCGAGACCGAACTTCTTGATGATCTCAATCATGGTCGGATCGGTTTCAATATCCAGGCAGAGGTCTTTGAGGTTGGTCGGAATGCCGTTTACAGCATAGTCAACCATGAAGCGGTTGATCATGTTGGCAACTGCCAAAACCTTATCTTCGGCAATAGTAAAGACTTCTTCTCTGTCAGCCGGTTTTACATTATCATCGTTGTAGTACCAGCCGAACGTATCGTCGAGAACGACTGAGAGAGCCTTGACGATATCATAGTAGGTATCGAGCGAATAAAGCTTGTAACCGCTGAGTTTTGCCATATAGCCGTTATCCGTGCCGGTTACCCATTTATCGGTTACCATGAATTCTTCATAAGCTTCATGGAACGGGTTAGCTTCGTAATACGGATAATACTTGATAAAGGCTTCTCTGGTGGAAACGCTTGCCTTACCTTCGGCATAAGCTTTCATGTCTTTTGCGTAAGTCAGCATCGGGGTGAGGATATCCGAAACCGGGTTGATGTCGATCTGGACGCCGTTACCGACATAATAGGTCTCGGTCGGGTTAGCAGCCGCATCGGCCATAGCCTTTTCCATAGAGCCTACATAAGCGTCATAATGACGGTCAAAGAGTACCTTGAATTCATCCATCGGAAGAACAGCTTTTGCCTTTTCCGGAATCTTCTTTTCAAAGAAGTCCCAACCGTGTTCTTTCAACATCTTCAAGATCGGCTCGAACATGAAGAGTCTGTCATTTGTGACGGTAACATCCGTGCCCTTTTCGTCGCAGAGTTCATCGATGAGCTGGTTGACGGCATTGACCTTGGCGCTTGCTTCGGTCTGTCCGAGAGCAGCGGCGATATCGATAAGATCTTCACCGGTGAGGCTGTCGAACATAGCGTTCGTGATAGAGTCCAGCGTATCGCTGTTCTTGTCGTCAGCAATGTATTCGACGATCTTGCGGACAACGGTTTCTTCGATCTTGCCTTCGTCGAACTGCATGTCGATGAACGTGCTGATAAAGCTTTCCAATAAGCCCTGGTCTTTCAGTTCATCAATGAGGTCGGAGATGATAGTATCTCTGGACGCTTTGGCAAGTTTAACAAAGTTTTCGGAAAGAATTCCGAAGTTTTCTTTTTCAACAAGGGATCTGACATAATCGCTTACCACATCGGTGTAAGAATCGATGTCTGCTAACATATCGGCTGCGGCCTTGTCAATAACCGGCTTGACGCTTGCATTGTCAAGAAGTTTGGTATTATTGTAGAGTTCATCAACCAGTTTGGTAAGGAATGCATCTTTGCCCTCGCCGCCGAGAACGCCGTCGAGATACGAACCGATCGTGGAGTCTCTCAAAGACTTGTTGGTTTCTAATTTTGCAAGTGCTTCGGAAACCAACGCTGCGATATCGTTCGTTTCATCACCGATATAGCTAAGCATAGCGTCTTTGATCTGTTCGTCGTTCATCATATCGACTGGAACGCCTTGGGCTTTCAGCTCTTCTTTGATCGTCTTGCGGAAGTTTGCATCCGTATCATACAACTGACCGAATACAGTTTTAGCAAAGTCTCTGTCGGAGGTCATCTCGGCTGAGATATCCGCGCTGATGAATGCAAAATCGGAATCAGCCACTGCGATAACAATGCTCTTGACGGTATCATTGTCAACATAAGCCTTGATGTAACCGTCAACACGGTCTTTGTAACTGCCCGCTTTGATCTGATCGATGATATAATCCTTGATTTCTTTCGTAATTTCCGTGTTACCGGCCTTGACCTGGCTGACAACGAAATTAACGATAAAGGTTTGCAATGCCGCCTTGTCAGTATCCTTGTACTGTTTCAAGGACTTGTTGAGGAGCGAAATGATCTGATTCTTGCCGGCTGTGGTTCCAACCTTGGAATCAACATAAGCCGAAGCAAGAGATTTTAAGGTTTCAACATCCGAAACAAGAATTTTGGTAACCGACGGTTTAAGCGCTGTCTTGAACTTATCGGCATTTGCACCGTTCAAAATCGTGTCAAATGCTTTTTCAAGTGCGGTTACCGTCTTGTCCTGATCGTCTTTCGACTTGTTCTTGTAGTCGGTGATGTAATCGTGGATATACTGCTTTGCGTCCTCCTTGTTAATGGACGAATCAATAACACTACCAATCAATTTCTTGATATTGTTCTTGCCGATAACATTAACAAGTCTGACATAACGGTGCTGATTGAGGATGTTTTTATCCGTAGTGTTGTCGATAACACCGCGTTTTACCATCTGTTCAAGGAGCTTGTTGCCCTGTTCGCCCTTCATGGCATCCTTGATGATTGTTTCGCTGTTAAAGAGAGCGTCTTTAACGGTATCGATCGCACGGGTATGCTCGTTGTAATCGGCGGAAAGGGTGAGCGGCAGAGACGAAAGTCGCGGGATGGACAAGGAGAGCTGTGCCTCCTTGGAGTTGTCGTAAAGGTCGACGTTGGCTGTTACGGCATTGTCCATATCGTACTGTTCCCACGTTTTGCCGCCGTTGATGAACCACCAGCCGCGATCGACCGTGTGAACATCGTCGATGCCGAGAGTTGCGTAGATACTTGCAATGGACGCATTGCGCTTAAAGCCGGTTGCTTTGTTTTCCGGAATCGTAATCGTCGGTTTAGCGGCAACTACTTCATTGACGGAAGAACCGTAAGGAACCTGAATAGCCTTTTGGAGCGTTACATCCTGATAATCGGTAATCCGATAGAAAGCAACCGTGAGAAGTTCTGCCTTGAAGTATGCATAAACCGTCATGTTTCCGGTTACTACGGTGTTGGCATCAACCTTGGTGCCTTCGCCGTTTTCTTCGGCAAACCAACCTTCAAAACTGTGTCCGGTCAAAACCGGGTCTGCCGGGAGCGTACCGATCTTTTCGCCGTCAATAACACTTACGGTGTCAACCGTCGCACCGTTTGCAACAAAGGTTACGGTAAATACGTCTTTATCCGTATAGTATGCATAGAATTTTGCATCGCCGGTTACGGTGTAGGTATCGGTCAACTGAATGCCCGTGCCGACTTCCAACCAATAAGCAAACGTCTTTCCGGAAGGAACAGGAAGCGTTGCCGTGTCGGGAGCGATAACTCTATCGCCATACTTTGCGTCAGTAACGGGAGTACCGAATACCGTCGAAAGAGTATCGTCGGTATAGAACGTGATTGTGTAGTATTGCTGTTCAAACACAGCATAAAGAGTAATGCTTTCCGTGAGTTTGGTTGCGAAATCAAATTCCGTACCGTTTTCGGTCAAAGACCAGTATAAGAACTTGTAGCCGGTCTTGACAGGATCTGTCGGCTTAGTCGCCGTCGTGCCCACAGTCACATACTGGATTTCGCCATACTGTACGCCATCGGACATGAAAGTGACGGCAACCGTTCCTTTGGGAACGAATACAGGGACAAATTCAGTCTTTCCGGTTACGGTGTACGGGAACGAAACACGATCTGTCTGGCCTTTCAGTACCCAGTGCGAGAAATCTTTTCCGGCAGGGGCTGTCGGCTTTTCAGTCGGTTCGGAAACGGTTTCGTTATACTTGATATTCTGCGTTTCACCAAACTGTACCGTACCGGCTTCATCAGAATAGAAGATAACTTCGTATGTTTCTTTTTCAAAAACAGCATAAAGGGTAGTAGCCTTTGTGATCGGAGTTGCGAAGTCGAACGCCGCACCATTTTCGGTCAAAGACCAATGCAAGAACTTGTGACCGGTCTTGGTCGGGATGTTCGTCGGTTCTTTTGCCAAGCCGCCTTCGTAAACGGTCTGGGTCTCAAAAGCGGTCGTGTCATCCTTATTGACTTTAAAGACAACATCGTAAGCCGTTTTAAGAGAGAATTCCGGAACGATCTCCGTATCGCCCTTAACGGTATACGGGAATGTAAGGAAGTCGCTTGCGCCTTTCAGTTTCCATCCGGCAAACTTTTCTGCGGCATTGGAAGACGTCGGTGCGGTATCGGGTTTATCGATCGTTTCGCCGTATTTCTTCTTGAACGGCGTGATCCATGTTTCGGTACCGGCTTCGTCCTTATAGAACGTTACGGTATATTCATTTACTTCAAAAACAGCATACAGTCTGAGGTCGCTCTGAATTTTATTAGTAAAGTCAAATTCCGTGAAAATGTCTTTATTCTTGGTTGCCCAATACTTGAACGTATGGCCTTCCTTGGTCGGATCGGTCGGCTTTGCGACGCTTGTGTCGTAAGGAATTTCTACGGACGAGTCTGCTACGTTATCTACATAGAAAGTAACGGTCGGATTTTTCTTAAAGACAGCGTAAAGAGTAAGATTTGCGGTAACAGCCGTTGCAAAGCTGTACGCCTTGCCGTTCTTGTTGCGCGACCAATATAAGAACGTATAGTGATCTTTGGTCGGAGCGGTCGGTTCAGTAGCCGCAGAACCGGAACGGATACGCTGTGTCGGAGAAAGGATGGAACCGTTCTCGTCCAAGAAGCTAACGTTGAAGTATTCCGTCTTGGTTCCGCCGCCCGTGCTGCCACCGCCGCCGGGAGCAACAACGCTGCCGGTTTCTTCCTGTTTCTTCAAAAAGGTAGCCGGGGTGATTTCATCGAGATTTTTAAACGGAGCGTCGGTACGGTAGTTATTGAAGTTGACCGTGCCGTTCAAGTCGTAAACAACGACCTTTTCGCCAACCGTAAC
This sequence comes from uncultured Eubacteriales bacterium, assembly GCA_934479825.1. GTDB lineage: Bacteria > Bacillota > Clostridia > Oscillospirales > CAG-382 > UMGS882. The sequence continues at coordinate 22,341 of CAKSOW010000033.1, forward strand.
CGACTTGAAAGTAACTTTACCTTCACCGCCGCGTGCCAGCACGCGACCGGACACATTGACGGAAGCAAGATCAAAATCGCCGTTTGCAACACCGTCTGCGATAACAACATCGCCGTTTACGGTAGCATTTTCAAGATGGACACCCGGAACGCGGATCATAACAGAACCGGTTGCAGGAACCTGCGAATAATAACCGGGAGCGTCGATATACATTTTGAAAATATTGTGGAACACCTGTGCAAGTTCCGCACGGGTGATATTGTCCTGCGGTCTGAACGTTCCGTTCGGGTAGCCGTTTACATAGCCTTTTTCAGCAAGCCCGATAACGCCGTTCTTTGCCCAGGAGCTGATCTGGGAGGCGTCGGAAAATTTTTCAATCGCCTTTTCATTCGTACCGGATATGCAGAGAACTCTTGCAAGTACAAGGAACACCTGCTCACGGGTTATGTACGCATTCGGCTCGAACGTCGTATCGCTCGTTCCGGTAAGCGCGCCCATTTGATATGCCTTGGCAACCGGGAGATAGAACCAATCGTCCGCGCTCACATCGGTAAGACGCGAAATATCGGCCGTTCTGGTTGCACCAAAGGCGCGAGTGATAAAGGCGGCGAGTTCCGCACGGGTAAGCGCCTTATTCGGTTGAATGAGTTTGCTGTCGTTGCCGATATAAAGCCCGTTTTCAACAGCGGCGGTCATGGCTTCATTGGACCAGTCGTGGGGAAAATCGAGAAAATCGGCTACGCTTGCTGCAAATGCCGCCGGCTGCAAGACCATTATCATGACTAGCAATGCGGCAATCGCGCGTTTGAATTTTTTCATGGGGTTTCCTTCCTTCCTGTGCTGTTATATTTTTTATTTGTATAAACTGATATAATACGCTTTTTTCAACTCTTTTTCATTGGCATAAGCGCTGTTGATAGCATCGACAAGAGAGGTATCCTTGCCGTTTTGTTTCATAAGTGCGGAAAGCTCATCGGTAACGGCTTTCACCTGTGCGTCGCACTGGGCTTCAAGACCGGTCACATACGACATGTTTTCCGACACGATACGCGCTTTGGTTGCATTCGTGCGCTGTTCTGCCGGCAAAGCCTTGTATGAGGAAATGATATTCGACTCAAACGAAGAAAGCGTTGAAGTGAAATTTGCTTTGATTACATAGATCTTTGCCACAAGATCGGCAACTTTTTTGTTGTATTCCTCTTCGGAAAGTGTTCCCGAAGCCGTTCCGGACGGATTGGAATCAGCCTTTGTGCCGGTGCTTGTGTTATGCCCGGAAGATCCTGTATTCTGCGAATTTCCGGAGGGCGTCTTATGATTACCGGAATTGGTCGGCTTTTTGCCGCCCGTGGAAGCGTTTCCGGTATTTTGCGAATTTTTGGAATCGTTCGCCGAATCGCTTTTTTCCGGAACATTGTCCGTTTCAGAAGAATCTGCATCCGTTTCGGAAGATGTATTTTCAGAGTTCTGCGAAGAATCCGCCGTGATACTGTCATAAATGATAGCCGCGATTTCCTCTTCGTTCAACTTTCCGTTATTGAATTTATCAAAATCTTCTTCCGACACGTTAATGCCGACATCAGACAGCGCATTCTTGGTATCCTTCTGGTTTTGTTCCAAAAGCGCACCGATCTCGCCGGTATCCGTTGTAAGACCTTTATACAGCGCTTTGATGTTTTCGCGATTGACAAAGAGTACGGCAAGCGCCACCGCAAGCAAGAGAAGCAGTAGAATTAAAAGGATTTTCGCACGAACGGACTTCGTGCTGTTTTTCTCCATAGTCAGCCTCCTTATTTACCTTAGGATTCTTTGACAAAGCATAGTTCATCCACAAGATATTTATACAGTTATTATTATACCTTTGGAATGTTTTTTTGTCAATACTTTTTGCACAGGAAATCGAAAAGTTATGGATGAGTTTTGGGAAAACAAACCAAATTTTTCCAGAACTCCCGTTTTTTTCGACATTCATAAGACGAAAAAGAGGAGATTTAGTTCCCCTCCCGTTTGATTTTAAAAGAATCTTAAAAAATAAGGTGTGCGTCGCAAAACTGTTACAGCGTTCCGAAACAGACCGGCACACTTCCCTGCTTTTGAGAATTAAAATGTACTCCGAAAACCACAGTCGGCATTCATTAAAAAACTCTTCCTTTATATATATAGCAATTCTGATTTCTACGACCGGATAAATAAGCGTACAATCGGAATCAGTTTCAACCGCAGGCGAAACAGTTTTTTCTGCCAATACCGGCGTTCACAATCATCCAACGATCTTTCAATTTCCATTTTGACATAGGAGGCCATGTCGCGATACGGCAGATAGACCTCCAACAAATACCAAAAAGCCAGAAGCAGCACCCCGACCAAAATTCCGAAAAATAATGCGTTCAAAACATTTCCTCCCTGCACAGATCTTGTAAAAAATGCGCGGCACAGCGACCGCGCCGCGCACGAAAAATACAAGCTCTATGCTGCCACGCAATTCACACAGTCTGTCATACAAGTATGTGAAAAAGAGCATGTATTTTTGCCAAGTGGAAAAACACATGCTTGTACAACAGAAAAATATTTGATTGCGTGGCAGGATTAGTATAGCACAACGTCTCAATAATTGCAACAGTTTTTTACATATTTTTTCTTTTTTCGGCAAAAAATTAAAAGTCCTGTTTTTAATGCTCACATAAAAAATGCCGTCGAACCACAATAGGTTTGACGGCATCAAACTGTATTTGTTATGGCAGATACTGGTAAGCCACACGCGGGCTCCCATCCGCAAGATGAATCACGCCGCAGTATACAAAGCCCTGTTTTTCAAGCATTTTTCGCATAGGGATATTTCCCTCATGCGTATCCACCCGGATTCCTCCGGAAAAGCCATCCGCGGCAGCTTTGGCTTTGACAAAATCCATTATCTCAGTGCTGATGCTTTTTGCGCCGCCCTCTTTCTGTGCCGACCGTCTGACATCCGGCGATACGGTAATCCGGTGAATGGCGGCATAAGGAGAAGCCGAACGCCAAGCCCCGTCGATAACAGCATAGGTCGGTTCATCGCGTTCCATAAAAACAAAGGTAGCGATAATTTTTTCATCCTGCACAACAACGTAGCTTTCCCCGGCGGCAATATCCTCTTCCACGTTGTTTATAAACGGATATCCGTTCTGCCATTGGTCGATTCCGAGCGCCGCCATGGTTTGGCGCGCCTTTTCAAAGAGAGCCATGACATACGGGATGTCCGCTGTCTGTGTATGGCGGATTTCGGTTTTCATAAAAATTCCTGCCTTTCAGCCAAAAGAATCAGGCCTCGGCCAACGGATATTTTTCGAGGTATTCTTCGTAATGCCTTTTGAAGGACTCATCGTCATTTTTGACATGGGTAAGATACTCATGCATATCCAGGCTGTGGTGGGCAATCTCGATGATACAGCCTGCGATATTGGAACAATGGTCGGAAATGCGTTCTAAGTTATTGAGCAGATCGGACAGCACAAAACCAAGTTCGATCGTACATTCGTTTTTCTGCAAACGGTCGATATGACGGGTCTTGATGCGCGCTTTCAGGCTATCCACCACCTGTTCCAGCGGCTCGACCAACGCGGCGTTTGCCATATCGTCCTCGGCAAGCGCCGAAACCGTCAAACGGATAATTTCCCGTTCGGCATTGCAGATCGTTTCCAGTTCTTTTTTAGCTGTTTCGGAAAAATGCAATTCTTTATCGTGCATTTCCTCCATGGATTCCGCAATATTGACGGCATGGTCGGACAAACGCTCCAAATCGCCGATAATATGAAGCAGTTTGGAAACTTCCAGGCTGTCATGATCGGAAAGGTTACAACCGCTGATCTTGACAAGATAGGTGCCTAACTTGTCCTCATACATATCGCCGCGCGCTTCGCCCTCGCGAACCGTTTTTCCCACTGCGTCGGAATAGCCGTCACGGATCAAGTCAAATGCAGCATACAGCGCTTGGCCGGCCTCGGCAGCCATTTGCTTTTCAACGTCCTTGGAGCGCTGAATGGCAACCGGCGGCGTGACAAGCAGACGTTCATCGAGCAATTCGTCCTTTTCTTTTTCCTTGCTGTCGCGCACGGTAAGACAAGCAAGCTTTTCAAGTTGGTTGGTAAACGGCATTAACATGGCAAGCGCAATCAGCTTAAACACCGTATGAATCACAGCAATGCTAAGCGCCGTTGCCGGGCGTGACAAGATTTCAGACGGCAAAAACGCCTTGACGCCGTAAAAGACAAGAAGCAGAACACTTGCCGCAATCACATTAAAATACAGATGGATAAAAGCGGCACGTTTGGCATTTTTGTTTGCGCCGACCGAAGAGATAAGTGCACTGACGCAAGTACCGATATTCTGACCCATGATGATCGGAATCGCTGTGCCGTTTGAAATGCTTCCGGTAAAGGTAAGCGCCTGCAAGATACCGACCGAAGCGGATGAGGATTGGACAATAGCCGTAATGACCGTACCGGCAAGCACGCCCAGGATTGGCTGTTCAAACACAGTAAGCACTCGCACAAACGCCGGATTATCCTTTAAGGGTGCAACCGAATCGGACATCATTTCCATGCCGAACATCAGAACGGCAAAGCCGAGCAAGATCAATCCGACATCTTTCTTTTTACGATCCTTGACAAACATATAGAGAATGACGCCGATCATAGCTAATACCGGCGTGAAATTCTCCGGTTTGAGCATGCTTAAAATGACATTGTCACTCTGCAAGCTGGTCAAGGACAACAGCCATGAAGTGACCGATGTGCCAAGGTTTGCGCCCATGATCACACCGACAGCCTGTCCGAGCGTCATGACGCCGGAGTTGACAAAACCCACCACCATAACGGTTGTCGCCGAGGACGACTGAATCACGGCGGTGATGCCAAGGCCCAAAAGAAAGCCTTTGAATTTATTGGAGGTCAAACGCGCAAGCAATGTTTTTAAGCGGCTTCCGGCTTTTTTTTCGAGTGCCTCGCCCATGACATTCATACCGAACAAAAACAGGGCAAGTCCGCCGACTAACATCAGAACATTAGTAAGTTCCACAAGCTCTCCTCACTTTTACTGTCTCATAGTATTCCCATATTTATTTATTTCCAATTTCTCACATACATATTTATTATAGGGGAAAATAAGGTTATCAAACATCGGTTTTATGTTAATCAAACATAAACTTTGTGTAAATCCTGTGACAAATCCTTGCTTTTCTGTTGTTTGAAGGGGCGATTCGTTTCGCGAAACGCCCCTTCAAAAGACGTTTTCTGTTACTTTTCGTCTCTTTGAATTTTCAAGTCAAGTGCAAGAGCAAATTGTAAAAAGATTCAAAAGGAGAAAGCCAGCCAAGGCATTTACGAGG
>CAKSOW010000034.1 GCA_934479825.1 uncultured Eubacteriales bacterium
GGCGTGTCGGAGACCGCCGAAACAGGGAGTATTGTGAGCGGACGCGAACAAGACGACCATGTTTCAAGGAGTCGGCTAACGTCCTGCGACCTCGGTTCAAAAACCGTGCGGTGGGATTTTAGGTAAAATTTCAAGGGGTTCAGCGCATTAACAAGGTTTGCAAAAATTTATAAGTACCGCAAATACGCACGGCCATGTTTTGAACCGGCGCGAACCGCAAGTGTAGTGCTAACGCAGAGTCGGGTTTTGCGGAAAATCGAAGTTGCAGTGCGGGCTTGACGCCGCAAGCAGTTGATTAAATGGGAGAGTGCACGTTATATTTATTGCGGTGGAAAAGGGAAATTAGTGTAAGTTGATAGGGAACTTAGAGAAAAAACATGGTTTGGTATAACACAAAAGGGATGTGGTCTGGTAGAAAGTTTAATACGAAACTATGCTTTGGCGCTTCACGAAAGTGTTGTAAGCTGTTTAAAACTTTAAGATTTATCCAAAATGTTTTTGAGCGCAAAAAATGGAATTTCGTATTCTCATCCGAAACTATCCATTTTCTTAAATAACAACTTTCTGCCCTCTCAAAAACAAATTCCCACCAAAACCACCCATTCCCTGAAATACATAACCTACTGTCTACCCAAATCAAAATTTGCCTTTTTATAAAAACTCGCAAATCCTTACGCAGTAAAATAACCCTTTCGTACCGGTTCAAAATACTCCGAGCTATATTGCACAAAACGGCGATTTCCTATAAAGATTTTCTGATGGGTACACAGCTTGCGTTTTAGTAAGTAATTTCACCGCTCGGAATTTTGAACCGCTCTCCGGGAGTCCAGAGGGTTGCAACCCTCTGGTGTACTTTTTGGTTACTTTTTCGTACAAGCGAAAAAGTAACATTAAAAAACGTCCCTTATATTGCTTTTCGAGAATCGAAAAGCAACCCCAAAGTGCCCCTTTTGGTGACTTTTCGGAAAAAGTCAAACTCCTCTAAGAGCCTCTTTCCGGGTCTTTCCGAAAAGCAAAAGACGTCCGATGGTGAGACCTCGGACGTCAAATTCTTTTACTCCGCTTTTCTTTTAAGAAAAGCGGGCAAGGTTCAAGGGCACGCAGCCCTAAAAACTCAAATGTTCAGGAATTCGCGGAATGCGTCAATGTAGGATTGGGCCGTCTGCTTGTTATTGCTTTCTGCAAAAATGCGTAAGAGCGGCTCTGTTCCGGAGAAACGGCAGATAACGAAATCTCCGTTTTCAAAGTAAACCTTGCAGCCGTCCTCATAGTTGACCCGAACGACTTTTGCGGAAAACTCCGGTAATTTCTTGTCAACCATAAGGATGTGATTGATCTCCGGCTTGGCCTCCGGCGCAAAACGAAGATTATCCTCAGCCATAACAAATTTTCCGTATGCGGCTTCTAATTCATCCATAATCTGCGCCGGTGTCTTGCCGATAACACTGACCATCTCAGCAAATAAAGACGCCGCATAAATGGAATCTTTGCCGTGAATGTGACCGCGCACAGTCAGGCCGCCCGACGACTCGCCGCCGAGAACTGCGTCAACCTCGTCAATCTTGGAGGAAATGTATTTGAACCCTACCGGCACTTCATAGCATTTTTCGCCGAAACTTTCAGCAATTCTGTCAAGCATGTGCGTAGTGGCAAGATTGCGGACAACCGGTCCTTTCCAGCCCTTGTGCTTGACAAGATAGTAGTACAGCATGCACAGAATCTCGTTGGCGTTGATGTAACGTCCGCTCGGGTCGATAACACCCAAACGGTCGCCATCGCCGTCCATAGCAATACCGAGATCGTAACCGCCGGTAACAACAGCGTTGTGCAGATGAGCCAGTCCTTTTTCACTGGGCGCAGGCATCTGACCGCCGAAATAGGCGTCCTTGTTGATGTTGATAGTGTCAATCGTGCAGCGTGCTGTATGGAAAATAACCAAAAGCGGATAGGTTCCCGACCCGTGCATGGAGTCAAATACCACGCGTAATCCACGGTCGCGGAGCGCTTTCATGTCGAGTAACCCGATGATGTCATCCAAAAAGCGGTTGAACGGGTTGACAATGTATTCGATGTTTCCGCAAGCGACTTGTTCGTCAAAGTTTGCTTCGGGAATGTCGGTAATTTCCGAAATCAGTTTTTCCAAAAGCTCGGTCGTTTCAAGGGGAGCGTCGCGTCCTTCGTCTACAATGAGCTTGATACCATTGTATTGGGAGGGGTTGTGGGAGGCGGTAATTTCAATTCCGTAGTGCAGATCCATGCTCTTGACCGTGTGCATAACGAGCGGCGTCGGAGAAGAACGGCCGATAAATAAAACTTTTACGCCGTCTGCCGCAAACAGTTCCGCTACCCATTTAGCGGCTTGCTCCGAGAGAAAACGGCGGTCATAACCGATTACGACCGGCTTGTCCTTTTTGTTTTCTACTTCCATTAGCTTTAAAACACCGGCCGCTACCAAGCGAATGTTGGAACGGATGAAATCATCGCCGATGACGGCACGCCAGCCGCCGGTGCCGAAGTGAATGTTTGTGTTGTTCATAGGAAACCTCTTTCTGTTATAACGGGTGATAGAGCTTGGTTAAATATCGCACTCGGCTGTATAAACAACCGAAACGTCGTCGTGCAGCTGTAAAATGGAGGCAGGAACTTCCGGCGTAACAGGACCTTTGAGGGCTTTTTGGACAATATCGTATTTCTCGGGACCTGCAATAAGTAAAATTTTCTTAGCGCTTAAAATGGATTTAAAGCCCATGGTGAGCGCATGCGTAGGCATACCGCCGTTCGGGAAGAAACGGGAATTGGCTCTCATGGTGGATTCCGTAAGGGCTACGCGCCGCGTTTTTAACTCAAAATGATCGGATGGCTCGTTAAAACCGATGTGACCGTTAAAGCCGATGCCCAAAAGCTGCAAATCAATGCCGCCGAGAGCACGGATAAGTTTGTCGTAATTGTCGCATTCGGTCTGCCAGTCGGTAGCAAGCCCGTTCGGCACATAGGTGCGGTATTTATCGATGTTGATATGGTCAAAAAAGTTGTGATTCATAAAATAGCGGTAGCTCTGTTCGTGTTCCGGTGCAAGACCGCAGTATTCGTCTAAATTGACGGAGCTGACATCCTTGAAATCCAAGTCGCCCTTTTTGTACCATTCGATAAGCTGGCTGTAAACGCCAAGCGGGGAAGAACCGGTTGCAAGCCCTAAAATCGAATCCGGCTTTTGGATGACTTGGGCGGAAATGATATTGGCGGCACGGCGGCTCATTTTTTCATAAGTAGGTTCACGGTAAATGTACATGATAAAAGCTCCTTTGCGTTTTCAATTTCGGGCCTATGCGTTTTTGACGGCAGATACCCCAAATTGCCTTGAACGGCGCTTGATAAAATCTTCTACAACTACAATTATATAGGAGTTTTACCGGTTTTGCTTGCAATATCAGACTGACATTTTATAATTTTGGTCTTTTTTTGACTTGCAATCTCTCCGCTTTTGGAGTATAATATACCGGAACGGTAAAGAAACGGTAAACAGGCAGAAATGACCGCGCAGGGAAAGAAGATGAGACGCATGGAATATGTCATGACAAAATTAGAGGACGCCATAACGGTGGACGGAATCTATACCGTGCATTATTTTGAATACGCAAAGGATTTTGCATACTCGGGGGAAGTACATAATTTCTGGGAACTTGTGTATGCAGATAAAAAAAGTCTGTATGTGACTGCCGGAGCCAGTGAGATTCGGCTTGCGGTCGGACAGATGTATTTGCACCGCCCGAACGAATTTCACAATATCCGTTGCGACGGTTCGCATGCGGCCAATTCCGTGATCATCTCGTTTTCCAGCGCCAGCGACGCGCTGATGTCGATTGCCGGCATGATCATTGACTGTACGGCGGAAGAAAAAAAGCTGCTTGGCGGCATGATCAAGGAGGCCGGGGAAGTATTTTCCACGCCGCTGGGCATTCCGTATATCCGCATTATGCAAAAATCGGAGCAGGGGCTGTTTGGCGGTGAACAGTTAATCAAGCTATACTTGGAACAGCTTTTGATTTTGCTTGTACGCGGAAACGGTCGGGAAAACCGGCCGAAGATCGGTTTGGACGACAAGGTTCTGGCGAAGATATGTGATTATTTGGAGGCAAATATCCATCGTCCGCTTTGTTTTTCAGATATTGTGAAGCATTTTAATTTATCGGCGTCGGTTGTCAAACGGATTTTCCGTGAGCAAATGGGGTGCGGCGTTATGGAATGTTTCAATCGAATCCGGGTGGATGCGGCCAAAGAGATGATACGGGAGGAAGATCAGAATTTTACGGAAATAGCGGCGACGCTGTGTTTCGGGTCATCGCAGTATTTTACGACAGTATTTAAACGGGTTTCCGGCATGACGCCGACGGAATACCGTGCCTCGGTGAGGAGCTATTCTTTTCCCGAAAAGTAACAAAAGGGCAGGCTTTTCTTTTTCGGAAAAGCCTGGAAAGAGTGCTTTTCGTTTCGCGAAAAGTATATAAGGGATGTCTTTGCATTACTTTTCGTCTCTGCAAAAAGTAAGCTAAAGAGGACGGTTTTGATGTTGCTTTTTGCGGCGTGCCCCAAGCCCCCCCAAAAAATCCCCAAGGATGTTTTTACGTTACTTTTTGCGGCGTGCAAAAAGTAACCAAAAACACGCCGAGGGGCGGCGAAGCGCCGCTGCAAAATAGCCCTCTGGACTCCCGAGGATGCGGTTCAAAATTCCGAGCGGTGGATTCTTGATTAAGCCGCAAGCCACGTGGCTATCAAGAAATCTTTATAGGAAATCGCCGCTTTGTGCCATACAGCTCGGAGTATTTTGAACCGGTGCAAGACGGCAATTTTACTGCGTAAGGATTTGTAGGTATTTATAAAAGGCGGAGTTTGATTGGGGCGGACAGCAGGTTATATGTTTCAGGGAATGGGGAGAGTTTGGTGGGAGGTTGCTTTCGAGAGAACAGAAAGTTATTTTTGAAAATATGGAAAGCTTGGCAAGAGAATATAAACTCCGGCTTTCTGCACACAGCCAAGCTGTGGTTTCGCTCCGAGTTGTCTATCAGCCCACATCACTTTTGCGTCATGTCAAGCCATAGCTTTGCTCTAAGCTTTTACCACCACTCCGATTTTCCTTTTCCACTGCAACAAAGATAACGCGCACTCTCCCATTTAATCAACTGCTTGCGGCGTCAAGCCCACAGCGCAACTTCGATTTTCCGCAAAACCCGATTCTGCGTTTGCACTATACTTTCGGCTCGCGCCGGTTCAAAACATGGCCGTGCGTTTTGTGTCACTAATAAATTTTGCAAAAAATCTTAATACGCAGAACCTTTCAAACTTCACCTAAAATTCCACCGCACGGGTTTTGAACCGCTCCCCGGGAGTCCAGAGGGCCGCAACCCTCTGGTGTACTTTTTGGTTACTTTTTCGTACAAGCGAAAAAGTAACAGAAAAACGTCCTTTTGGTTCTTTTTGCTAAAAGCAAAAAGAACGTAAAAACGTCCCTTAGGGAAATTTTCTGAAAAAGGAAAATTTCCCTAAGAGCTTCTTTCCGGGCTTTTCGGGAAAAGTCATACTTCTTCATGAGCCCTTTTCAGTATTTTGAAAAAACAAAACCGCCGTGTTCGGATGTCCGAACACGGCGGTATAAATTTGCTTAGCCCTTTTTAAAGGTCTTGCATTCCGTTTCACTGCTGCAACATGCATTCTCGCCGCCAACATCAATGCGGTCTGCCGTACAGGTGCAGTCACTGTTGTACTTGCATTCCTGCGCTTCACATTCTACTTCACAGTTGTTGCAGGCACATTCGCTCGGTGTGCAGTTGACAAAACCGTGCTCGGTGCGATCCGTGTAGCTGTCGCAGAGAGTTTCGTCACAGGTCTCTGCGTTCTCACCCTCAATGCGAATCGTGTCCAAACGGCAACCGCCGTCGCTGTTAAAACTGCATCCCTTTGCTTCACATCTGATTTTTGCCATTGTTACCATTCCTTTCGGTTTCTATCGATTCCTTTTATATTAAGCCGTGCGACTTCCGTGCGGCACAGGCTCCGAATGGTAGTATGCGTCAAAAATCCGATTTTATGAGCTGTTTTAATTTTTTTGTTCGTTCTATTTGAGCGACGCGTCAAAAATATGAATTACGCGCTCCGAATCCGAAATTTTTTCAAAACGGATCTCATACCGCTCGTCCGGCAAAGCATACGGAATGTTTTCACACCATTCGCATGCCATAATGCCGCCGCGGTCAAAATAATCGTAAAAACCGGTCGCATATAAGCTGTCTTCGTCCGGTACGCGGTAGAGATCAAAATGGAAAATCTCCGGATTTCCCCGATATTCGTTCACAATTGCATAGGTCGGGCTGGATACACGCGCTCCCTTGCAAAAGACATCGGCAAGCCCTCGGATAAACGCCGTTTTTCCCGAACCAAGGTCGCCGAAAAAGGCTAAAAAATCTCCGGCTTTTAAATGCGGCGCAAAATCGCGGGCTGCTTTTTCGGTCTCTTCTTCGCTTTTTGTACGGAAAACGGCAATTTCTTTCAAGAATATCCCTCTTTGCTTTTATGGATTGATTAAATCTGCGTTTTGCATATATATTCATTTAAAAAGAATAAATATACATGCCTGCTGGACTCATACGTTTACATAATTTTGACGCTTTTTGAGTTGTCAACTCTTTTGTCGAATTCTGTCGAAAAAGGCGGACGCACCCAAATAACGGTTAAAAACGGGACTTTTTCATGGAGTTATAAACATTTTCCACAGAGTTTTCAACAATAAAACGGTGCAAATAATTTTTTGTGTGGAAAACTATGATTTCCGAATATCTGTTTTTTATTCGTAAACCAAGCTGTAAAAACGGCTTGGTTTCGTGTTTTTTCACTTAAAAACGAACATTTTATGCATTCGTGAAAATTCGCCGGGATGTGCTCTGAAAAAAGCATTTTTACACACCTTGCCAATACTTTCTGTCAAGACTGCGAAGCTGAATGGCTTGGGCGATATGCTTTTCGCCGATGATGTCGTTTTCATCCATATCTGCAATGGTTTTGGCAAGCCGCAGAATGCGGTCATAGCCGCGTGCGGACAGTCCCAATCGGTCAAACGCCGCCGCAAGAAGCGTGTCAGCGCGCTCGTCGGTCACACAATATTCACGAATCATGGCTGGCGTCAGCTGGCCGTTGGCATAGATCCCTGTGCCGGCATAGCGTTTTGTCATACGTTCGCGTGCCTTTTCCACACGCCGCCGGATATCCGACGATTTTTCGCGCGGTGTATTATCGCGCAGAGTTTCATAAGTAAGCGACCCGACTTCGATCTGAATGTCGATTCGGTCGAGCATAGGGCCTGATATTTTGGCAAGATATTGACTTCTGGCAAACGGCGTGCAGGTGCATTTGCGGTCAGGACAGCCGAAATAGCCGCATTTGCAGGGATTCATGGCGCACACGAGCATGAATTTGCTCGGAAAGCGCATTCGTCCGTTGACGCGCGCAATGGTAACCGCACCGTCCTCAATCGGCTGGCGGAGCGCGTCGGTGCTGTCTTTTTTGAATTCGGCCAATTCATCCAAAAACAGAACGCCGTTATGTGCCAAAGATATTTCTCCGGGCATAGGTGTTTTGCCGCCGCCGATCAGACTGGCCGTAGACATAGTGTGATGCGGCGAACGGAACGGGCGGCTGACGACAAGCGGTTTGTCTTTCGGCAAAGAGCCGCAGACCGAGTGCACGCGCGTTGTTTCTATGGCTTCGTCGAAGCTCATGGGCGGCAAAATGCCGGGAAGCCGTTTGGCAAGCATGCTTTTTCCTGTTCCGGGCGGGCCGATCAACAGTACGTTATGCATGCCGGCGGCCGCAATTTCAAGCGCACGTTTGGCGTTTTCCTGTCCCTTGACGTCGCAGAAATCCGGAATCCCGTCATACGATGCCGAGAGAAGTCCGCCGGTGTCGAGCGATGTCGGTTCGATCCGGACAAGGCCGGTGAGGTGCGCAATCAATTCGTTGACGTTGTCCACTCCATATACCGTGATTCCGTCCACAACAGCTGCCTCGGCGGCGTTTTCAAGCGGAACATAGATTTCGCGTATACCGGCGGCTTTGGCGGCAAGGCACATGGACAGTACGCCGCACACGCGTCGGATACCGCCCGAAAGGGAAAGCTCACCGATAAAGCATTTGCCGTCGGTGTCTGTGGTGGCAAGAACACTGCTTTTGAGAATTGCAAGCAAGATGGCAAGGTCGAAAGCCGTGCCTTGTTTTAATCGGTCGGCTGGTGCAAGGTTGACGGTGATGGCTGTCATGGGAAATTCAATGCCGGAGGAGCGGATGGCTGCCTTGATACGTTCATATGCTTCACGCACAGCAGCATCCGGAAGTCCTACAAGCGTAAAACCCGGAAAAGAACCGGAAGAAAAGCATTCCACATCCACCATAAAGCCGTCGATTCCGTATACGGCCGCCGATTTTACCGTTACCGTCATGTGCCTTGCACCCCCATTTCCGATTTTTATTTCAATTACTGTTTGGCTGTTTTCAACATAACGTCATGATAGCCGCCCTCGACGATACTGGTCGCCGAAACAAGCGTGATATTGGCGTTCTTTTGTAAATCCGGAATGTTGGTTACGCCGCAGTTGCACATGGTGGACTTGACCTTGTAAAGGCTCTTTGCCACATTGTCGTGCAGGCTTCCGGCGTAGGTGACATAGGAGTCAACGCCCTCTTCAAACGAAAGCTTGGCTTTGCCGCCAAGGTCGTAGCGCTGCCAGTTGCGCGCGCGGTTGGAGCCTTCGCCCCAGTATTCCTTGACATAGGTGCCGTTAATGTTGAGTTTGGACGTCGGGCTTTCGTCAAAACGTGCAAAGTAACGGCCGAGCATCATGAAATCTGCGCCCATGGCAAGCGCAAGCGTCATGTGGTAATCGTGAACAATGCCGCCGTCCGAGCAGACCGGAACGTAAACGCCGGTCCTTTCGTAATATTCATCGCGTGCTTTTACAACGTCGATAAGCGCCGTCGCCTGACCGCGGCCGATACCTTTTTGTTCGCGTGTAATGCAGATCGAACCGCCGCCGATACCGACTTTGACGAAATCCGCACCGGCTTCGGCAAGGAATAAGAAACCGTCGCGGTCAACTACGTTGCCGGCGCCTACCTTGACCTTGTCGCCATAGGTCTTGCGGATAAAATCGAGCGTTTTTTTCTGCCAACAGCTGTAACCCTCTGAGGAGTCGATACACAAAACGTCCGCACCTGCCTCGACAAGCGCCGGAACTCTCTTTTCGTAGTCAAGCGTGTTGATGCCGGCGCCGACCACATAGCGCTTTTGCGCGTCGAGAAGCTCGCCGGGATTGTCCTTGTGCTCAGAATAGTCCTTGCGGAAAACCATGTATAACAGTTTCCCAGCGTCATCGATGATCGGGAGTGAATTGAGTTTGTTTTCCCAGATGATGTCGTTTGCGGCTTTTAAAGTCGTTCCGGAGGGCGCGGTGATAAGGCGTTCGCGGGGCGTCATGAATTCTTTGACGCGTACATCGGTCGCCATGCGGCTGATACGGTAATCACGGCTGGTAACAATGCCTAAAAGCGTGCCGTTGGGCGTGCCGTCGTCGGTGATGGCGATGGTGTTGTGCCCGGTGCGTTCGACTAATGCGACAACATCGGCAAGCGTGTGTTTCGGCGTCAGATTGGAATCGCTGACAACAAAACCTGCTTTGTAGCTCTTGACGCGCGCAATCATGGCCGCTTCATCTTCAATTGACTGCGAACCGTAAATAAAGGATACGCCGCCCTCCTTGGCAAGAGCGATAGCCATGGTGTCGTTTGAAACCGACTGCATGATAGCCGAAACAAGCGGAATGCTCATCTCAATGGCCGGCTTTTCACCTTTTTTGTATTTGACAAGCGGCGTTTTTAAGGAAACATTTGCCGGGATGCAATCCTCGGAGGTGTACCCGGGAACGAGAAGATATTCACTGAACGTATGCGACGGTTCGTCGAAATAAAATGCCATAATTTTCCTATCCTTTCTGCTTTACGTAATATTATTGTAACTTATTTAGTCTATTTTATCTATTTTACCGCTTTTGCGCCGTTAAGTCAAGATAAACTTGCCTTTTTCGGGCAAATTCGTCGATTTATAACAAAATACAGCGCCTGTTTTCGGACAATATGGCGTATTTTGATTAACCAAGCTCTTTTCACGATAAAACTCTTGCAATTGTGCGTCAAAGGAGTTATAATACTATAATACAAAGTACATTTGTGCGTTCAGCACATGTTTCTATTTTCCCGAAAGGCGCGGCTTTTGCCGCATGGTTGCCATGAAAAATATTAAAGACGCTAAAATCGTCGTTGTAAAGGTCGGTACTTCTACGCTTACTTATTCGTCAGGGATGTTGAATCTGCGGCGTATCGATTCCCTTGTCAAAACGCTCTGCGATTTGCAGAATTCCGGAAAGAAAATGATTTTGGTCAGCAGCGGCGCAGTGAGCGCCGGACTTGCCAAAATCGGCTTTTTGCGCCGTCCCGATACCATTGAGGAAAAACAGGCGGCGGCGGCTGTCGGTCAATGTGAACTGATGAATATGTACGAAGCGCGCTTCGCCTCGTTCGGTCATAAGGTCGCCCAGATCCTGATCACGCGCTTTTCGGTGGAAAGCGATGTCATGCGGCGCAATGCCGAGGGAACGTTCCGCGTGCTTCTCGAAATGGGCTGTATCCCGATTGTCAACGAAAACGACAGTGTGTCCTATGAAGGAATCAAATTCGGCGGAAACGATCTGTTGGCCGCTTATGTGGCCGGGATTGCCTCTGCGGACGCCCTAATCAATATGTCGGACGTGGACGGCCTTTTTGACAGCGATCCGCGCACTAATCCGAATGCAAAGCTTATCCGGCGCGTTGAACAGTTTGACGATGCAATTTTGAAAATGGCCGGCGGAGCCGGAACCGTGCGCGGCACGGGCGGCATGAAAGCCAAGATCAACGCCGCTATCATCGCGGCAGAAGCCGGAATCCCTTCAATGATTGTAAACGGCGCCAAACCCGAAATTCTTTATGATATCATGGACGGAAAAGAATGCGGCACGACCTTTATGGTCGATAAGATATGAAATCGGCGCATAATTTTCTTGACCGTCCGTATCCGGAGGAACTATGAAAGCTTCTTATCAGAAAAAGCGCTCACGCTTTTTCGCAGTGGCTCTCGCCGCGTCGTTTGTCTGTTCGGCACTTGCCTTCTCGGCACAACAGTCGGGTGTTGCAAGCATTGCGGCAGGCGCTTTGGGCACAGTGGTCGCACCATTGCAAAAACTTGGCTCGGGCGCTTATGAAAAACTCGAAGAAAAAACAGCGTATTTCAAAGAAATCGATTCACTCCGCGCGGAAAATGAAAAACTGAAAACGGAAATTACCGCTTTGGAACGTCAGGTCTCCGAGCTTGAACCGACGAAAAAAGAAAACGATATGCTCTATCACTTTCTCGAACTCAAACGGGAAAGAACCGATATCAAAATGGTCAACGCAACGGTCATCGGACGCGCTTTTTCCAATTATACTTCGGAATTCACCCTCGATAAGGGCAGTATTCATGGACTTGAAAAGGATATGCCGGTCATGGCGGAGGATAATACGCTTTTGGGCGTGCTGATCGAAGTCGGACCAACCTATGCGCGCGGTAAGGCACTGACCTCTTATGACGTGACCATCGGCGTGAAAAATGAGCGTACCGGCGAGCCGTCACTGCTTTCGGGAAGTCTGTCGCTTGACCGCAAAGGCCTTTGCGAGGCCGCGGATCTTTTAGAAAGCTCGGATGTCCGCGTCGGAGATATCATGCGTACCTCCGGCCTTGGCGATACCTATCCGCCGGGATTGTACGTCGGAACTGTCACAGAACTTGTGCCGGATGCCCTCGATCATACCATAAGCGCTGTTGTCAAGCCTTCTTCAAGCGTCTATGATACCGATCTTGTCATGGTCATTACCGATTTTGACCGTTCGGTTTCAGCCGATACTTCTCCGGCCGATACGGTAACGGATCCTGTCGAAAACCCGGAACAGTCGGATTCATAAATCTTTGTAACTTCGCCGCCGTGTCTTTCCGATACGGCGGCGTAACCGAATAATCCAGACAGAAAGGAGCGTTTGGCATGCCGCTTGTTCTTTCCCCGGCCGGTTCGCCGGAAGCCCTCTATGCCGCCCTGAACGCAGGGGCTGATGAAATCTATTTCGGACTTCCGTCTTTCAACGCACGCGAAAATGCGAAGAACTTTACGGAATCCGACGCGCGCGCCGCCATTCGCGCCTGTAAACTCTGCGGCGTGAAAACCAATATTACACTAAATACCCTCGTTTCCGACCGCGAACTGGACGGCGTACTGCGTCTTGCTTATAACGCTGCTTGCATGGGCGCGGACGCTTTCATCGTCCAAGACCTCGGCCTCGCACGAGCTTTAAAAAAAGCTATTCCCGAAATTACCCTCCATGCAAGTACCCAGTGTGCCTGCCATAGCTTCGAGGGCGCAAAAAAGCTTGCCGAATCCGGCTTTGACCGCGTCGTCCTCGCAAGAGAATTGGATTGTGAAGAAATCCGGAAAATCGTCAATCTCGGTGTCGAAACCGAAGTCTTTGTCCATGGCGCCCTGTGCGTCTGCCATTCGGGATTGTGCTTAATGAGCGCTGTTATCGGAAAACGGAGCGGTAACCGCGGCCTTTGCGCACAACCGTGCCGTTTGCCGTATAGCTTGTCGGAGAAAAAACCGAAAAATACCTATCCGCTCAGCTTGAAAGATTTGTCACTCGTCGGTCATGTGCCGCTCCTTGCCGAACTCGGTATTACGTCGTTAAAAATCGAGGGCCGTATGAAGCCGCCCTCTTATGTGGACGGCGTGACGCGCGTGTGGAAAACGCTTGTCACGGAAAACCGACCGGCAACACACGAGGAAATGGAGTATCTCGAAGCCCTCTTTTCGCGCGGCGGCTTTACCGACGGCTATTTTACCGGCCATTGCCGCGCGGAAAACCGCTCTATGTACGGCATCCGAACCGAGGAAGATAAACGGAAAACCGAAAAACTCACCTCCGAATCCAAAACTAAACCAGCAGAACGAAAACGCCCTGTGCATATATCCGCCTCCTTTGAAGTCGGAAAATCGCCGGAAATCACCATTTCCGACGCACAGGATCCATCCCTTTTTGCTCATGTCAACGCCGATTTTGCGGTAAGCCCTGCTGCTTCTTCTCCGGTGTCGGAAAAAGAAATCGAAACGTCACTTACCAAACTCGGTACAACTTCGTTTATGTGTACCGGTATACAAATAGGTGCGCACGGCAATCTTTTCCTTGCCAAGTCACAACTGAATGCCTTGCGAAGAAATGCCGTGGAAGCGTTGGAACAGAAAATTCTATCTTTTCCGCCGCCCTCTTTCCTGCCGGAACAAGCCGCTTTGCCGGAACGCAAACCGGAAGTACGCGAAGCACCTCTTTCGCCGCGCCCGGTGCGGCTCTTTCCGAATACCGTCCGCGCACTTGAAAAAATGCTTGATGACAACCGGAACAAACAAACGGAAAGCGTTTGCCTGCCGCTGTCACTGTTTGAGCCTAACCGGACACAACAGCGCGAACAGGCGTTGACTGTTCTGGAACAAGAACGCTTGCCTTTCGGCGTGCGGATGCCGCGCGTCGTGTTTTCATCCGAAGAACCGGCCGTGCGGAACGCTTTGCGAAGGGCCGAAACGTGCGGCGCAGAGTATGCCGTCGCGGAGAATATCGGCGATTTGCCGTTAATCCTCGAAACCAATCTGAAATTGTATGGCGGTGCGGCGTTAAACGTCTATAATTCCCAAACAGTGCGCTATTTTGCTGAACAGGGCATGACGGATATCACGCTTTCTCCCGAACTGACACCGCCGCAGATGCGCGATCTGGTGCATCCGGAAAACGTTCGTTTTTCGCTTATAGGTGCAGGTTGTTTGGAACTTATGGTTCTCGAATCCTGCGTGATTCGGGCCGGTTCTTCCTGCCGCAGGACGGCCGATGGCGAGATCTGCGCTTATCTTACCGATCGTCTCGGCTTTCATTTTCCCATTCGGGCGGCACAGAGATTCGGTGAAAATAACTACCCGTGCCGCAATATTCTCTTGAACAGTGTTCCGCTTCGGCTGATCGAAAAAAGCGCGGAGATTGCCAAGGCTGGTGTGCAGACTGTTTGTGTGTATGAAGAACCGGATATGCCAATATAAGTATACCGGTATATAAAGATATAGGATAACATAGTATGAAAATTGCTCATTTGAATTTTCCGCATGGCCTGTTTTTGGCGCCGATGGCCGGCGTGACCGATTTACCGTTCCGTGCGATATGCAAAAAATACGGTGCTGAGGGCGTCTTTACTGAGATGATCTCTTCGCGTGCCTTGTGCTATCACGATAAGAAAACGGCGGAACTTGCCGTCATGGCCGAAAACGAGCGGCCGTGTTTTTTGCAGATCTTCGGAAACGACCCGGAATGCATGGCGCAGGCCGCCGTGCTTGCGGCCGCTTTTTCGCCCGACGCGGTCGATATCAATGCCGGATGCCCGGCACCCAAAATCGTCAAAAGCGGCGACGGCAGTGCGCTGATGCGCGACCCCGACAAGCTGTACGATATCGTAAAAGCGGTCAAGACAGCGCTTGTGCCTTTTGGTATACCGGTTACGGTAAAATTCCGTGCCGGTTTTGACGCGGAACATAAGAATGCCGTCGAAGTTGCGCGTGCCTGCGAAAGGGCAGGAGCGGACGCAGTGACGGTGCACGGTCGCACACGCGAGCAGATGTATGCGCCGCCGGTTGACCGGGAAATGATTCGTGCCGTCAAGCAAAGTGTCGGGATACCGGTCATTGCAAACGGAGATATCACGGACGCAGACAGTGCGTTCTCCATGCTTTTCGAAACCGGATGCGACGGAATTATGGTTGGCCGCGGGGCGCTTGGAAATCCTTATATATTTGAAGAGATCCTTGCGGCGCTGGAACAGAAAAACTATACGCGTCCGACCGGTGAGCAGATTTTTGCGGATATCCAAGCGCATATTACGGCATTATGCGAATTGAAAGGCGAGTATACCGGTATACGGGAATCCCGGAAACATGCAGCGTGGTATTTAAAAGGAATGCCGAATGCCGCCGCTTCACGCGATAAGATCAACCGATCGGAAAATCTTGCGGATATTCTTAACATCATTGAAGGTGTATGCCGACATGCATCGGCGATTTGATGAATAAACCGAAAATGAGCCTTATAAAATTGTATATTTTTAATATATAACCTGTAAATTCAGGCGGATATCCGTTGACTTTTGCTTGTTTTGTTCTTATAATAAATACTGAAAGTGACCGGCTTACGCCGGTATTTCTTTTGATAACGGATGAAAAGTCCTTTCAAACGGAGAGATGTATATGAATGATACGAAACCGAAGGAAAACCGAAAAGTTTTAAAGATTATTCCCGTCGTTTTCCTCGTTTTGTCCTTGGCCCTCGGCGTTTTTCGCAGTTTTTTACTGTTTACGGATATCGATACGGCAAACGGTTTATACACCGATACCCATTTGGGCAGTCTTTTTGGCACTTGTGCCATGGTACTTTTTGTGGCGGCACTGTTGGCCGGCTTTGTGGCAAGACGCTTTGACTATGCGCGTCCGATCAAGAACGAATCGATTTCTGTGGCTTTTGCCTCGACCATCTGTGCACTCATGATGGTTGTCATTTTCTTTGGCGATATTTTTGATATGGTGGTCGGCAGACGTCCGATAAGCATTCTTTTATGTGCGGAGACTGTACTTTGCGTACCGACGATTCTGTATTTTTTCGTCATTTGTTCAAAAGGCGCCAAAACCGATATCACAAAACCGGCGACATACAGCCTGCTTCCGTTATTTCCTGCACTGTATGCGGCCATGCGTACCATAACGCTGTTTATTGACAAAGAAACGCAGATCAATGCTTCCCAGCGTACATTTGTGCTTTTGACGATGATTTGTATTATGATGTTCTTTGTTACCGAAGCGGAATTTGCGATTCCCCGGCTTTGTCAGGACAAAGAGAATGAAAAAAAGACTATGCGCGGCATTGCGGCCAAGTATTATGCGCTCGGCATTGCGGTTTCAAGTCTTGTGCTTGTGATTATAGTTACCTATGCTTTTGCGCAGGCATTCTGGCTTTTCACCGACGAGAGTTTGCTCTATAACATCATGGATGTCTGTTTTGGTCTGTATGCCTTAATACGTGTATTTTCCCTTTAAGACCAAACAAAATGCGCCCCAAAACGAATATTTCCCCCAAAATAACTGGAACGCGGCTTTTGAGAAAAGCCGCGTTTTTTTAAGAGCGGCAAGATAAACCTTTGCCGCTCTTAAATGTTATTTGCGATTTTTGCAGAAATCCGGGATTTCCACCGGCATACTGCCGCTTGCGATCGATTTTTCCGAAAGCGGTGTTATCGACATCCAAGCCGCCGCATCGTATGCGTCGATCGGCATGGCGCGTCCCTCCCGTACACAGTCGAAAAATTCGTTGTAAACCAAATAATCCATGCCGTCGTGACCGCCCTGTATTCCCTCGGCACGATACTTCTTCCAGACGTCATGCTCATATTCTGCGGCAAATTTCTCTGCATTGCCCCAATTCGGTTTCCAGTTCCAGAACTCTCCCATACCGTCTAAATAAATCGAATCGGTTGCCTCTTCATAAAGTCCCTTTGTTCCGTGTACGCAAAAACCGCGCGTGTAAAAACGTGAAAGCGTTGTGTCAAGCGTCAGGGCAACCGTTTCGCCGCGTTCGCATTTGATGATCGTGCTTACTACGTCACCCTGCGCAAAGACCGCATTCTTCAAAGCCGTATCCTCCGGCTTCTTTTCGGCTATGAATTCATGCATGCCAGCCGCTTTGGAAGCTGTGGCTGTCAAGGACACAAAGCGGTTGCCGTGGTTGATGTCGAGAATTTTTGCAATCGGTCCGAGCTCATGCGTCGGATAATTCTCACAGTTTCGGGTGAGGTATTCGTCCAAACGATAGTGACGGTTTTCGCGCCCGAACCCGATCTCCTCGCGCAAATCATGATGATATCCGCCCGAACAGTGTACAATTTCGCCGAAAACGCCCTTTTTTACCATGTTGAGCGCCATCATTTCACGTCGGCTGTAACAACAGTTTTCGAGAAACATATACGGCGTCCGCGTCTTTTCCCATGTTTCGACAAGCGAAAAGCATTCGTCAAGGCTTTCCGCTCCGCCTACTTCACTGCCGCAGGCTACGCCTTGTTCCAACGCATATAAAACCATGGGAACGTGCTGTTTCCAAGGCGTGGCGATGACAACTAAATCCACTTTGTCCCGGTTAATCAGTTCCTTGTAATCGCATGTTGCAAACGGCGCTTTTTTGCCGGCATCGGTGCAGTCTTTGACCGCTTTTTCCGTGCGGTCGGGATATATGTCGCATACCGCCGCCACTTCCACGCGGTCGGAGGGGATGAATAAGCCTTTTAAAAGACCTCCGCCGCGCTGCCCGAGTCCCACAAGTCCGAGTTTCAGTTTTTCTGCCATTTGAATGTCTCCTTCAAAAATGTCTTTACAAAAACGTTTGTTTATGCTATGATTATAACATACCAATCTTGCAGAAACAATTTGAAAAAGGACAATTTTTATATAAAAATGGATAAATCTTTCTATGTCGAACTGACAGATAAGCGAAATAACGAGCGTTTCATTTCCATTGACCGCATTTATACGCTGTTTGACCATAAACGTGCGTCGGATTTCTATTTCGGCGGCGAGTGCCATTCAGCCTGGGAAATGGTGTATATTGCAGAGGGCGAAGTCGGCGTGAGCGCCGACGACCGCGTATACACGTTAAAAAACGGCGATGTGATTTTTCATCAGCCGATGGAGTTCCATAAAATTTGGAGTGAAAACGGCACCGAACCGCGCATTTTTATCATGTCCTTTGACATGAGCGGCGCCTATGCGTATCGGTTGCGCAAAGGCGTTTTCCGTCTGCGGGATGAGCCGCTGCGCATTATGAACACTATCCGCGCCCTGCCGGGCTATCCCGGTATTCTGGAAACGCGCACCGCAACTGATTACGTTGTGTTGCCCGATATGCCGATTGTCTTTCCGCTTATGGAAGCGTTTCTTTTGTGCCTTGCCCATGCAGAAACCGCTCTTTTGCCGTGTAACGTCGGCGGCAAGATCGATCTGTATACCGCAATCGTCGAGCTATTGGAGAAAAATGTGTATGGACGGATCACGACCGTCGAAATTGCCAAACATCTTTGCGTCAGCACAGCCACTGTCAAAAAATGCTTTGCCGAATATGCCGGATGCGGTGTGCACAAATATTTTTTAAAGATCAAAATACGCACGGCGATTGAACTGTTGGAAAAAGGAAACACAGTGGGGGAGGTCAGCGAAAAGTTAGGTTTTTCGGATTCCAACTATTTCAGTATTGTTTTTAAAAGAGAAACAGGACATGCCGCTATCAAGCATCGGAAAAATGCTAAAACGGGCATGTCCTCGGAATCATGATTGCTTATCTTATTAGCCGGAGGAGCTTTTTTTACCAGTCACGCGGTTTGCGCGGCTTTTTTCCGGATGATTGCAAACGCAATCACGCAGATGATGACCGATAACAGCGATCCGGCGGCCGTGGCAAGCCCCATGGGCAGCAAAGTGTCCGGAAACCATTTGGAGGTCAGGTATGCGCCCGGCACACGCACGCATACAACGGCAAGGATGTTGTGTAAGAACGAAAGACCGGATTTGCCGCAGGCACAGAAATAGCCGCTGAAACAGAAATGGATCCCGGCAAACGCACAGTCCAAAATGTAGCCGCGCAGATATCCGCCGCCTAACCGGATGACTTCGGTGCCGTCTGCGGCGTTTTTGTCCGTAAACAGTGCGACGATCGGATTGGCCGAAAACTGAATGAGCGCCGTCATGAGAATGCCAAACCCGAAAGCCATGAAAATGGCGTAGCGAAGCGTTTGAATGGCGCGCTCGGGTTTGTTGGCGCCGATGTTCTGCGCGCCCAGCGCGGAAACAGCCGAAAGCATGGAGGAGGGGACAAGAAACAGAAAACCGATGATCTTTTCGACGATTCCGACTGCCGCCGCGTCCGTTAATCCGCGTTTATTGGCGATAACCGTGATGACGATAAACGCTATCTGGATCAGACCGTCCTGCAAGGCAACCGGAACGCCGATTCCCAAAAGCTTGCGCATGACGGCGCTCTGCGGCTTGAAGTCGCTTTTTTCAAGCGGAATGCTGTGTCTTTTTACAATCACAGCTAAGGAGAGAAATACGCTGAACGCTTGTGAAAGCGTTGTTCCGAGCGCCGCTCCGAGGGGGCCGAGACGGAAAACACCCATAAACAGATAATCGAGCGCGATGTTGGCGGCACAGGCGGCCGCGATGAAGTACATCGGGCTTTTGCTGTCTCCCAAGCCGCGGAAGATGGAACTGATGATGTTGTAGGCAGTGATAAACGGAATGCCGATGAAGCAGACCGTCAAATACCGCACCGTTCCTTCAACCGCTTCGTTTGGCGTGGACATGACCGATACGATCGGCCGGACGAGGACAAGCAGCAGCACCGCAAGCCCTACGGAGAGAGCCATGAAGAGCGTAACCGTGTTTCCGACTGCACGCGAAGCTTTCCGCCTGTCGCCGCCGCCGACGGCCTGTCCGACCGTCACGGTCGTCCCCATGGCAAGCCCCACGATCATGACGGTCAACATGTGCATGACCTGTGAACCGATCGAGACTGCCGTTGTAGCGGCGACATTTTCAAACTGACCGACAATGAATAAGTCGGCCATACCGTAAAGCGTCTGCAAAAAATAGGACAGAAGATAGGGCAGGGAAAAGAAAACAAGTTTTTTCAAGACACTGCCGGTTGTGAGATTTCTTTCAACTGTTTTTTTCATGATAGTTGCCAAAATTCTCTTTGAAGTTTAAGAATACAGATTTCCGTTTGAAATATTCAAAAATGTTTTTTAATCCGTCTTTTTATCCGATGTCCGGCCGGTCGGTGAATTCCACGACCGGTTTTCCTTTTAAGGCATCCGATTCAAACACTGTCAGGGTGTTTGTTCCTCTTTTCAGAATCGAAGCCGGAACATACAGCGCCCTTTGAGGGCCGATCTCCCAAAAACGTCCGAGATTGAAACCGTTGAGCGTCACAAAGCCTTTGGTAAAAGAATCTGTTCGCAAAAAGGTGTCGCACGGCGTGTCGGAAATTTCAAAAGTGCCGCGGTAAAAGGCAGGCGCGGTTTGAATGTGAACCGGCGAAAAGGCAAGTTTATCGAGACCAGTCATGGGAAGCGGATATGCGTCCCACGAAAAGTGGATCTTGTTACCGAGCAGTACCCGGCCGGGCAAGCCTTTGAGCCGCATCATCTTAGGCCCGAAGTTGGCGCGTCCCATGTTTTCCACAAGAATGGTCAGAACATCGCCGCTCCGGGCATTTACCGTAACCGACAGAGAATCGTTGATATAGGCGATTCCCTGCAATTTGTTACCGACCAATACCTGTGCGCGGTCACCGAGACTTTCAAAGGAGAGAACGGCGTTCTCATAATCGCGGTTCAAGACGGTCTGATAGGCAATATAACCGTATCCGATTCCGTATTTTTCCATGGCGCGCGGCACATCGCTGTGAATCGGCGCGCTGATCTTATCTAACTGTTCTAAAAGAAGCGCCTGCTCGGAAAGCTCGATTTTTCCGTAAGCGGCCTTTTTCCGGTTTTCCGGAACAGGCGGCGGAGTGATGCCGGTGCATTCTTCGATGACCTTTCGCACGGCGAAATATTTCGGCGTTGTATCGCCGCATTCCGAAAGAAGCGCGTCGTAATCGTAGCTTGTTACGTCCGGCGCAAAGGTTTCATAATGGTTGGCGCCGCTTGTGAAACCGAAATTGGTGCCGCCGATGAACATATACATATTTAAACTGCCTTTGGCAAGCATGTCGCGCACAACGCCGGCATAGGTCTGCGCGTCTGTGGTATGATGTTTTTCATCGCCCCAGGCGTCAAACCATCCGTCCCACATTTCCATACACATTTTCGGTCCATCCGGGAAGAGCTTATCGTGAGCGGCGAAGCTTTCGGTTACCCGGCTGCCGAAATTGAGCGTTGCAAGACACCCGTCTATTGTCCCGTCCAAAAGATCGGTCACTGACGTGCCGTCAGAGGTGAAAAGCGGAACATCGATGCCGCGCGCACGGTAGCCGTCGCGCAGATAAGCAAGGTATTGCTTGTCATCGCCGTAATAGCCGTATTCGTTTTCGCATTGTAGCAGAATCACATTGCCGCCGCAGGTTACAAGATGAGGGCGGATCTTTGCAAGCAACACATCCAGATATTGATCGAAATGCCCGATATAACTTTTGTTCATGCAGCGGATCTCCATGTCATCGTCGGTTTGAATCCACCACGGCAAGCCGCCGAACTCCCATTCGGCACAGATGTAAGGACCGGGACGGACAATGGCCATAAGACCGGCTTTTTCCGCCTCGTCAAGGAAAGCTTCAATATCCAGCCGACTGGAAAAATCAAATACGCCGGGGGTTGGTTCATGAAGATTCCAGGCGCAATAGGTTTCAACGCAGTTGCAGCCGAGAGCGACAAGCTTTGCAAAAATATCGCCCCAGGTGTCTGGCATGTTGCGGAAATAGTGTACTGCGCCGGAAATGAGCTTAATGGGGGCGCCGTCTTTGTAAAAATGATTTTCTTTTATCTCAAACGTCATATAGTTACCTCGGTTTTGTGTATCAGTAGGATGTTTCCAGTATAACATAAAATGTGCCAGTATGCAAGAGTTTTGTGTGTCGAAAAAAAGCTTAGTCAAAAGTTCGGGATTTTTCACAAAAAGGCTTGACAAAACGGCCGGAATATGATATGATATCATACGTTGAGCAAAGTAAAACCTTCACAATACGGAGGGGTATCGAAGCGGTCATAACGAGGCGGTCTTGAAAACCGTTTGTCCGAAAGGGCGCGTGGGTTCGAATCCCACCCTCTCCGCCAGACATTTTCAAGGTTTCGTCCGAAATGTGTTATGCATAGCGAACAGAGCTTTTTACTTTGTGTTTTCCGTATATACAGTTAGCAGATGTATGTACGTCCATTGGCAGTAACCTTTCACACACGGAGAAGTACTCAAGTGGTGAAGAGGCGCCCCTGCTAAGGGTGTAGGTCGGGCAACCGGCGCGAGAGTTCAAATCTCTCCTTCTCCGCCAAATAAGAAAACCGCTTGTATAGCGGTTTTCTTTGTTTTTTGCTTAACCATGCGGTTTTCAGGTGTTTGGTATTTTACAGCAAAATTTAGAAAATCATACCAAAATACGGTCTTTTAAACAAAAATATGACACGAAAGATGACACGTTTTTGCGTGTTTTTTTCTTTACCAAAAATGCCGCAAGCAGAAACTTGCGGCGAAAATTTTGGATAAAAGTATTGACCTTTCGGAGAAAAAGCATATAATAGTAGTGTAAGGGCAAGACCTCAAACGGTTATGCCAAATGTGTTTTATTAAAAATAACGCTACATTTAGCAGGTGTGGGCGTTATTTTTATGGCTAATACCAGCGTGATAAGCGCCAGCAGATACATTATTATGTATACATATTCCATAAGCTATCACCTCCTTTCGCGGGGATGATGGCATAACCGCCCAGTTTTTACACTGTTCTCAGCCTTGTCTTGCCGGAGTTTCCTCCGGCAGTTCTTATGATACCAACGTTTTATATCTGTCAAGGACCGCTCATGATAACATGAGCGGTCCTTTTGTGTTTTGGAAAAAGTTAAAATGAGGGATACAAAACGAAAAATGTCTTAAATGCCCGGCGTTGCGACAGCCTCGCCAAGTTCAAATTCAAACCGCATAGCAAGCGCCTGAAACAGTTTCTGCATAATGGTATTGGCAATATTCTGAATGTCGATTCCTAAAACAAAGGCGACGACTTCATCCCGTTCTGCTTTCGGGACATTATAGGCGCCAAGGCTCATATTCAAAAATCGCATGAGCTTTTTGTCCAGAGTAAAGTATTTATCGCATTTTCTTGCCATGTAATTGCGCATGATTCCGGCCGATCCGATTTCAAGTTCATAAAAATCACTTTCGGTCAAATCCGGATTATACGAAGAAAAAATACGGCACAGTTCGGTAGAGGTGCGCTCGAAAATGTATTCCATCGTGTTTTTGTTGGAATAGGCTTCGACATAGACATCCCGTAAGTTTTCGTTTAATTCGGCA
Source organism: uncultured Eubacteriales bacterium (assembly GCA_934479825.1). Classification (GTDB taxonomy): domain Bacteria; phylum Bacillota; class Clostridia; order Oscillospirales; family CAG-382; genus UMGS882. Next base: position 23,288 of record CAKSOW010000034.1, read on the forward strand.
ATCGTCAATTGAATGGAGGTCTCTGCGGCATAGACATAAATCGGCTTCAAGCCGGCCGATCCAATGTTTCGCGCCGCCGCAAACTGACTGTCAAACATGAATTCCGTAAGGTCTAAAAGTACGCCGTCTTTGGTGTGGAAAATGTTCTGAAAGGTCGAGTTTGTTACATCGGCTTCGCGCAATATCTGAGAAAGCGTCGTATTGTGATAGCCTTTCTCGATAAACAGTTTTACACAGGCGGAAAGGATACGCCGCTTGGAGTCTTCGCTGTTGTACCGTCTTGCCATAAGAACCTCCTTTAAAATTTTGCTGATTTATTATACAACAAATGGCAGATATTGTCAATATGAAATGTAAACCGTAATCTGCTTTCTTGTATATTTTTTCAATTATTCACTATGATTTCTGCTAAACACAGCAAAACGCCGTTTCGCAGATTGCTTTTTTGACACGATATGCACCATAAAAAACAATCGCGGAAACGGCGTCCGAATGCATAAAATTTTGTATTTTATTCCAAAGCCAACAGGAGTGCCATTTTGAAACGTCCGGCGGCTTTGACAAAGTGCTTGCCGCCTTTGGCAAAGCAGAATGTCTCGCCGGCATGAAGCGTATGCTCTTTTCCTTCATAGCCGATGATTCCCTCGCCGTCCAAAGCGAATACCATTGCTTCACCCGGCGCGGCATGTTCCGAAAGTCCGGTGCCTGCGTCGAAAGCCATAAGGACGAATTTCATTTTTTCGTTGTGGATTAAATCCATGTTGACAATTTTCCCATCGCCGTAAGGAATGAGTTCGGAAAGCTTAAATACTTCCCCTGCGTGAATGTTTGCGTTCATTTTGTCAGTTATCCTTATAAAAATTTCAAGATAGACGGCGTCTGCCTGAGTTCTTACGCCGACCGGTATGCCAAGCGGTGTCAAAACGCATGAACCGGTTTCACAAACACAAATGTTGTTTTCAAAATACACTTCCGGTTTTCCGTCAAAAACCCAGATCAACTTGTGATAATCATAGATTTCCGCACTGATATCGGTATGGGCTGCAAGGGAAAAGCAAGTGATAGCCGGGTCGTCCGAAATTTGTTTGGATATGGTGCAGCCGGGAACCGGCGTGTTTTCCTTTGCAAGAACAAATACCTGTCCGATTTTTTCTTTCATTTGTTTTCCACTTCCTTTTCGCTTAGAATGCGCCGTCAAATGCAAGATTATTGGTGTTTGTATGTGATAAAAACTCTATATAATTTTATCACAATTGGCAGGAAATGTCAAATTTCCGGAAATTCAGGAGCTTGGGGAAAGAGAACAGAGTGTGTCTCTTTTCTTTCCAAGGTTGGCAAAAAGGCGCTTTCTTCCGCCCCCCGGTCTTCTTGCAGACTGCCTGTATTTTCCAATGGTTTTGATTTTTTGCGGAATTCTGACGGTGTTGCACAGAAATAATGCTTGAACCAACGACAGAATGACTCTGTGTTTTTAAAACCGGTTTCGGCGGCAATCTGAAAAACGGGAAGCGTGGTTCGGCGCAATAACCGTTCCGCCTTTCTTTGACGGCAGAATACGACGAACTCCGTATAATTGCCGCCGCTGTATTTTTCTATAAGCCGCCCGATCTGACTTTGCGAATAACCGAAATATTGTGACAGCCGCGGAAAGGAAACCGAATCGATATGCTTGCGGATATAGTCCAGAATTTGTCCGGCCACTAACTCTTCCGTCAAATTACGGGACATTTTTTCAACGCGCGCATACACGTCATACGAATGATTGCATAACGCAAAAAGCAGTTGTTTTCCAAGGCATTCCAAAAGCGGCACGCGATACTTGAAATTTTTCCTTTCGCGGCGTGCCAGATCGTTCATGTTCGAAACCAGCGACTCGACGCGAACTTGGTGAAAAATGAGAAAACCGGAAGTTTTGATCAGTTCGGACAGATAGTTCTGTCCGTCAAAACGGGCAAGCTGCGCTGCTGCATTTTCCGCAAATCCGGTTGAGATAAGAATGTTGTAGCAACGGGCTTTTTTATAGGGGTTTGACACATGCCGCACGTTCGGCGCCATGATAAGCATATCGCCGCTTTCCAAGGTCAAGGCTCGTCCGTCGATGTATTCGAGCAGCTCGCCGGAAAAGACATAGTTTAATTCGTAATAGTCATGATCGTGGTAGGGCGTGAAATTGTTCCGGTATATCGACGCCACATGAACGCCGCTGCCGTAGACGCTGTAATCTTCCAAACGAATACCGTAGGAAACACCGTTTTTTTTCAGTCGCTCGGAGTCCTCAATCATGATGTTCAGCAGTTCTTCTTTGCTTAGCCGAATGCTTCCGAATTGGCGGTAGTAGGTCGGGGCTGTGTATTTATTGACAGAACCTTTCATATAAATTCGCTCTTTCTTGGTTATTTCTCATGAACAGTGTAACATATATGCGTGAATTTGTCAAGGAACAAATAGATATGTCGCGAAAAATCATTTACTTTCTGTATGAATTATTGTATGATAAAACTAACCTCATAAGGGTGTTATCCTTTATTCAGTGTTATCCCCAAAATGGCAAATAAAATATCAGAAAAGGAGTAAACGAACATGAAAAAGCGAACACTTTTATCCCTTGCAGCGGCTCTTCTTGTTTCTGTTCATGCCGGCGCATTCGGCCTTGAAACGGTGGAAAGCAGTACCGAGCCGGTTTCACAGGCAAAAGACGTGTCTTTAACGGAGGAAACAGAAATTCAACCTGTTGACGAAAAATACGGCGACCTCATTTGGTACAGCAGTTTTGATTCGTCGGACGACTATACGGTGCCGGACTATGTCAAAGAGGGAAGCGGCGCTAAGATCGTGCCGGTCGGCCTTGCTTCGGCTGCGGTTGCGAATGACCCGTCCGGCAGCGAGAACAAGTGCTTGAAGCTTGTGGCAGAAGAAAACTTTTCCGTTGCTAAAATTGAAGCTCCCGCTTATACCCAACCCGGCACATACACCCTCGTGGTGGATCTGTATTTCCCGACCGGAACGCCTAACCCGAAAATTCTGTCACGTGTGGAATTCAAAGGAATCAAAGATCCTTGGAACAAGGGCAAAGAGGACGATTGGGAGGACGGTTGGGACGGTTTTGTCCAAGAGACCGGAAAGTGGATTACCTGTAGCCGAACGGTGAAAGTCGGAGACGACAACCAAGGCTTGGTGGAAATCGGTGTGCGCCGTATGGCCAATATCGCGACGCCGTACTACTACGACAATCTCCGTGTGTACTGCAATCCGTCCGTTGACGCTGATCAAATCGGACTGCTTGACGGTACAAAACGGACGTTTCTCACGCTTACGGAGGATACTTATACATTCCCGGAACCGGACGATAAAACGGATTTTCTTGCCTGGTATAATGAAGAAACCGGCGCTAAATATGCCTCCGGCGCTGTGGCAAACAAAGCGGATGTTCTCGGTAAAACTTTTGTTTCTTTCCACCAGAGTGCGGAAGTTCCCGCTATGGGCTTTGCTTATGAGGGAGACAACGTCACGTATACAGGCGATTCCGGAAAGGGAATCAGCTTTGTAACCGATGATAACCGGACAGTGATGCGCTTATGGCAGATGCCGGGTTCGATGTGGAACGGCAGTGCTTATCAGAACGATATGCGTGTGTTCTTTATTCCCAAGTATTTACCGAGCGTAACGGCGTTTGACCCCAGACAGTACAATGTTGTTTCCTATTGTTATAAGATTGATAAGGCGATCAATAGCGAAAACAAGGTGTCTCCGGAAAAAATAACCGAGTCTGACCTGGTTCGTAATGACACTCCGTGGTTTGCGGTTAACTATTCTCCGTCTAACGACTACGGCGGATTTTACATGCCGGGCGGCGAGCACAAGATCGGCCGCGGCAACCACACGACGACCACCGGCGAATATCATGTCTTTACGGCAGATATGTCGTTGGATTCCAACAGCATTTCC
>CAKSOW010000035.1 GCA_934479825.1 uncultured Eubacteriales bacterium
GGCGTGTTTTTGGTTACTTTTTGCACGCCGCAAAAAGTAACATGAAAACGTCCTCTTTTGCTTACTTTTCGCAGAGGCGAAAAGCAACACCAAAACCGTCCCTTACTTGCTTTTCGGGAACCGAAAAGCGCTCTTTCCATATCTTTCCGGAAAAGAAAGGCATGCCCCTTTTGGTGGCTTTTCGGGAAAAGTCAAGCTTTTCTAAGAGCCCTTTTCCGAGCTTTTCCGGAAAAGCACTACTCCCCGGCAGTCCCTGCCGGGACTGCCACGCACGCGGGAGCGTGAGCATCGGCAGGCGGCAAAGCCGCCCTGCAATTAAAGACCCGACAGCGATTTCGCTGTCGGGTCTTTGGAGTGCGTTGTATAAGCCGCTTGGTTACTTGGAGGCGGAAAACTTCTGTTTGGCCGCGTCAATCTTTTGCTGTTCTGCATTTTGCGTCGGATACCAGCCTTTTTGCGTCATCTTGGCGTAAATTTCATTCTGCATGCATAACGTGTCGTTTAAAATCTGCGAAAACGCGGTGTGCACATTGGGAGTGGCGGATTCAATCGTTCCGTGCATCATAAGGTCGCACGCACTTTTGGTGGAAGTTAAAATATTGTCCATGATAATCTTGTCGTCCATTTTGTTTCTCCTTGTCTTGATCAGTTCAATAAGCCGTACAGCTTGTCAAAACTTGTCTGATGCTTGGTGCAGAGATCTTGAATGAAATTCTTCAACTCTGCATCCTGCACTTGTCCGGCAAAACCGGCAAGACAGTCTTTCATCTGCTTTTCATGGCCGAGTGCGTCTTCAATATAAAGAAGTTCCTTGGGTGACATGGGGTGTCCTCCTTGCATTTACACAAATTCGGACGAAAAACCGGTACACGTTTTTTGTCCGGTTATAGTGTGTCTGATTCGCGGCGTTTTATGCATGAACTCCTTTTTTGAGCAGGGCTTTTCGATATTTTAACGGAGTCAGATTCATTATTTTTATAAAATTCCGGCGAAAGAAACGCACATCCGCATAACCGGTGCTTTCGGCAATTTCCTCTATCGAAAGCTCCGTATTTTCAAGCAGCTGACAACTGACGCGAATGCGTGTTTCCAGCAAAAATTCCGAATACGTCACGCCGAGCGAGTTTTTAAATAACAGACTGAGATAGGATTCGGAATAACCGAGTAAGCGCGAAACCTTGGCAAGCGGATCTTTTTCGGCAAAATTTTCTTGTGCGTATTCGGTCATCCGGCGTATCTTGGCGTCGCCGATCCGCTCCAATGCTTGGATGCGGCGCATGGCACGGATAATAATACGGATAAGACCGCTGCGGATCATCTGAACATACCCCGGCAATTTGCTGCTGAATTCGTCAAGCATTCCGTAAAGCTCCGCCAACGCGGCGCCGTCCGTGTCTTCAAAGACCGTTTCGGTGTCTTTCGGTATCGGAACAACGCCGATCAAATAGTGATTCAAAACGTCGGAAAACGTGTGACGGTTTTGCAGAGCAGCGTCTAAAAACGCGGGGACAAACAGACACTGGATGACAGACAGATCGGCGCTTTTCGTTTGAACTCAAATGGTCGGACAATATGCAGTAAACCGATGTGATGGACTTTTATGTCAATGGCAACGCCGCGCCGCGCGGACGGTTGAACTATGTGTATTTGTTTGATGAGCAATGTTGAAGATCAGACTGCGAGCGCTTGTAAAGGCAGTGGATTGGATAAATGTCAGGAAATGCCGCCGATCGCTGTATCTATCGCAAAATTCGGAATATTATAAACCACTAATACCTCATCAATGCCGTTCTCTTTGGTATATTCCGAAATGCTGCCGCGGTAAAATCTTGGGTCGATCAGATGCACTTCGGCGTATTCGTCAGCCACGAACTGTGCAAAAGTGTTTGCATAAGAATCCTTGACGATAAGCAGGTTTCCTTTGCCGCTGCCCCGGATAACTGTCTGAGCCTGATTTGAGTTCAGAAAAGCCGCGTATTGATCGCTCCCGTCAAGGTATTTCCGCTCATAGATGGAGTCGGAGACATATGCGCCGTTGTTATAGCTTACGCTGTGGTCAGCTTTATAGTACGCTGTTATCGTATCGAACGGCGCGAGCGGATAGTTTTTTATGCTTCCATACGTATAACGATTCTTGCAAAGAAATTGTCGGGAAAAAATCAAAATTTATTGAATTATTTTTTCAAACACTGCGCGCACCTCATCGGCGGCCACTCCATCGGTGTTGGCAAGCGAATAAAAGACATCCTCTTCCGACCAGAGAATCAGGCAACATTCGCCGGTTCCCTCCACTCGAAGCGTGACGAGGGAAGCGTTGCCGCCGTTTTCAACCGGTTCTTCGGACAGCTTTTGACCGTTTATGCCGGACGGATCGCCATCCTTTGCGGCACGAAGCGTATAGTTATGACCGGAATACGTGAATTCCACTTCGCAAAGCTCGCCGCCGATCACGGCATAGTGTTTGTTTTCTGCGTCAAGCGGCGTGTCTAACGTAATTCCGATCGTCAAAAAATCCGCCGCGCTTTCGGCTTCGGCATAGGGGTTTCCTGCTAAGACCGGCGGATCGTCAAACCGCGTATCATCCGGCACATTCCCCGGCAAAAAGCGTGTCACACCAAGAACCACAATACAAATGCAAGCCGCAAGCGGCAGGGCGATCCGTGCGGTATGAGCCGGTGAAAAATGCGGTCTTATAGTCCATGTAATAATGTAAGTAGATGACATCTTTGTATTTGGTCGGAAGTTTTTTTACAATTTCCAATGTTTCATCCGGTTCGGCGGGCGGGTCGCTTTCGATTTCCCCGGCATCCTCAATGGGGGAGACCATGCGCCGGAACCAATGCTTCAAACGATCCTTGCAGAGGTTGATTGCAGTAACGGTCAGCCACTTTTTTTCGTGCGTTTCGTCGTTAAACGTAAAATTTCCGGTCAAAACCTTGACGAAAACGTCCTCGGTGCAGTCTTCGGCTTCGGATTTATTTTTCATATAGGTAAAGCAAATGCGGTATACCGTTTTGTAATTCCGCTCGTAGAATTCTTTAAAGCCGTTTTCGGCCGCTATCTCTGGCATGGCTGACTCCTTCTATATGATATAACGATTGGAAAAGAGTTTTTGTCGGGGATCATATTTATAGAATAGCATATAGATGTGAATTTTTCTGCTTTTGCGCAAGATGACTGCATTTGCATTGTTTCAATCAAAAAATTTCGACCTGCTTTTCTTTAAGGAAAAGCAGGTCGAATCTGCAAGGGCATGAAGCTCTTGCCGTTATTCTTCGGAAATTTCGACATCAATATCATGATCGACGCCGTTTTCCTCTTCATCCATGGCGCTTAGCTCTTCCTCAACGGACTTTTCCGTTTCGTCGGCTTCTTTTTCAGCCTCTTTGTGGCTTGCTTCGTTCTCTATGGATAAATCGATGTCGCCTTTTTCCTCATCGTCAAGCGTGTCGTCGATTCCCTCGATGGAGAGCGAAATTTTGAGCTTGTTGAGCATAACGGCAATCGCGCCGATAATGGCGGCTGTCGTTACAAATGCGCCGATTAAATAAATGATCTTTTTCATACTGTGTTCCTCCTGTCGTAATTTGGTTTTTGTACAATCGGGAAAACTTCTTCCAAATATAGTATATCACATTCGCTCAAATAATGTTTGAAAAAATATTAACTTTTTTGGAGGATTCTTAATATTTACATGTTATACTATAATATGTATAGATATAAACAGACTGTGGCAGAAACCCTTGGGGTGTTTCGGGCGAAAACCGCTCCCGATAAAAACTGTCAATCTGAAAAAATCGGATAAGGGAGGAACGTGTGATCGAAGCAACCGGTACTCTCCAAAAGAAAGCCTGCGGCGTGGTGTGTGAATACAATCCGTTTCATAACGGACACGCCTACCAACTGAAACAGATACGTGAAACGCTGGATATGCCTGCCGTGTGCGCGATGAGCGGCAGTTTCGTACAGCGCGGCGAACCGGCGTGCGCACTCAAAGCGGTACGGGCCCAAAGCGCTGTCACCTACGGCGCGTCGGTGGTTCTCGAAATTCCGTTTCCCTATTCTTGTATGACGGCGGAAAAATTTGCCGCAACCGGCGTGCGGCTTCTCGATGCGTGCGGTATGTGTTCGCATCTTGCGTTTGGTTCGGAATGCGCCGATGTCGGACTTCTATCGGAACTTGCGGCGGCTTTGTGCGAGAAAGAACTCTTGAAAAGTATACAGGTATATCAAAAAGAACATCCCGAGACCTCTTATATCCGCGCAAGAAGTCTTATTCTTCGCAGATACTTCGGTGAAAAAGCCGCTGTCAGCGAAAACCCGAACGATATTCTGGGAATTGAGTATATCAAGGCAATCAGGCGGCAGTCGGCCGATCTGATTCCGGTGGCGCTTGCGCGTTCCGTTGACCGGAAAGGTGCGCCGAACGGCGTTTTTGCCTCTTCTTCCTTGGTTCGGACGCTCGCCCGGAGCGGCGATCTTGACAGTGCCTCTGCCTTTCTGCCGGATCTTTCGGCTTGGCCGCACTTGGAAAACTATCGGCCGGAAAATTTCCGGAAAGCGGTCTATCTGTTATTGCTTTCCAAAACCAAGGAACAGCTTGCCGGAACGTGCGAATACACGGGCGGCTTGGAAAATGCCGTGTACCGCGCGGTGCGGACATCGGGAAATTATGAGCAAACCGTTCAGGCGCTTCGCTGTAAAACGCTTACGGACGCTAAGATCCGACGGATTCTCTTGTTCGGTGCGTTGGGCGTTACAAAAATACAGGCGGAAACGCCGCTTTTGTATGCCAATATTTTGGCGGCAGCCGAAAATGAAACAGCGCGCGAATTACTGCGTCTTTCGCGAAAAAACCGGAAAATTCCGCTTACACACAGAACATCCGCAGTGCGTAAAAACAAAGAAGCGGCGAAACAGCACGAGTATAATGCTCTTGCCGAACGGATACTTGCTGCGTCTGAACCAAATAACGGAAAGGAAAGTGACCATGCAGTATTACAACAATTATCTGAACGCCAAGAGACGCAAAAATGACAGAGAGCAGTCCTGTGCCTTTTGCTTGAACCGCATTGTCCGTGCCTGCGCTGAACGGGCAGGCGCCATGTATTTCCCGAATACGGTGATCTATCACGACTGTCCGCAGACGCTGTACACCGGAGAAACGCCCGAAGCGGCGGCCATGCGCACAATTGAACCGCTTGACATACTTTGCCCCGAACACAAGGCGCTTGACGTGTATCTGGAAGCGCTCTCTGACGGTGAAACCGCGCGTTTTTACATCAACACCCCGGACGGAAAAACGCTTGCCGAGGTGTTTTACGAACTCTTTCGCGGCACGCCGGATCGCGTAGTGGGCGAAGAAAGGGAAACCGAGGGACTGGGAACCCTTATTTCCAATGTTTTCCGCACGGTTCACGGATTAGGCAAAGAGAAATAGAAACCGGAAAAAAGCGCATTATCGATCAAAACCGACAGAAAACGGCGCCGGAATCCCATAATTCGGAATTGACAAAAGGTTAAAAATGTGGTATAATTCTTTATTCACAGGAAAAGCGGAACAAGTCTGCTTTGCAGACCGGAAAAAGGGGTATTACAAGTGATCATTATGGGAATTGACCCCGGTCTTGCTACGGTTGGCTTCGGTATGATCGATGCGTTCCGCGGCCGGTATCAGGCGCTTGAATACGGCGCGGTTCTTACACCGGCTGGTGAAAAGACGGAATTCCGCCTTGCCGAAATATACGCGAACATTGATGAGTTAATCAAGCGTTCGCATCCGCAGGCGGTGTCGATCGAAAAGCTGTATTTCAACACTAACGAAAAAACGGCGGTCAACGTTTGTCAGGCAAGAGGCGTGATCTTGCTTGCCTGCGCACAGAACGGCATTCCGATTTTTGAGTATACGCCCTTGCAGATCAAGCAGGCTGTGGTCGGAAACGGCCGAGCGGATAAAAAACAGGTCATGTATATGGTGACGCGGCTGTTGAATCTAAAAAAAGAGCCGCATCCCGACGATACAGCCGATGCGCTTGCGGCGGCGTTATGCCATTCGTTCAGTGCGGATTCCGCTTTGTTCGGATTAAAATAACAAAATATCTATAAACAAGATAGTTAAAGAAAACGGCGTTTAAAGTGTACCGGTATACCGTTTTCCAAAATCATAGATTAACTATAAATCGTATCAGATAAGGAGGATATTTATGAAACTGATTCTTGCAATCGTTCACAACGACGACGCTCCGATCGTGACATCCGAGCTTAACAAAGCCGGTTACCATTCGACCAAGATCGCGTCCACCGGCGGTTTTCTCTCGTCCGGCAATACCACTTTTATCACCGGCGTGAACGACGATCAGGTAGACGGTGTTGTAAAACTGATTTCACAGCACAGCAAACGGCATTCGCAGTATGTCCCGACCAACGTCTATCCGGCGCTCGGCGGTGCGGATACGGCAGGCACAGCTAAGGTTCAGACCGGCGGTGCGACGATTTTTGTGCTGAATGTCGAATCGTTTTTGCAGGTGTAAACGGCCTTGGCGGACGTACAGTTGAAAGAAATCCGCGGCTTTGACGCAAAAAAGCCGCTGCATGCGTATTTGATCGTGACGCCTGTGCTCCGCGAAGCACGGGAGGCTGTGTCGCTGTTGACGCGCGCACTGCTTTGCGAACATCCGAAAGAGGATGGCAGTCCGTGCGGCGTATGCGGTGCGTGCAAAAAGACGGAGGCCGGAACACACCCGGATGTATCGGTGCTTGGGAAAGACAAGGTTTCGGTGGACGATGTACGCAAGGTCCGCGAGAGCGCCTATTTGTCTCCCAATGAAGCCGCGCGGCGCGTGATCGTTTTGGAGAGCGTGGAAAATTTTAATGCCTCTTCTCAGAATGCGCTGTTGAAAATATTAGAGGAGCCGCCGGAGGGCGTGGTCTTTCTATTAACGGCATCGGCCAAGAGCGCTGTGCTTCCGACGGTGTTATCGCGCGTATGTGTCCTGACGCCGGAACGGAGCGGATTCGGAGAGGATCCCAAGCAACTGTTTCCAAAGGCGACCGACGCGCAATGCGCCTGTATACGGCTGTATTTAGAAACGTATGAGGATACCGATGTGCGCACGCTTGTGCCGGAGACGTTGGAGAATGCGTTTCAGTTAGCTTATGGATTCTACAAGGGAGAAACGACGGCGTTTATGGCGCGTTTGCCGAAAAAACGGGAGGAGCTCCAGCTTGTTTTTCGGGTTCTGATGCTTGTGGCAGGGGATATCTGTGCGTACAAGCTATCGGCAGGACGTGTGCGGAAAGAACGTGCGGAAAGTGAAGCATACGGTTCATACAGAGAGGATTTCCGGAAAGTATGTGCGCGCTTATCGGTAAAGCGGGCGTTAGGCTATTATGAGATATTTGAAAAGGCATATCTTATGACAGAGGATTATGCCAATGCGAACGCCTTACAGGCATATCTGACGGAGAAGCTGTAAAAAGGGCGATGCTTGTAAGGGTTACTTTTTGCGAAAAGTAAGCAAAAGGGACAATTTTTACGTTCTTTTTTCGGCATGCCACAAGCTCCCTCAAGGACGTTTTAATATTACTTTTTCGCTTGTACGAAAAAGTAATAAAAAGGAACGTTTTTCCGTTACTTTTCGCCTCTGCGAAAAGTAACCAAAAGCAGACCGAGGGCGGCGAAGCGCCGCTGCAAAATAGCGGCCCTCTGGACTCCCGGGGAGCGGTTCAAAATTCCGAGCGGTGGATTTTTTGATTAGGTTGCAAGCTTTGTTCCTATCAGAAAAACTTTTGGAAAATCGCCGTTTTGTGCCATACAGCTCGGAGTATTTTGAACCGGTGCGAGACGGGAGTTTTACTGCGTAAGGATTTGTAAGTGTTTTTGAAAAGGCATGCTTCGATTTGGGTAGACAGTAGGTTATGTGTTTGATGAAAAGGGGGAGCTTGATGGGAATTTGTTTTTGAGAGAACAGAAAGTTATCTTGAAAAAACAAAAAAGCTTTGTAAGAGAGTGCAAAAGCTCCGATTTTCTGCACACAGAAACATTTGGAGAAATCTCAAAACCTCGACAAACCACGTCATTTTTACATCATATCAAGCCATGGTTTTACTCTAAATTTTCTACCACCCACACCAATTTCCATTTCCACCGCACCCAATATAACGTGCAATTTTCCTTTTTATCGACTGTTTGCGGCGGCAAGCCCGCACTGCAACTTTAATTTTTCGCAAAAACGATTCTGCGGTAGCACTACATTGCCGGTTTGCACCGGTTCAAAGCCTGAAAGCTGTTTTAGTGATGAACCGTTTCAATTTCTATAAAAAGCATGCCTGTGTAGAGCTTTGAACCGAGGTCGCAGGACGAAGCCAACTCCTTGAAACATGGTCGTCTTGTTCGCGTCCGCTCACAATACTCCCTGTTTCGGCGGTCTCCGACACGCCAAAACTTGCCACCGGCAACTTTTGACGCGTCCGAGCATCTGCTTTTTGGTTCTTTTTGCAGAAGCAAAAAGAACGTAAAAACGTCTCTTGTGGTTACTTTTTGCACACAGCAAAAAGTAACAGAAAAACGTCCCTTACTTGCTTTTCGCGAAGCGAAAAGACTCTATCCGGGCTTTTCGGAAAAAGCCCCCTTTTATGTTAAAGAAAGGAACACAAAAATATATATTATGAATAACAGACCAGGTAATAAAAAAATGCAGCCGGATACGGCCGCAGAGGGTGATAGCTCAATCAATACCAAAAAAGGATTTTTGATCTCCTTGCCGTCGCGCAAGAAAAAAGATTCCGGTGAACAAAGCTCCGGCATCGTTATGGCCAAAACCGGCGGGGGCGAAAAGAATGACCCGAAACCGCCTAAACCGGCCATTCGCGACGGTGCGCGTGATTCCTATAACAAAAACGCACGTGACGCACAAAAGGATGCCGCCCCGAAGAATAATCCGGCTAAGGAAACCAAAGAAAACGCTGACCGTTCCAAAAATTCCAATCCCCAGCGTCGTGACAGACCGCAGAAAAATAACGCGAACAACAGCGCTAAAAACAACGACCGTGCCGCCCGTCCGGAGCGTCCCGATTCTCCTAAAAACGGCAAGGAGCGCGATAACCGCGAACCCAATCGCGAACCCAATAACAATAACCGCCATCCGAAACCCGAACGTACCGCGCAAAACGGCCAGAATGCGCAAAATGCGCAGAATAACCAGAATAATTCCAATAACCGGAATAATTCCGACCGTCCGAAAAACGCTCCGAAAAACGACGTAAGACCCGGAAAAAATGGACGCGGTAAAGGCGCTAAAAACAACCCGAACGACCGCGGCGCTAAAAATCCGAATGTACAGAATGCGCAGAACGGACAGAACGGACAGAATAACGCGAACCGCCGTGACCGCCGTCAGCCGAAAATGGCCAGTCTGTCTCCGCTTTCGGGCGATATGATGGCTTTTGCGCGTGATTTGAAGGACGATTTTAACCCTGTTTCTGCCAAAAAAGCTGAAAAAGAGCCTTCTTTGGAGGAAAAGTATAAAGACGCCATACCGCTTGCCGAACAGATTGCGGCGGAAGAGGAAAAACGGCTTGCGCGCGTTCGCGCCCGCACGGCCGCCGCTGTTTCGCACAAGCCTATGGCCGAAGCCGAAAAAGAAAACGAACTTTCCGCTGAAAACGGTGAAACAGTTCCCGAAGATCACGAAATCGTTGGTATCCGTTTTCGTGAGGCCGGAAAAATCTACTATTTCGATCCGGCCGGACAGAATATTCCCTATGGAACGCCGGTTATCGTGGAAACCTCGCGCGGCTCGGAATACGGTTATACCGCCATTTCCAACCGCATGGTGCCGGGAGGCAGTGTGGTTGCTCCATTGAAGAAAATCAAGCGAATCGCCAATACCGCCGATACCGAAAAATTCCGTGCCAACAAAGAATTAGAAACCGAAGCCGCCGCCATTTTCAAGAAAAAGGTCGCCGAATTAAAGCTTGCCATGAACCTTGTGTTTGTGGAGTATACGTTTGACAACTCCAAGTTATTATTCTATTTTACGGCTGAAACGCGTATCGATTTCCGTGAGTTGGTCAAAGAGCTTGCGTCTGTTTTCCGCACACGCATTGAACTGCGACAGATCGGCGTGCGTGATGAAGCCAAAATGCTCGGCGGTATCGGCGTTTGCGGACGCTGTGTCTGCTGTAATTCGTTTTTGGGCGATTTCGCACAGGTGTCCATCAAAATGGCCAAAGAGCAGGGACTTTCCTTAAACAGCGCCAAGATTTCCGGCGCTTGCGGCAAACTCATGTGCTGTCTGCGATTTGAAGACAAGGTTTACAGCGAAGAGACTGCGCGTACGCCCAAGGTCGGAACCGTGGTGGAAACAGCCGAGGGCAGAGGAACGGTTATCGAAACCAATCCGTTAAAGGGAGAGATCAAAGTCTCCTTGGAAAACGCCTCCGATACGCCGCCCAAGACGTTTAACCGCGATGATGTCAAAGTCGTCGGTTTTCATGAAAAAACGGCGGCCGCCATGGAGGCGAAAAAAGAAGAACAGGCGGAAGAAAACCGGTTGAGGGATGAAATTGTTTCCGAAATGGAAACCGATGCCGCCGAAGAACTTCTGCAAGCGGAGACTGCCCCCGATACCGAACGTTAAAAACGGTTTATCCGATGAATTTACAGTTTAAGAGGTGAAATACATGGGAAAAACATATTTGTTGCCGAAACTGCCTAAATACAAGGCCAATCTTCACTGCCACACAACGCTGTCGGATGGCAGACTCACACCGGAAGAGGTCAAAGAGGAATATAAAAAGCGCGGCTATTCGATTGTTGCCTATACCGACCATGAGTACATCGTCAATCATCAGGATCTGAACGATGAAAATTTTATTGCAATCACCGGTTATGAGTATTCCATCAACGAGGCGCCGCACGACGACCGAACAGCATCGACGGATCTTCGATGCTGTCACCTCAATTTGTACGCCAAAGACCCCTATGCAGACAAACATGTCTGCTTTGCCCCGGCGTATGTGTGGGGGCCCGGCAAAGAGATCGCCGACACTTTAAAATATACCGGTCCGCTTTACAAGCGCGACTATAACGATATTCAGCATGTTATCGATGAGGCAAACAAAAACGGCTTTCTGGTCTGTTTCAATCATCCGTATTGGTCGTTACAGCCGCAGTCCGATTATTTTGGCTTGAAAGGCCTTTTTGCCATGGAAACCTATAATACCGGCTGTTATGATTTTTCCGGCCACAGTTTCTACGACTACGGGTTACTGGCCGAGTTTAACCAGGAGATTGCGCCGGTGGCAACCGACGACAACCACAATCATTTCCGTGATCCCGATCTTGATCATTCCGATTCGTTCGGCGGTTATACCATGATCTATACCGGCGATTTTTCGTATACCGGTATTATAAAAGCGCTTGAAGAGCAGCAATTTTATGCGTCGACCGGCATTGATTTTGAGGAAATTTCGGTAGAAAACGGCGTGGTGCATGTCGAATGCACGCCGAGCACCAGTATCAGCATCGCGTTCGGCGGAAAACGTTGGGATGAACGGCTTTGCTACGACAGAGAACCGCTGACATCGGCGGATTTCACCATTCCGTGGGGGGCACGGTATATCCGTGTTTACTGCGTCAACCGCCGTACCGGCGCCAACGCCACCACCAAGGCTTTCGCTCTTCCGAAAGACGCGGAATAAAGCAAAGGAGTGTTTCATATGACAAAGAACTATTTGCTTCCCAATACGCCGAAATACAAGGCAAATCTGCATTGCCACACCACCTTTTCCGACGGCGCGTTTACGCCGGAAAAAATCAAAGAAATCTATAAGGCGCATGGCTATTCGGTTGTGGCGTATACCGATCATGAATATATTGTCAACCACCAGGAGCTGACCGACGACAGCTTTATCGCCATTACCGGCTATGAATATTCGCTGGGCGAAGCGCCGCACGACGGCTTTACGCATTGGATGGATCTAAAATGCTGTCATTTGAATTTATACGCCAAAGATCCATATCAGGACAAACATGTCTGCTTTGACCCCGAACATGTGCCGCACTGCAAGCATCCGGAAAAACTTTTGTATACCGGTCCGATTTTTAAAGCGACCTATGATGATATCCAGCATGTCATCGACGAAGCCAATAAAAATGGTTATCTTGTCTGTTTCAACCACCCGTATTGGTCGGTGGAACCGCATGGCGACTACTTTAATCTCAAAGGCTTGTTCGCCATGGAGATCTACAATACCGGCGGTTCGGACTATTCGGGACACAGCTTCTATGATTATGGACTGCTTGCCGAATACAACCGGACGGTTGCTCCTGTTGCCGCCGATGACAACCACAATCATGTGCTTGACCCCGATGTCGATCATTCCGACTCGTTCGGCGGATACACCATGATCTATACCGACGATTTTTCGTATTCCGGTATACTTTCCGCTATGGAACGCCGCGACGTTTACGGTTCGACCGGCATTGACTTTGACGAAGTTTCTGTCACGGGAAATGTTTTGCATGTCGCGTGTACACCGTCCACAAGCATCATGGTTTGCTTCGGCGGCAGACGCTGGCGCGGAAAGCAGGCCTACGACGGCAACACGGTGACATCGGCGGATTTTACCATTCCGGAGGATGCAAAATACATCCGCGTTTTCTGCACCAACCGCTTAAACGGTTCGTATGCCACAACGCGGCCGTATGACGCCCCGAAACATGACTGAAACGTCCGGAGGTACACTTGAACGGAATTTTAAACGTATATAAACCGAAAGGTCTGACGAGCCACGCAGTGGTTTCGCGCGTGCGCCGGTTTTACGGCGTGAAACGCGTGGGGCACGCCGGCACGCTTGACCCGATGGCATGCGGCGTGTTGCCGGTGCTTGTCGGAAGTGCGGCGGCTGTCCAAGAGCTTGTCATGGATCATGACAAAGTGTACAAGGCAGGCGTCCTGTTCGGCGTAACCACCGATACCGGCGACGTGACGGGAACGACGCTTGAAACAAAAGAACCGTCGTTTGACGACGCGTCGCTCAAAGAAACATTGGCGCGCTTTACCGGAGAGATCGACCAGGTGCCGCCTATGTATTCGGCGCTCAAAGTGGACGGAAAAAAGCTTTATGAGCTGGCAAGGCGCGGTGAAACGGTCGAACGCAAAGCAAGAAAAGTATACATTTACGGAATCCGTAAACTTTCGCCGTTCGACGGAAAACGCTGTGATATCGAAGTTTCCTGCTCTAAGGGAACGTATATCCGGACGCTGGCCGAGGATATCGGGAACGCACTGGGATGCGGCGCTTGCCTTGACAGCTTGGAGCGCACACGCTGCGGCGTTTACCGCGCAGAGGATGCCGTAACGGTCGAAACGCTTGAAGAACTGTACAAAGCAGGAGCGACAGAGGCATTATCCAGGCTTTTGCAGAGCGCGGAAGTACTTTTTGAGGCATATCCGGTGGTGCGGTTGCCGGAATTCTACGAACGGCTCGCCTTAAACGGCGCGGAAATCTATTTAAACCGCGCACGCATTCCGGAACGGCTGTTTGAAAAAGCAAGATTTTGCCGGTTGTACGATCGGAATGAGAAATTTTATGCCGTGGCGGAACTCGGAGAATATCCTGATGGGCTTGCCATAAAGATTAAATATCGGTTTTAAATAAAAAAACATAGAGCAAACACAGATTCCAGCATTGCGGAGGTAAGAAAAAATGGTTAAGGAAAACATGGAATTTTTGAAAGCGCTTGACCCGGAGATCGGCGAAGCGGTAGAAAAGGAATTTGCACGCCAGTCGCGCAACATTGAGCTTATCGCGAGTGAAAACATCGTTTCGGAGGCAGTTTTGGCGGCAGCCGGAACGGTATTGACCAACAAATATGCCGAAGGGTATCCCGGAAAGCGCTATTATGGCGGCTGTGAATGTGTGGATATGGCAGAGGAAATTGCCAGAAAACGCGCTTGTGAGCTGTTCGGCGCGGAACATGCCAATGTCCAGCCTCATTCGGGCGCAAACGCAAACTTTGCGGTTTACACGGCGTTCTGCAAGCCGGGCGACACGGTCATGGGCATGAATCTTGCGCATGGCGGACATCTGACGCACGGCAGTCCGGTCAATGTATCGGGTATGTATTTCAACATTGTCCCGTATGGTGTGAATGACGACGGTTTTATCGATTACGACGAAATGGAGCGTCTTGCACATGAAACAAAGCCGAAGATGATTATTGCCGGTGCAAGCGCTTATCCGCGTATCATCGATTTTGAGCGCTTTGCCAAGGTAGCCAAGGACGTCGGCGCGATTTTCATGGTGGATATGGCGCACATCGCAGGTCTTGTGGCGGCCGGACTTCATCCGAGCCCTGTACCGTATGCCGATGTGGTGACGACCACAACGCACAAAACGCTTCGCGGTCCGCGCGGCGGCATGATTTTATGCAAAGAAGAATATGCCAAGCAGATCGACAAAGCCATTTTCCCGGGTACACAGGGCGGTCCGCTCATGCATATCATCGCGGCAAAAGCGGTCTGTTTCGGCGAGGCATTGAAACCGGAATTCAAGGAATATGCGCGCCAGATCGTGGCTAACTCCAAAGCATTTGCGGACGCGCTTTTAAAAGAAGGTTTCAAGCTTGTTTCGGGCGGCACGGATAACCATTTGTGCTTGGTGGATTTGCGTCCGTTCTCGGTTACGGGCAAGGAATTTGAAAAACGCCTTGACAGCGTTTATATCACCGTCAACAAGAACGCCATTCCGAACGATCCGGAAAAGCCTTTTGTAACCAGCGGCGTTCGCGTCGGCACACCGGCGGCGACCTCGCGCGGCTTTAAAGAGGCGGATTTCGTCAAGGTGGCGGAACTGATGCGCCTTGCCGCAACCGATATCGAGGGCAAAGCGGAGTATATCCGTTCGGAAGTCTGCAAGCTCTGCGACGCACATCCGATCTATCGCTAAAACCAAAAGCTCGCGGCATAAACGGCATTTCCGTGTTTTCCAAGATCCGAAACGCGCAACGTGCCGGTTTGCTGTGAAAGGAATGACATCATGACTGACCTAAAAATCATTCTTGCCTCCGGTTCGCCGCGCAGAGCAGAGATTTTAAGAAACATCGGCGTAAATTTTGAGGTTCGTCCGACCGACGCGGAAGAAACCGTTGATCCGGAGCTTTCGCCGTCGCAGGTGGTTTGCGAGCTTGCGTTCCGTAAGGCAAGCGCTGCGGTCGCACTTCTGTCGGAGAGGGAAAAATCTTCGCTTGTCCTTACCGCCGATACGATTGTTGAGCTAAACGGTCGGATCTTAGGAAAACCCAAGGATGAAGAGGACGCGCGGTGTATGCTGGAACAGCTGTCCGGCCGGGTTCATTCGGTCTACACCGGTTACTCCCTGTCGAAAGACGGATTCTATTATACGGAGCATGTGAAAACCGATGTTGAATTTTTGAAACTGACGGACGATTTAATATACCGGTACATAAAAACAGGCGAACCGAAGGACAAGGCCGGCGCGTATGGAATCCAAGGATATGGCTCGGCATTGGTTCGCGGTATCCGGGGCGATTATTTCAACGTCATGGGCCTTCCCGTATCGGCACTCGTCATGACGGCACGGACACAGTTTGACGTTGACTTACTCGGCTATTAAGCTGTTATTAAAAAAGGAAAGGGAATGCTATGTACAAGAATTACAAAAAGAACTACCCCTATTATGAAGTATCTCCGATTCGCGACTTCAAGCAGATGTTGGAAGAATCTATCCGTGATTGCCAAGGCCGTCCGGCGTTCCGTTACAAACGCGGCACGGAAATTGTTGACGTCAGCTATGAGCAGTATTACCGCGAAACCAAGGCGCTCGGAACAGCGCTTGCGGAGCTTGGATATGCAAAGAGCCACATTGCAATGATTGGCCCGAACAGCTATAAATGGCTGCTTACTTATATGACCGTACTCAATTCCGAGGGCGTCTATGTGCCGATTGACAAAGAACTTCCGTTTGAGGAAATTCTTCATATCGTCAACGACAGCGATACGGAAGTGTTCTTTTATGCCGGATTCTATGCGGAGAACGTCAAAAACAACCGCGATAAGATGCCGAATGTCAAGTATTTTGTCAACTTGGACGGTAAAGAAGACGACGGCGAATTCTTAGCGTTTGACAAACTGTTGGCGCACGGCGCCGAACTGCTTGACGGCGGCAATACCGCTTACACCTCCATGACGCCCGACCCGGTTGCTATGAAAATGATTGTCTATACCTCCGGAACAACGGGTCGTGCCAAGGGTGTTATGCTCTCGCTCGACAACTTGGTCAACTGCGTAGTACACGGTTTGGAAGTTTCGACGGTGTATGATGTATGCCTGTCGGTATTGCCGTATCATCATACCTATGAATCGGTCTGCGGCATTCTGGTTTCGCTCAAAAAGGCGGCAACTATCTGTATCAACGAAAGTCTGCGTACCGTTGCGGCAAACTTAAAAGTGTTCCAACCGACCTACATCATGCTCGTGCCGCTGTTTGTGGAATCGTTCTACAAGAAGATCTGGGCGACGGTGGAGGATCAGGGAAAAGCCGATACGCTTCGCAAAATGATTAAAGTCAGCAATAAGCTTTTGAAAGTCGGCATCGATATGCGCCATGTTTTTTTCAAATCGATTCATGAGGTGTTCGGCGGCAGACTGATCAAAATGGTTTCCGGCGGCGCGCCGTTAAGACAAGAGCTTGGCGAATTTTTCGACGCAATCGGCGTGACGCTTGTCAACGGCTACGGTATCACCGAATGCTCGCCGCTTGTGGCGGCAAACCGCGATTTCTACTACAATTTCGCATCGGTCGGCAATCCGCTTCCTTGTTTGAAGATGAAGATTTTTGAGCCGAATGCTGACGGCGAAGGCGAAATCTGCGTCAAAGGTCCGACCGTCATGCTCGGCTACTATAAACAGCCGGAACTGACCGCCGAAGTCCTGGAACCGGACGGATGGTTCCATACCGGCGATTTTGGAAAGGTGGGCGAAGACGGCCGCCTTTACATCACCGGCCGCAAGAAGAACATGATCGTGCTTCGCAACGGAAAGAACATTTACCCCGAAGAAATTGAAGAATACCTTGGCGGTATTTCCGAAGTGTCCGAAGTCATTGTGACGGCGCTCCGTTCAGAGGATGGCGAAGAAACCGGCCTTTGCGCCGAGATATTTCCGGGCGATGAACTGGTAGGAAAAAAGACTGACGACGAGCTGTATACACTGCTCAAAACGGCTGTTGAAAAGGTCAATGACGGACTTCCGTCGTATAAGCGCGTCACGAAAGTGGTGGTTCGCAAAACACCGTTTGACAAGACGACCTCCGGAAAAATTCGCCGTAAATATAACTAACAAAGTAAAGCTGCCGCAAAATGGTATTTTGCGGCAGCTTGTCATGCAATATTCACGCAAAAGCGGCCTTTTTCATAGAATAACAAAGGGGGAGCGTCGGGCATTCGTCGTAGAAGGCGCCCGTCTGACGCTCTCATCTTGTTTTTTAGAGGAGCTGTGCCGGAATGAAAGACTTTTTGCTGTTTTTACAGGGCGTTATCGGGATTTTTGCCGTTATTGGGTTTTATCTTACCGTGCGTATTCTCTTTGACGCGGTGGTAAAATACCGAAGCGGTCTTAAAATGACAGTTTACATAATGTCGTGCAATGGCGATCCGGAATATGCCGTCCGTTTTGCCGAAAGCCGCTTTGTATATGGGGAATACGCCGGCTTTTTTTCGGGTGTTACCGTGAGTGAAAGCGTCCCGGTGGAAAAGGAACTGTATGCGCGTCTGCAAGCGGAATTTCCGGATCTTATCTGCTTGTCGGCACAAGACGGAATCGATGAAATCGGAAGAAACAGTAAAGAAATCAAACCAATCTGCAAGCCATGAAATCGAAACGGAGTTGAAAGATATGCCGCAGGAAAACCGTCCGCCAGAGGAAAAAGACACGGCCGAGCTAACGGTCAAAGGAATTATCGAGGACGTTGTTTTTCAGAATACGGAAAACGGCTATACGATCTGCGTCATCGACGCGGACGGCGAGCCGGTCACGCTCACCGGCATTATTCCGGCCGCCGCCGAGGGCGAAATGATAAGCGCCAAAGGTTCATGGGTCAACCATCCGACTTATGGCAGACAGTTTTCGGTGACGGCTTACAGCAAGGAGATGCCGGCGACAGCGGCGGCTATCCTTACGTATCTTTCCTCCGGCGCAGTTAAGGGAATAGGCCCGGTGACTGCCCAGCGCATCGTCGATTTATACGGCGAGGACTCGTTGAACGTGATCGAAGAGCACCCCGAATGGCTTGCCGATATCAAGGGCATTTCCCCGAAAAAGGCAAAGGAGATTTCCGAGAGCTTCAAGAACCAGTACGGCATGCGGCAGGTGTTGTTGTATTTTCAGGGGATGTTAACGCCGAATCTTGCTCTAAAAGTGTACAAGCAGTGGGGCAATGCCGCCATTGATATCCTGCGGCAGAATCCGTATCTTTTGTGTGATGAGATTGACGGCGTGGGCTTTGAACGCGCCGACGCGCTTGCCAAGTCCTTGGGATTTCAGAACGATGATGAGGACCGAGTGATTGCCGGCGTAAAATATGTGCTGTACCGAGAGTTGAACCGAAGCGGAAACTGCTATCTGCCGCTTGAAATATTGGTGAACCGGGCGTCGGAAATTTTAGGCGTTCCGACGGAAATGACCAAGGATGCTGTGGTGATTCTGTCCCACCGCGGCGAGGCCGTGGCTGTCCGGTACGGTGACATCACGGCTATTTATTTGGAAAACGTCTACCGCACCGAAAAATACTGCGCGGAAAAACTAAAATTATTGTGCGATACCAAAATCGATATTCCGTTACTCGACGCAGACGCGGAAATTGTTAAAGCCGAGGAAAGCAGCGGTATCAAATTTGCTCCGTTTCAGGCTGATGCCATCCGCTTTTCGACCAGCGAGGGCGTTGTCATAGTCACGGGCGGCCCGGGAACCGGCAAAACAACGGTCATCCGGGCGATCATCCAAATGTTCGCCCGATTGGATATCAAAGTCTGTTTAGCCGCACCGACCGGACGTGCCGCCAAACGCATGACGGCGGCGACGGATATGCCGGCGAAAACCATTCATCGGCTCTTGGAATGCGAATACGGTGCTGACGACAAATTGGCATTCCAGCGCAACGAGGATAACCCGCTTGAATACGGCGCGGTCATTGTGGACGAGGCGTCCATGGTGGATATTTTCTTGTTTTCCGCGCTGTTGCGCGCCATGCGGCCGGGAACGCGTCTGCTTCTCATCGGAGATGCCGACCAGTTGCCGCCGGTAGGGGCAGGCGATGTATTTGGGGATCTTATCAAATGCCGCAGTTTTGTGGCGGTTCGTCTGAACGAAATTTTCCGGCAGGGAAAGGACAGCCGCATTATCACCGGCGCGCACCTCATCAATAACGGGAAAATGCCGCCGTTAGACAACAAAGGCAAGGATTTATTCTTTATGCCGCGTTCCACGGGCGCCGAGGTGCAGTCGCTCATTGCCGAACTCTGCCGCACTCGTCTTCCCAAAGCCTATGGTTTTGACGCGCTTTCGGACATTCAGATCATTTGCCCGTCGCGCAAGGGCGAAGCCGGAACGGGCGCTATCAACTCGCTGATGCGCGAGTTATTTAATCCGCCCTCGGCGCACAAAAAAGAATATACCTCCCATAACACGGTCTTTCGCGAGGGCGATAAGATCATGCAGATCCACAACAATTATGATATCGAATGGCACACGTCCGACGGGCGAGAGGGCAGCGGTGTTTTCAACGGTGATATCGGGTTTATCGAAAACATCGATACCGAAAATCAGTCAGTGACGTTCCGCTTTGACGACGACCGGTGCGCCGTATGTGACTTTGCGGCTTTTGACGATATCGAACATGCTTATGCTATTACGGTGCATAAGAGCCAAGGCAGTGAGTACCGCGCCGTGATACTGCTGCTGCTCGACTGTCCGCGCGGCCTTATGACGCGGAATATGCTGTATACGGCTGTTACGCGTGCCAAAGCGCTTGTTATTTTAGTCGGCAAACAGAGCGTGATCAGTGATATGATTGAAAATAATGTACGGCAGAATAAGTATACTGGTCTATCCAATATGTTAAAGCCGGTCTACGTCTACCCGGAATATAAAATGCAGGAAGGATTGCGGCAAGAAAATGACCTGTCAGAACACCCCGAAGAAAGAACCGATGCTGCCGGAGAATTCCCCGGAAATGCTTGAACGGTTAAAGAAAATCAAGCTGTTTGTGCTTGATATGGACGGCACGATTTATCTTGATTCCACGCCGCTTGACGGCGCGATCGACTTTTGCAAAAAACTTGACGAGCGCGGAAAGCTCGCCTATTTTACGAATAACGCCTCAAAAAATCCGGAAGACTATGTGACAAAGCTGAACAAAATCGGTTTTCCGGCCAAACGAAAAAATGTTATTACATCGGGCGATGTGACGGCGGATTTTTTGAATACCTATCATAAAAGTGAACCGGTATACCTTGTCGGCACACCGGCCTTGGAAGATTCGTTCCGGAAAGCCGGCATTGTGCTGTCGGAGGAGGCCGGAATTGTCGTTGTGAGCTTTGATTTAACGCTGACCTATGCCAAGCTTGAACACGCTTGCGCGTTGATTCGCTCCGGCGCACGTTTTTATTCGACTCACCCGGATATCAATTGCCCGACGGCGACCGGTTTTATCCCCGACAGCGGCGCTATCTGCGCGGCCATCTCTCTTTCGACCGGTGCAGAGCCGCGCTTTTTCGGAAAGCCGAACGCCGAAACGGCGGAAATGCTCTGCCGGAGCAGCGGGCTTGACAAAAGCGAGATTGCCATGGTTGGCGACCGGCTTTATACCGATATTGCTCTCGGCAAAAAGAACGGACTTCTTTCGATTTTGGTCATGACCGGAGAAACGACGCCGGACATGGTGTTGACCGCGAAAAGCGACGAAACGCCGGATCTGATTTTTGACGGAATTAAAGATATACCGGTATATTAAAATTATATTTTGGAAAGGCGAGCTTATGACGCTTTTTGAATTTTTGAAGGAACTGGTAGATACGCCAACGATAGTCGGCTTTGAAAACCGAGGCACAGACCGAATCGGCCGGCTGTGTGTCGAATATTCCGCCGGATTTTTTGATACGTACTCGTATACACCGACGGGAAGTCTGCTGTTTACACGGTTTTGCGGCCATAAAAACGCCAAAAAACTGGTGCTTGACGCGCATATCGATACCATTGGATTTGCCGTGAGCGAAATATGCGGAAACGGCTTTGTAAAAGTCAAGGAATTCGGGGGATTCGACCCTTATGTATTGCCTTCCGCACCGATATATCTGTACGGCAAACAGCCGGTTTACGGCGTTTTTTCTTCGGTACCGCCACACTTGGCGCAAAAAGATGCCAAAAAGCTGGAAGTGAGCGATTTGTACGTGGATACCGGGCTTTCGGAAGAACTTTTGCGCGAAAACGGCATTGAGATCGGCACACCGTGCGGTTATGCCGAACCGCCGGTTTTATTGCAAAACAACATTGTCGCATCGCACAGTCTGGACGACAAGGCGTGTGCCGCTACCATTTTGCATGCGTGCCGGCTTTTGGCGGAAAGCGGACGTTTTCCGCAGGAGATCGATGTGTGCGTGCATCTGTCGGTCGGGGAGGAAAAAACAGGACTTGCCGCGCTGACATTGCCGTATACCAAAACGGATTTTGATTTTTCCAAAGCAGACGGAGCTTTGGTTATGGACGTGAATTTTGCCCATGCGCCGGGCGTTCAGGATTATGAATCGCTTGCGCTCGGAAAAGGACCGGGAACCTCCTATTCGGCAACGGTTAAGCGTGCGTTTACCGATTTTATTGTCCGGACGGCCAAAGAGAAAAAGCTGCCGTTACAGACAGTCGTTGAAATGTGCTCGACCGGCACAAACGCCGGACGTCTCCATAAAAACGGGATTCCGTGCGCCGTTTTATCTTTGCCGGAGACCAATATGCACACATACAGCGAATGCGTGTCGTTAGGCGATATGGAATCTGCGGCGGCGCTTGTCGGAGAAATCATGTTGGATTTTCCGAAAGCGGAGATGGGGGAGGTGCGCTTCAAATGAAAAAGATAATGAGTATACCGGAATACAAAAATACCGGCGACCGCCCGTTTCTTCGTGAACTTTGCGATATGACCGGCGTTTCGGGAGACGAGGAACGCGTCGCACGCCGGCTTGCTGACGAGATTTCACCGTTTTGCGAAGAACTGTATATCGATAAGACCGGAAATCTGATTGCATTCAAAAAGGGCAGAGAAACGCCGGAAAAGCCGGTTATGTACTGTGCGCACATGGATGAAGTCGGCCTTATGATCCGCCATATCTGCGAGGACGGAACGCTGTTGTTTGAAGCAGTCGGTATCCAATCGGAGGTTTTGCCGTCCAAGCGGCTTGTAATCGGCGAAAAAAATCTTCCCGGCGTCATCTGCTCAAAGCCTGTGCATTTGATGCATGGCGAGCAAAAAGAACTAAGTATACAGAATATGTATATCGACATCGGCTGTCAGAACCGTGCCGAAGCGGAGGCGCTTGACGTATATGCGTCGTTTGCTGCTTTTGAGAACCGGTATACTAAATTTGGAAACGGTTCTTTTATCCGTTCCAAGGCTTTGGATGATCGGTTTGGTTGTTTTGTGCTGACGGAAGTGATAAAAAGCGACTTGCATTACGATTCCTATTTCGCCTTTACGGTGGGCGAGGAACTGGGCGGAACGGGAGCGATTGCGGCGACGCGCGAAATAGATCCGGGAACGGCACTTATTTTCGAGAGTACGACGGCGTCTGATCTGCCGTCATGCAGCGGTGCAGACAAAGTCTGCGTGCCGGGGAATGGCGCGGTTGTGCCGTTTATGGATGGCGGAACGCTGTATGACTGTGAATTGTATGAAAAAATCCGTGCTTTTGCGGCAGAACATGGTATTCCGACGCAGACCAAAACGCGTATTGCCGGCGGAACCGACGCGGCGTCAATCCAGCGCAGTCTTTCGGGCGTGCGCGTGGCGGCAATCTCATTGCCCTGCCGCTATATTCACAGCGGTTCTTGCGTGGCGGCCGTTTCGGATATGGAGGCTTGTGTTTCGCTTGCTGTTGCACTTGCCAAAGCTTAGAAACGCGGTGAAATCGTTTATCAGACTTCCGGCGTTCCCCATATGCCGGTGCGCGGAAAAGCGAACGGGCACTCTGTCGATATGTCGAAAATAAAATTGAATTTTTGGATGAAACCCCTTGACAAACCGTGATTTGTATGATATACTTTTCAAGTAAAATGTTTCGGGGTGTGGCTCAGCTTGGTAGAGTGCTTGGTTCGGGACCAAGAGGCCGGAGGTTCGAATCCTCTCACTCCGACCACATGAAAATAATCCGAACATTCTCTTACTTGGAGAAGCGTTCGGATTATTTGTTTTATTTGAGTATCCCAACTTTAATAGTAAGAAATGAAAATAGCCACCGATAAGAAAAATTGTCGGTGGCTTTTCTAATGCACGATAGAGTATTTGGTAACAGTAATTATTTTCACTTAAACGCCGGAGCGTGGGTCTCGCCCGTTGCAAAAGCGTTGGGTCCGGGATCGGACATAGAAAAATACATTTTTGCTGCCTTGGTCGTGCCGAAGTCGCGGTTAGAGCCGGTCTGTTGTACCTTATTGAAGGCATCGCGGAACATCTGATTGTGGGCTTCTTCACGGTTGAGGAGAAAATCAATGGTCTCTCTGACCTTTTTGTCCTCAATCTGGCGGTAGAGATACTCATAAACCACCTTGGCTCTCTGCTCGGACGCGATATTGGAGAGCAGGTCTGCGCACAGGTCGCCCGTGACGGTGACGTAATCTCCCGTCCATGAATATCCCGAAGAATTAATAAGCCCGGGATTCAGTCCGAGCAGAACGTGCGTCTGCACCTCTCCTGCCTGCACCTTGGTGGCATCCACGTCATGACCGTTGAGGAGATTGATTGTCTGTGCTACCATCTCCATGTGCCCCAGCTCCTCGGCGGCAATATCAAGGAAAAGATCCTTGATCTCGGGATCTTTGATTCTGAAGCTCTGCGACATATACTGCATAGCTGCCTTAAGCTCGCCGTTACCGCCACCAAGCTGCTCTTGAAGCAACACCGCATACTGCGGATTCGGTCTTTCGACCTCTACGGGATGAAATAACTGTTTTTCGTGTTTGAACATAGCAAAATTGACCTCCGTTTATGGATTTGATACTATTATTTCCCATAATGCGAGAGCATATACTGCTACATTCTCTTATCATCCGTCGCGGGATTGTCGATCAGCTCGCCGTCTTCAGTGAAACGTGAGCCGTGGCAGGGGCAGTCCCAGGTGTGTTCGGCTTTGTTGTATTTAAGGGCGCACCCGAGGTGTGGACATCGGGGCGCGGTGGGTGTAAGAAGTCCGATTGCAGACTCAAAAGCATTTACCGCAAGCTGTGGATGAAGAAACGTGCGTGAGGGGTCGAAAACGTCAGCATAAGGGTTGGGCTTTCCTTGAACGAGATCGCAGAGAATATCTGCGGCGACCATGGCGTTGGTCATGCCCCATTTGTTAAATCCCGTTGCAACGAAGACGTCGGGCGTGGGTTTTGAATATTGACCGATATAAGGGATATCATCAAGCGTCATACAATCCTGCGTCGCCCACTTGCCGACGATCTCGGCATTTTTGTAATACTTACGGGCAAAATCTTCAAGCTCCTGCCAACAACCGCCTTGCTTGCCAGTTCGGTGTCCGCCACCGCCGAGGAGCAGAAGATCGCCGTAACTTCGGAAGGACAGTCCCGTGTCCGATTCATCCACATACATTCCTTCTACTTTTTTGGCGTTTTTGAGTGCAAGAACGTAGGAACGATGCTGATAGAGTTTGAGATAGTACAAGCCATGTTTATTGAGCATCGGAAAATGAGTTGCAATAATCAGTTTTTTGTAGGTGATTTCACCGTGATTGGTGATTGCCTTGTGCGGCATCAGTTCCACGACTTTAGTATGATCGTAGATTGGCAGATCTTTTGCAATTGTATAGAGAAATTTCAACGGGTGGAACTGCGCTTGATCTCTCACGCGCACCGCCCCTGCGACCGTAAACGGAAGCTCGCAGGCATCCAAGGACTCGGCCTTCATACCGAGACGCCCCAAGGCGGCGACCTCTTTTTCAATCTTCTTGCGGTCACCCATAGAATATACGTAGTTATCCCGCGTTTCATAGTCGCAATCGATCTTTTCACAAAGCCGAGCATATTCTTTGATTGCTTTGTTTTGTGCGTCAATGTAAAGGCGTGTTTTATCCTCACCAAAGCGTTTGATCATTTTGTCGTAGATCAAACCGTGTTGCAGAGTGATCTTTGCCGTTGTGTTTTTGGTAATACCGCCGCAGAGCTCGGCCGCTTCCACCAACAGACAATCTATGCCTGCATTTTTCAGCTTGTAAGCGCACAAGATTCCCGCGATACCGCCGCCGATGATAAGCACATTCGTGCTAACGTCGGTGCTTTGGTTTTCCTTCAATGTATTAAATCGCACTTGTGGTGCGTCATTTTTCCAAATTGATTCCATATTTATCCTCCACACTTTAATATCATTAGTTTTTGTCGCTTTCATAACAGCTATACGCATAT
>CAKSOW010000036.1 GCA_934479825.1 uncultured Eubacteriales bacterium
CAAGGTTGGATTTTACCTGCACCAAATATCTTTCCGCAGGTGCTTCTTTGTTCGGTGTGCGTGTGATTGCAAGAATGCTTCTTGCAGCACCCGCAATGTCAATCGAACCGTTGGTACGGTACAGAGGATTGGTATCCCTCATCTTATTCATAGGATACATTTCTTTGACCTATATATATATTACATGTTTTTTCAAAATCCAAAGACTTCGACAGTACTGTAAAATCAATTTCGGAAAAGTATTCTATTGCTTTTGAAGTAATCCGTTTCACCTCATCATCACTCAGCGCCCGCGTTGCAGACAAACTTTCATAATCATCACTTGCCAAAGTTTCAAGCAGACTATTTCTGATTGTGACTACAACGAAACATTTTACTTCACTTGGGGCGTTAGGTTGATAAAACTCGCCTTCTTCCAAACCGATATTTAAGATGATATTGCGAAATTTATCGTCATTCCAATACTCAAACAAAGATAACATCTGTAAACGAATATTATTAGTAATGCGCTCACAAATAACATCCGATGCTCCAAACTCTTTTAATTGATAAGCAAGAACATCGTTTAAATAGTTGTCGATACAGCTCATATTTTCCTTTTCTCACCTGTTATTTCCCGCAGACTTTCCTTTTTCCTGTCGTTTATACATTGACTGATTATAATATAACACATATTTGCTAATTTGTCGAGTGATTTTGTAAGAAATAATGGTTGAAACGGATTTAAGTATACCCCATTCCATACAGAGCAAAAAATAAAACCGGCGTCGCTTTTTCAAGCGACGCCGGTTTTATTTTTACTTAATACAATTTATTCTCTGCCACCGGAATTTTTTGTACGGTTCGCACACTTGGGAACTGTTCAAAAAGGAACGGGGCTTTTTATGCTTTCAAAAATTACTTTTTGAGGTTTGCTTCAAGAGTAGCAAGCTCATCAAGCAGACCTTTCGGCATGGTATCGCCGATCTTAGCATAGAATTCCTTAATGCTGTCGAGGTCGGCAATCCAGCTTTCGGTATCGACTGTAAGAAGTTCTTTCATGGTATCAGCGCTGATATCAAGACCTTCGGTATCGATATCTTCCGGTTTCGGCAAATATCCGATAGCGGAATCAACAGCGTCAGCTTTGCCTGCGCAACGGTCGAGAATCCACAGAAGAACGCGGAAGTTGTCGCCGAAGCCCGGCCAGATGAAGTTGCCGTCTTTATCGGTACGGAACCAGTTGACATGGAAGATCTTAGGTGCATGAGCAGCCTTTGTTCCCATTTCAAGCCAATGTGCGAAATATTCACCCATATTGTAACCGCAGAACGGAAGCATAGCCATCGGGTCACGTCTTACGACACCAACTGCACCGGCAGCAGCCGCAGTGGTTTCAGAAGCCATGATAGAGCCGACAAACGTACCATGCTGCCAAGAACGTGATTCGTATACAAGCGGAGCGGTCTTTGCACGACGTCCGCCGAAGATGATTGCTTCAAGCGGCACACCGGCCGGATTGTTGAATTCCTTGGAAATGCACGGGCAATTGATAGCCTTTGCGGTGAAACGGGAGTTCGGATGAGCGCCGCAGGTGCTCTTGTCCTTTTTGTCGTACTTGGTGTAATCCCACTTGTTGCCCTTCCAGTCGATAGCGTTCTTGGGAGGATTATTGTCGAGACCTTCCCACCAAACGGTGTTGTCATCAAGGTTATGCACAACGTTGGTGAAAATGGTATCTCTCTTGGTGGTTGCAAGTGCATTCGGGTTGGACTTTTCGTTGGTACCCGGTGCAACGCCGAAGAAGCCGTTTTCCGGGTTTACAGCATACATTCTGCCGTCCTTGCCGATACGGATCCATGCGATATCATCGCCGACGCACCATACCTTGTAACCCTTGTCACGGTACATTTTAGGCGGAATCAGCATAGCGAGGTTTGTCTTGCCGCAGGCAGACGGGAAAGCAGCCGAAACATACTTGGTTTCGCCGTTCGGATATTCAACGCCGAGGATAAGCATGTGCTCAGCCATCCAGCCTTCTTTGCGTCCGAGGTAGGAAGCGATTCTGAGAGCAAAGCACTTTTTGCCGAGAAGTACGTTTCCGCCGTAGCCGGAGTTAATCGACCAAATGGTGTTTTCTTCCGGGAAGTGAACGATATAACGGTTTTCTTCGTCAAGGTTTGCCTTGGCATGAAGACCCTTGATGAAGTACGGGCTGTCGCCGAGCTGATCAAGGCATGCTTTGCCGGCACGGGTCATAATGAGCATGTTGAGTACAACATAGATAGAGTCGGTAAGTTCAATGCCGATCTTGGAGAAATCCGAACCAAGTACGCCCATGGAATACGGAATAACGTACATGGTCTTGCCGCGCATCGAGCCTTTATATAAAGGAATCAGCTTTGCCTTGCATTCGTCCGGGCTCATCCAGTTATTGGTAGGACCTGCATCTTCACGCTTGGTGGTGCAGATAAAAGTACGGTTTTCAACACGTGCAACGTCGTTAATTGCAGTTCTGTGAAGATAGCAGTTCGGGAGCTTTTCTTCATTCAGTTTAATCATTTCGCCGGTTTTCATTGCTTCATGGCGAAGCTTTTCGGCCTGATCTTCTTCACCGGTGATCCAGACAACGGCATCCGGAGCAGTAAGCTCGGCCATTTCCTTGACCCACTGCTTTACATATTTGTTCTCTGTCATTTCCTAAATACCTCCATTACAGCAAATGCTGCTTATATTATTTTCGTATTTGGCAAACGTATGCTTGTTAAAAAATTGTCGTTTTAAAAACTCCACAACTTCAAGCATTATAAATTATAGCACACTTCCAGGAAAATGCAAGAGAATCGAAAAAATTTACCTAAAAATTTAATCCTTGTTCAAACATTTTGCATATCAAGCTATTCGATTATGCAAAAAACAAGAATTTTATCTGAAATTTACGTGAAAACGACTTCGATTTGCACGACAAGATGCCTAATTCTTCATTTACCTGTTTTGCAGACTCCCCTCTTCTCTCCGTTTTTTTGCCGAAAGTCCTTTTTACGGAAATTTGTCCACAAATTTTCATACTATGCTCTTTCGTATGCATATAAATATGGTAAGAAATATTAAATAGGTAGCATTCGGAGGGAACGATATGCAAAGAAGCTTTTCCAATTACGACGAACGAACCATTCACTGCGCCGAATACATCTACGAAACCGGACAAACGGTACGTGAGGCAGCTAAACGGTTCGGTTTAAGCAAATCGACCGTACATAAAGACATTACGACAAGACTTGCCTACATTGACCATGCACTGTACGAAAAAGTCCGCGTCATTTTAGACCGCAACAAGGCGGAACGTCACATGCGCGGCGGTCTTGCCACTAAGCACAAATACGAGGAATTAAAGGAAATACGCGGCAATACAAATCCTTCAAAAAGAGCCGAAAAGCATTCAAAAAAGGCCGAAAGGAATAAAGGTTTATGAATAATCGGAAAAGTTTTCAAAATGGCTGAAATTCGCTTGACTTTTCTGTGTAAAGGTGTATAATCTCAATGTCTGGATTCGTCCGGTAAACTTTTTTCACGGACAATTTTTTCGCTTTGAGGTGTTAAAATGGCCAAAACGCAGAACATAGACATGTGTTCCGGTCCTTTGATGAAAAATATGATCCGGTATACCATTCCGATCATTTTAACAAACTTTTTGCAGCTTTTATATAACGCGGCCGACCTTGTGGTCATCGGCCAGTTTGACGGTCATGACGCTTTTGCCGCGGTCGGTGCGACAGGTTCGCTGTACAACCTGTTTGTCACGCTGTTTGTTTCCATTGCCGGCGGCGGCTGTATCTGTGTCGCCCAATACTATGGCGCGCGCGACGGCAAAAACGTTTCCGAAACGGTACATACCTGCGTATTGTTTTCATTAGTTGCAGGCGTTATCGTGGGACTGATCGGCATCTTTTTTGTCGAAGATGCGCTATGGCTCATGGGTACGCATGAGGACATCATCGACAAATCCACTCTGTATCTGCAAATTGTCTTTGCCGGTACGCCGTTCATGCTGTTCTATAACTTTGCCGCCGGCATTTTACGCGCAACCGGCGATACCAAGCGCCCATTCTACATTCTTGTTGTGAGCGGTGCGGTAAACGTTATTTTAAACATTGTCTTTGTCGCCGGATTTCATATGTCAGTAGCCGGCGTTGCGCTTGCCACCTCGATCGGTTCTTTCATCAACGCGGCTATCAGTTTTTACCTTCTTGCTAACTCCGGCGATTGCATTCGCCTTACGGTAAAAGAACTCAAAATTCACGGCGACAAGCTTGCAAAAGTCTTGAATTACGGCATTCCGTCCGGGATCCAAGGACTGTTGTTTTCGGTTTCCAATGTCATTATCCAGTCGGCGGTCAACTCCTTTAAACTCGTTGCCGTCGTCGGCGGAAGTTCTGCCGCCTCCAGCATTGAGGGCTTCATGTACACAGCCATGAACGCGGTAGCCCAAACAGCTCTCAACTTTTCCGGTCAGAATTACGGCGCAAGACAATACAAGCGTGTGGACAAAGTTCTTATCAATTCCTGCATTATGTCAACTGTTATCGGTGTCAGCATGGGTGCGGTCGTGCTGATCTTCCATGAGCCCTTACTTCGCATTTACGAACCGCACGACATGCAGGCAGTTGCTTACGGTTGGATCCGCTTGCAGTTAATTGCAAGCACCTATTTCATCTGCGGCCTGCACGATACACTCATATCCGTCCTGCGCGGTATCGGGTCATCCTGGCCGCCCACCCTTATCACGGTCATTTCGGTCGGGTTTGTGCGCATTGTGTGGATTTTCACGGTGTTCAAAGCGTTCCACACACTTCCGGCACTGTTTATTTCGTGGCCGCTTACCTGGATTGTTTCGGTCGTTCTTTCGACTATCATCTACCAGACCACCAAGAAGAAGCATTTTGCCATGAATGAGGCGCAATATGCGGATGCCGCACAGACCGAAACGGTAACGGCACAATAGCACACACTTTATATCAGAAAAAAACAGCGGCTTTCTTTTCAAGAAAGCCGCTGTTTTTTGGTTTTAATCCTCCGTCAGCCATTCAAGGACGTTTGTTGTCAGATACGCCAGGTCCCAACTGCAATGATCCACATCGTGGAAAACCGTAAGAAGCGCGTCTTTTCCGGCAGACTTGGCTGCGTCAACCATCTGATACGAGCTTTCCGGAGGAACACAGTCGTCCTTATCCCCGTGAAAAGCACGGATTTTTGCCTGAATCCGATTCGCGCGCCACGGCATTCCGCCGCCGCAGACAGGTGCAATTTTACGGAACATTTCCGGATAGCACATAGCCATTTCCCATGTGCCGTAACCGCCCATGCTGATACCGGTCAGCGATACGCGCGAACGGTCGATCTTATACGCATCAATGATCGAATCAATAAAATCTTTGAGAAAGATCACGATGTCGTTCCATATGTATTCGGGTGGGCACTGAGGGCAAATGGTGATAGCTGCCACTTTTTTGCTTTCCTCGCGAAGATAGCGCGGCACGCCTTGCCGGTAAATGAGTTCATGGTCTTTTCCGCGCTCCCCTGCGCCGTGCAGAAAGATAACAAGAGGCGCACCAGACGTGTTCTTGAACTCTTCCGGTACATCGATCAAATAGTACATTTCTCCGAAATACGGATGACGGTAGATTTTTTCTTCCATAAAACAGCAAAACTCCTTTTTTGTTATGGGTTTATTATAACGCGTAGTGGAATAAAATGCAACCATTTTAACAAAAAAAGCCGGAAGATTTTTACATACCGCGCCGCAAAGCTTTTTTTACCAAACAACAACCGGCAGAAAATATTTCTGTCGGCTCAGATTGTTGCAAAAGTCTATAAGGCTTTTCGGGCGAAGCGCGATTTTTATAAAATACGAAAAATCCGGGGACATGTGACACGGATTTTTCACCGATAGATTCGCGCGTGTCGAAAAGCGGAGCTTTTTGGCATGAGGCGCGAGCGTACGAATCTGTTTCCGTGTCGTAAAACGCAGTTTCGCGACACGCTCAGCCGACAGAAAATATTTCTGCCGGCTGTCCAACACTTTCTTACAGACTGTTACAAGTCATCGGCATCCTGTACCGGTTCGCTTCCGAACGGTTCGGTCGGAACACCTGTATAACTTCCGTCCGGATCGGTCTTTTTCAAATCAAAGGAGTCGTAATATTTGGCTCGGTTCTGCGCTTCGGAACCTTTATGTGCGCAAATACTATCCATTCCGTCGATAATTTTGAGGCGGACCCGTCTGGTTTTCGTCTTATAAGAATAGGTTTTTGGATCTTCATGCGGTCTTTCGGGAATTTCACTTAAAACTTCATTGCGGTATCCCTCTTGAAATTCACGGTGAATATCATCCGTAAGATCCGGCACTCTATCGGAATGATCTGCATAATTCCGATTCGGTTGATTGGAAAACTTTTCTTGTCGCATAGCGGTTTATAACCGTGCTTTCCGCGTCGGACTTCCGACGCCAAAATCGTGTGCGTTTTGTAAGCCGTCGAAAAAAGCGCCTGTTCCCGACAAACATTTTTGTCGGTGGCTTTCACGCGGCAAAAACGTTTTTTGCTTACGTCGATAGTATCTGCCTTATCACGCAAAAAACACATTGAAAAAACTGACGCCGCAAGCAATTTTACCCAATCGATTCTTGCCTTTCTCATCATATTTTGTCAAGTTGCTTGACAACTCTTTTAAAATATGCTATCATTTTTTGAAAAGAATTTTTTCTTGAAAATTTCATTTTAACTTCGGAGAGTGATACCATGATAAAGCTTAACAAAGCGGAATTACGCGACAAGATCTATGCATGCTGGCTCGGTAAAAACATCGGAGGCACGCTCGGTGCGCCCTTTGAGGGCAAACGGAGCGTTTTGGATGTCAAAGGCTTCAATTCCGAACCGGGCAATCCCCTGCCCAACGATGACCTCGATTTACAGCTAATTTGGTTATTGGCTGTCATGCAGCGCGGCAGAGATATCAATGAACGCGTTTTAGGGGAATACTGGCTTGACTATATCACCCCGTTCTGGAACGAATACGGCATCTGCAAAGGCAATATGGCACGCGGTCTGATTCCTCCTTTTTCGGGTGAATATGAGAACGAATGGAAACATTCCAACGGCGCCTGGATCCGCACGGAAGTATGGGCTTGCTTAAATCCGGGACTTGTGGAAGAAGCCATTCGCTACGGCTACATGGACGCATGCGTGGATCATGGCAAAGGCGACGGAACGTATGCGACGATTTTCGTAGCAGCCATGGAAAGCGCGGCCTTTGTCATTTCCGATATCCGGGAGCTGATCGAAATCGGTCTTTCCAAAATACCGGCAGACTGCCGCTTTGCCAAATTCATCCGCACGGTCATTGAGGCGCACGACAACGGCAAGACATGGTTGGAAGCGCGTGATCTGGTCACGGATATGGCGTTAAGCTTTAAGGATCTCGGCTGGTTCCAGGCGCCGACCAATGTTGCTTATGCCGTTATCGGTTTATTATACGGCGAAGGCGACTTCAAAAAGACACTTCTCACAGCCATCAACTGCGGCGACGACACCGACTGCACCGGTGCAACGCTGGGTTCACTGCTCGGCATTATCGGCGGCACAAAGGCCATTCCGGAGGATTGGAAAGCCTACATCGGCGACAAAATCGTGACGATCTCCATTAACCTCGGCGCGGCTTATGGCGTTCCGCTCTCCTGCACGGCGCTGACCGATAAAATTATGGAACTACATAATGCCATGCTCATCGGAAAACCGGTTGTTCTGACCGATGAACCGACCGAAGCCGATCAAGACGATATCGAAAAATACAAAGGCACCGCCTTTTCCGACATGTTGGCCGCGCATACCAATTATTCGTTCCATATGGATTCGGTACTTGCCGGAATCTGGGTGGATTTAGAGCGTGAACCGGCCTTAGCGCCGGAAGAAAGTTTAGGTATCAAACTTTCGATCTCCAACAAATTCCGTTCGCAAAAACATTTTGCGGTTCGGTTCATACTGCCGGACGGCTGGACGGTTAACGGAAAACGCGATTTGCAGGTGAAGCAGACCGGCGCCCCCGCTACCGTCGGTGAATACACCTTAAAGGCTGGCGAAACGGTTGACGCGAAGAACCGTGTCATTATCGAGATCAGCTGTGACGGACATGCGGATGTGGCTTTGATTCCGCTTACCATTTTAGGTTGACAAAACAAATTTAGGTTGACAAAACGAACCACCCGGAGTAAATGCAGTTTTACTCCGGGTGGTTTTGTATATGCAAAACGGTGTTTGGCAAGTTGTTCACAGAGTGGTTCACAGATTCATGCACTCGCGTTTCATGTCGGAAAGCAATACTCTTGTAACTCTCAGAATCTCTTGCTTTTAACGTTTTTCTGAGGCGTTGATATGGCGTTATGCTATCTCTTCCCTAACTCCCGATTCTTCGGCTATCAAAAAAGAATCACCGGTTCTCTGAACATGAGTCTGAATTGCGAAAGAACTTTTTTAGCTCTTGCACTTGCAACAACTTCTTGGGTAAACCAGTTGTTAAGATGCTCACAAGTCAGATTGAAATCTTTTGCTTGTGCGAGTTTTTCTCTTTCATACATTAAATCGGACCAAAGATAGCGACAAACATGTTCACATTTACTGTCTGGAACACTTTCAATCCAGGCTTTATCACTTAACGGCGGCAAGATACTTGTAATATTAACTACGTAATATTTCTCTTTCATTTCACGGCCTTTGTAATCCTTGACTAAACCGCCAAATTCAATTCCGGTAAGTCCCGCCTCTTCAATCGCCTCTTTCAGCTCCTCCGACACAAACAGATCCGGCTCCAAGCAGCCAAACTTTTTCTTTTTCATAAACTTCCGATCCACAAACACATCACCAATCAATTCTCCGCACATTAGGCAAAAATAATCTTTACATTGATCGCGATGTTTTGTGCCATAATCACGGGAGCTTTTTCCCTCTAATTCAAGCGGATAAGATGGAGCTAACCGAAAAAATTCAGCTTTATTCAATTCGCTTTTAGTATAAGAGGTGTACAACATAGGGACTTGTGGTTTTTCATTATGCTGATTAAGATAATCAATTAATTCATAATACTCAGGAGACTCATAGTATAGAGGAATCTCTAAACAATAGTCATATTTAGCGAGCTGTTCAAATCCTTTCGGAATAAACTGCTTAAATTTCTCGTAAGTTTCCTGAATAAACGGATCGACTACTCTTTTATGAGCACTGCTTACTATAGCGACTTATTTCATACTAAACTCCCAACTCATCTGTTATGTCTTTTGTATTTTTCTGTGTTTTCTGCATTTTCAAGCAGAATTTTTTAAGTCCGGCAATAATTCTTCCAAGCCGTTTGCAGTATAAGCGCCGCAAATAGCCTGCCATATCTTCTGCGATGATGCAATTGCAGATGTGTTTCCTTATTAAATGTAACGGATAGAATATCATCCGGATAAAAGACGAAAAACTCTGTCTTGCGGCAACGCCGTATTATGTTATTGCAATTTTTTCGCGCTGTAATGAGTGAACAGTTTCACTTTTCATCCCCCATTTTTCTTTTGACCAATACCGGTCAATGAAAGCGGATGGATCTTGCAACAGCAACACGTCAAAATTAACAGCCATTGCACCCGAAATATCATCTTGGAGAACACAAAGAAACTGAAAGGCTTTCCCTGTCGCCATAAAAGCCGTATCGATTGTAGAATCCCATTTTCTTCCGTTATATTCCCAAATAGCATGATCTCTGTACAATGCCACACTTTCCATGTGTTCTTTTACGGAAAAAATATGCCATTTGCTGTCTTCGTAATGATCCAATGCAAAACAATTGTCAACTTTTTTCATGATGGAATGTTTTCTTTGCAAAATCTCCTGGTTTGTAACGGAAAAGCATAAGCTTGGGTACTCATCGTTATCCAGCGGATCATCCTGAATCTGATTTTGAAGCAACAATAAATTCTCCGTTCCAAAGTCAAACAGGACATGAGTAACAAAGGCAAAATCCGGTTTGTCCGGCGAAAAGAAAGGATGATCCACCAAAATCCGTTCCAAGGGCTGTGTCCGGAATAACGCGGCCCATTGAGGAAAGGCGGAATGGAGCGTATATGTATTGGTTATATTTGTATTCATTTATAATCTCGGCTTTCAAACAGATCTCTGCCAGATCGTCGTTCCGTTTTCCAAGGTAATCCGCAAAATGGGGTCATTTTTACATATCTCGGTCAACTCTCCGGGCATAAGTTTTTTTCCATGTATGGTTTTACACGCTGCAGATACCTGAATAACGCAAGAGTAGTATTCTTCATATCCGGGATCTTCCTCCGGCAGTTCGTTATCCGTTTCATATATTGTATCAATATGCCCGACTATTTTATCACCGGTCAGAGTTTCTACAATAATATTTGTTCCGTTGGGATACTGATTTAACGCTCTTAACATAGAATCCATATCTTCTTCCCCTTCCGCAATGCCTCTGTTTGGATTATCTCCGTGTATTCTCATCTGTATTCTTATAATAATCGTATCATATTTTCCGATATTTGTCAACATTGGGAAAAAACAGATAAAAGCAAAAAGGCATGTACTTTTCGTACATGCCTTTTCTTGGTGCACCTTCAGGGACTCGAACCCCGGACCAACCGGTTATGAGCCGGTAGCTCTGACCAACTGAGCTAAAGGTGCGTATTCTGTCAGTTATCGCCTAACAGAATAATTATATCACAAAGTGCCTTGTTTGTCAACCGCTATTTTTCCGTTTTTTTCATTTTAACGAAAATTTACGGTTCACTCCGGTTCACCGCCTGCCGCGCCGCCTTTTCCGGCGTGTGACCAATATGGACAGCAAGAAATAAATGCCAAACAAGACAAGTGCCGTCACGGCAAACACGCGAAACCATTCGCCAAGCACCAAGCGTTTGGCTCTGTCCAGAAAATACAGCACATTGCTTTTATCAATGCTTTGACTTGCCACAAGCTCCACTGCGCCAAGCACCGTTTCACCTTTATATTTCACGACGACTTCGCCAAATATCTGCCCTTCCTTGACAGGCGCAATGGCAAAATCTTCGCTTACGCGCGGTTCGGTCGTGATATCGGCCGCAAAATCCAGCTCTTTCGGCAGCAAAGCTTTTAACTCCGCACCCGGCAACAGCGTCACATAATCCGTATCGACTGCCAAATGAACCGGGAGTTCCGAAATCAGCGTTTTTGGGGACAAAACGGTCGTGTAAGAAAAGTTATTCAAGCACATAGAGAGAAGCGCGGCGGCGTCTGTACAGGCACGGTTGGTCTCGTCATCCGCGTGTGCGTTCATGATAACGCAGATATAAGTAAGTCCGGATTCATCGACGGCGCTTGTCACGATACATTCGCCAGCTTCCGGTGTGTTGCCGAGCGACATCCCCTTGGCGGCGGAATAATAATACTTATCCGAACGAACGCGCGAAATCAGCAAATTCCGGTTCAACAGCACACGCTGACGTTTTGTCTGCGGTGTTTCCGGAATGATATACCGCGTGGTGCAGGACATTTCATATAGCGGATTGATGTAGTAGAAATACCGTGCAATGACAGCCGTATCCCGTGCCGTGGTTTTCATGGAATCGGCATGGATACCGGTAGGATTTACATAAGTGGTGGAAGACGCGCCGATGGAAGCGGCTTTGTCGTTCATCATCTGGCAGAAGTTTTCGATACTGCCGCCGACATATTCCGCAAGGACGTTTGCCGCGTCGTTCGCCCCCGTAACAAGCAGGCCGTATAACAGCTGTTCAGCGGTAAAAGTCTCGCCCTCTTTGATAGCCATGTTCGTTCCGCGCGCGGCGCGCACAGCCGTTTGAGAAGCGGTTATCGGAGTGGAGAGCTCGGCGATATTCTCATAGGCAACAATTGCGGTCATGAGCTTGACGGTTGAGGCCGGGTAGACGATATCGGACTGTTTTTTCTGGTACATGACACTGCCGGTTTCGACATTGTACACATAAGCGCTGTACCCGTCCACCTCCGGAATATCGGCAATTTCCGCATATTCGGCAAACGGCTTTCCTTCATACAGGCGTTCGGGAAACAGGTCGTCCGCCAAAGCAGGCGCGCCTAAAAACATACAAAGGCAAATGGCTGCCAAGAATGCGAAAGAACCTTTCACTTTTTTCAACAGCATGCTCCCTCCCCTGTTTCCGGCATTTGCGAAAAATACACTCTTGTTTCTTCGATATTCTTCAAGACGTTTTCGCGCAGTTCCTCCAAAGACCCGAACTTTTTTTCGGGTCTTAACATTTTATAGAATTCGACCGTGATATCTTTACCGTACAGATCCTCGTTAAAATCAAGAATATGCGTTTCAAACACGACTGGCGGATCTTTTTCTTTTTCAGATACCGTTGGACGCACGCCGACATTGACAACGCCCCGGCAAACCTTATCGCCGATTTTGCAGACGCAGGCATACACGCCGAATTTCGGAATAGCTTTGCCGCTGTATTCCAACTGATTGATGGTCGGAAAACCGAGTTTTCGGCCTAATCTTGCGCCATGCACAACTTTGGTACGGATAAAATACG
This sequence comes from uncultured Eubacteriales bacterium, assembly GCA_934479825.1. Classification (GTDB taxonomy): domain Bacteria; phylum Bacillota; class Clostridia; order Oscillospirales; family CAG-382; genus UMGS882. The sequence goes on from CAKSOW010000036.1 coordinate 12,584, forward strand.
GATATCCGAGCAAGCGTCGCGCCATGGGCATATCTCCTGCTGCGATCAGGTTTCGCACTCTTGTGGACGAAACGCAAACGCCCCCTATTTCAACGCTCGTCACAATATGGGTCTTACAGCCGTATGCGGCAAGAAGCCGCGCCAGAGTCTCACTTCCTGCTGAAGCATTTTTACCGAACGTAAAATTTTCACCGCAGACGACATCGGTCGGCGAAAAGCGCCCGGCAAGATAGCTTGCAAACTGTTCCGGTGAAAAATCCTTGACGGCATTAAAATCGTCTGCGCAGACAAAATCGAACCCGAATGACGCAAGAATTTCGTTTTTTTCCGTTTCTGTCGTTAAAAGCGAAAAGTTTTCCGTGCCCAACAATTTTTTGGTATTGACGCGGAAGGTATAGACGCCGGAACGGGCGCCGGAATGCCCGGCAATCTGCACCGTCGTTTCCAAAAGTTTTCTGTGTCCCAGATGCACGCCGTCAAAATCGCCGAGCGCCAGGACATTTTTGCAAGAAAGGCTTTCGCCGTTCTGAATGATCTCCATAATTCCCCACAAATTACGATATTTTAAAAATCAAACGCTGTTTATAAAAACAAAATCAAAAAGTATGCCGCCACCGCAAGAACCATAGCCGGTGAGAACAGCACGCGAAGAAATTTATGCAGCGTATAGCCGGTATCGGCCGCCATACGAAACGGCTCTGAACGAAACCGGACAATGTTTTCGCTTTCCGGCAGTTCGGATTCCGGTTTTGTCTGCGTGCTCTGTGCCGGATCCAGGGTATTCTGCATATAGACGGAAACTGCCTTTTTAGAGCACACCACTTCGAGACTCTTCAAATAAAAGAGCAAGAACAGAAAAACGGCTAAAACCAAAATCACCAACACAAACAGTCCGCCTGCACGCTCCGAGGCAATAAACGAAAGCTGTGCCGAAAACGAGAGCGAGACAAACCGCAGAACCGTATGTACCAAGATGCCCGGAAGAACCGAGCCGCAGACATGAAAGATAATGCCAAGCAAGATTCCGGTTGTAAAATAGACCGGGAAACCGGCTAAATCCAGATGAATAAGCGAATAGGCAAGCGAAGAAACAAAAATTCCGGCAAAACCGCCGGCCGCGCGGGACAGAGCATTCTGCAAGACGCTTCGGAAGAAGATTTCTTCGCAGATAACAGGCACGACTACATATAAGACAAAATTTAAAACAAAGTCGTTCTGAAAAGACAGCCGCACCGGTTCACGCATGGAAAGCCCTGAAAAAAAGCAGGCAAGCGAAAATTTTTCCGCCGCGGACGCGGCAATCATCAAAAACAGACTCAAAAACAAAAAGGTCGTATAGACCGGCGAAAAACGGTGTATCGAAAGCCCGGAAAGTCCCTCTTTGCGCACAGCAAAAACATATAAAAGCGCCGGAACAAGAAACACGGCGCACTCGCTTGCCGCATAGATAAAGGCATTCTGACGGTCGGAAAGCGACGCAAAAAGTCCTTGGCGCTGTAAAATGAACAGGAGCGCCGCAAGAGCAAAGCTGACGGCAAACAGCACATACACGGAAAGAAATCCGACCGCATATACCTTATTTTCTTCGGGAGCACTCCGTTTAGCCGGCCGGAAGGCATAAACACGGTGTTTTTTCGGCTCGGGCATCTTTTCGTCTGTTTCTTCGGTTTCGCTTTCACCGGCATAGTTGGGATTGACGTCCAATTCCTCAAATTTATTTCGTTTTTTACGGGCAAACACGGCTGTACATCCCCTTTTCGGTCACGACAAAATCCACCGGCTTATCGTAACGTTTTTCATATGGAAGTTTTTCACGGCAAAAGCAATCTTCGTAAGCAAGTCCCACGGAAACACCCGTAAACTTTGCCAAAAAACGGTCGTAATAGCCTTTGCCGTAGCCGACGCGGTAGCCATACACGTCAAAACAGACGCCGGGCACGATGCAGAGATCTGCCTTTCCGGCACTTGGGGCATATTCATCCCTTTCCTCCGGTTCGGCAACGCCGAAAGCGCCCTCATGCAATTCTTCCATGCTGTTTACGGCAAAAAAACGCATAACACCGCCCGGATAGCTTTTGGGCAGGTACAGCTCTCTTCCGTCAGCCAGCGCTTTTTTACAGAACTGCACCGTATCCACCTCACTGCCGATCGACGCATAGGCAAGGATCTTTCCGGAATAGCGGTAGCTTACGGAATCAAGCAACTGTCGCAAAATAAACCCGTCAAACCCGGTCTTATCCTTCGGCAAAATGGCATTCCGGATAGTTTTATAGGTGCGCCTTGCGGCTCTTTTTTCTTCGCGGCGCGCTTCGACGCTTTCCTTATTATCGCGCACAGATGGATTCCTTTACGCCGAGAGCGGCGGCTTTGCTTTTCAAAGCTTCAATGATGGCAAACGAAAACTCCTCCGAAGCGCCTGCGGCTTTGGCAGTGATAAACAGGCCGTCGCAGACCACCGCGCTGTCAGCGCACACAATACCGCCTGCGTTTTCAAGTTCGTCCAACATCGACGGATAGCACACGCATTTTTTGCCTTTTAAAAGACCGAGAGAGGCAAGAATGGTCGGCGCGGCACAGATAGCGGAAATGCGGATGCCTTTCGCATACGCGTCCCGGATCAGGTTCATGGCGCACGTGCTCTCGGTAATTCCCTTTACGCCGCCAAGTCCTCCGGGAAGAATCAGCATATCGGCATTCTCCGTCGAGGCCTCCTCAATCGGCATATCCGGCACAACTTGAATTCCTTTGGAACCGGTGATAAGCATAGAGCCGATGCCGCAGGTGGAAACTTCGATTCCGGCGCGGCGCAGGTAATCAACCTGTGTCAGAGCCTCGATTTCTTCAAAGCCGTCAGCAAGAAATACATATACCATAACAATCCTCCTAATAAAAGGTTAAAAAGCTCCGAAACGTATCAAATCGCAAACGAAGCATTATATTTTTCTTCTAAGGCAATCGGTTTATAGGAAAGTTTCGACTGCCGCAAGCCCTCGTCGTCCACATCGTCCTCCCGGTTGACAAAGGCGTAATCTGCTCCTTCATGCAGTAAAAACTCCGAGCAGATTGCCGGATACACGCCGGTGATATCGTAATTTCCCTTTTCCGCATGAACGTCGAGCGTGTCCGCGCCGTCATAGTTATCCGACGCAAGCGTGTATGCGCAAAGCTCGCCGCCCACAAAAATCAGACCGCCCGTCAGCTTCAAAAGCTCAAAATGATCAAGCATTTTTGTGGTGGCAATATGCTCATTGGAAAATTCAAAATCGGAATAAGCGCTGTTGACGGCATACCATTTTTCGTTGAACGCCTTGCAGAGCGGAACGTCGTCCGGCGTCATGGCACGGTATTCAAAGGAATCTCCATACAGGGCCATAAACCGGTTTTTATGATTTTTTTTTGCATGGAGCGCTTTGCCGGAAAACGTTGCAAGCTTTTCCCTCTCATACAGGTAATCCGCACTTCCGCGGCTTGCGGAAAGAGCCGCGTCGGGCCGAAGCTTAGCAAGTACATCGGCAAAGTCTTTGGGCAGGCAGACAAAGTTAAGGCTCTCTCTGCCGCGCTTTTTTTCATATTCAGTCAAAACGGAAAGAGCGTTTTCAAAGTTGGAAAGACCTGTAACGGGGCAAAGAAAATAATCGTCGTCCTCATGGCGCATCCGAAAGAAGATACTGTCTGCGCCGCCCGACCATTTTGTCTGATACATTGCCGTCCACGCAAAAATATTCGCATAGGCGTATTCACAGCTTTTGGTAAAAAAGCGGCTCTCTTTGACGTGAGCGCGGTACAGTGACCGGTCAAGCGTTTCAACCGGGGAAAAAGACAGCATGGTTTATTCGGATTCCTTTCGTTTTTCTTTTATTCTTTCCGAAACATAGGCAAATATTTCGTCGCCGATGTCGTCAATCGCCCGCATCTCACCGTTTTTGGTGCAGGTAACGGTGTGCCATTTCTTGACGCTTGCGGCAAAGCACGCCGCCTCATAGCATTGGACAAGATATTCTTTATTGGCTTCATGAATATCCGTAAAATGCTTTTTGTCGGCCTCTGCGCGTTTTTTCATGAGCCGGAACGAAACCTCCGGCGGCACATCCAAAAAGATCGTATCGTCGGGAAGCGGCAAAGCAAGTTTTCCAAACTCAAAATCATACAGCCAATCAAGAAACGCTCTTTTTTCCGCTTGATCGGAAATTTTTGCTAACTGATGAATGGCGTTTGAGGTGGTATAGCGGTCAAGAAGCACGACGCCGTCCTTTTTGTCAAGGTCTTTTTTCCAATCCGTGCGATAGGAAAAATACCGGTCTACGGCAAAAAACACGGACGCCGCGTATGCATTCGTATCGGCAGGGTTATCTCCGAGTGCGCCGGAAAGATATAATTCTGCCGGTTTACAGGCATCACTGCCGTAATTGGGAAAGCGTTTTTCACGCACCTCAAAACCGGCGGCTTTCAATTTGGCGCAAAGCAGGTCGCTTTGCGTGGATTTGCCGGACGCGTCCGGCGCTTCCAAGGTAAGCAGATATCCCATAAAAGGATTTCTCTCTTTCAGTTATTTGTGTTGTTGTGCATCGGGTGCTTCATGCATGGCACTTGCGTTTTCCGGAACGACCTGCGGTCTTTCCGAAAAGATCATCTGAAACAAGCTTTCGGCAAACAGCTCATGCATTTTCGGCGTCGGGTGATTGATACGGTTGATGAGAAGTTTGGTCGTATCTTCCGTTTCGGCAAGTTTTTTCCACTTGGCATAGCAGTCGCAGACCGCAACTCCCATTTCTTCTGCCAAACGGACAGCGGATTCCATATACTGATCCATTCTGCCCTCTGTCTGGTATTTTGCCGTAACGGCCGCATAGGAAAGGTGTTCCGGCTCTGTATCATCCGCAACATACGTATTAAGCATATTCGGTGTCATAAAGATAACATCGGCGCCGCTCGCCCGGCACTTTTCAAAGATCGTCCGCAAGGCGCTGAGATAGCGCTCTAACGGCTCGTTCACGTCGTTTAAGCCGAAACAAACGATGATAAGGTCAGGCCGGTGCGTAAGCACTTGGCTTTCTATTCGTCCGACCGAACCGGAAGCCGTAATACCGCCGATTCCGGCGTTTATGACATTGACCGGCACATAATTGCGCACATCAAGAATCTTTTTTCGCAAAAGATTCCAATACACCGTTTCGTAATTGATCTCACCGCACAGGGCGCCGTGCGTCACGCTGTCGCCGAAAGCGACGATCGTAATCGGGCCATACTGCTCCAATCCGTTTCGGTCAAGCAGGATCTTGTCCTTTATATGCATAATCTTCCCTCTTCTTCCGGCTTAAAGATTGGAGAATTTTTCTCTTATCTGAGCCGCCTTTCCGCAGCTCATGCCGCCCTCGGAGCATTTTCCTCTCACGCAGGCAGGTCCTGCATTCTTAAACAGCACCGGAGACACGCCCTTGACAAGTTTTAACATTTCGGTGGCCAATGCGCGGATTTCCCATTGGGCGCGTTCGCAGCACCGGAGCGCGAAAAAGTTATAGAGCGAGCGCACATTCATGGTCATAACGATTTTGGTATCGCAGGCATTGGAAAGCACATACCGGGCGTCCTCATTGGCTAATTTCTTAGCCGCCTTATGAGCGTCCTCCGAAGTCTTTCCGGCGTCAATCAGTTCTTTTTCACGGGACGCGGCAAGGATCTTCCCTAACTTTTTATAGGTTTCACGGTCGTTTTCCATCGCTTCGACAAAAAGTTTCTTTGCTTCGGGAATGCGTTCGATAGCCGGAGGGATGATGTACTCAAACGCGTCCTTTGCCACATACCGCTGGCTCTGAACGCTGAAAGACGCAATACGGTGTCTTGTTATCTGGGCAAGGAGCGAGCGTGAAACGCCCTCGATGGCAAACGTAAACGACACATGTTCGACCGGACTTTCGTGTCCCATGGTCATGAGCATTTCAATAAAGCTTTCGGTCTTTTCGGGAGTCATTTTCTGCATGATATCGTCTACTCCCACAGCCGAATAGCAAAGCTTAGCAGCCGCCGCAATTACCCGTTCGGGGTTAGGCGTGTATTCAAGAAGTTCAACTTTCATCTTTACATCAGTCCGGGCACATTAAGGCCTGCGGTCACTTTGTTCATTTCTTCGGAGTTGAGCTTGTCCACGGTCTTGACGGCTTCGTTGACAGCGGCAATGATCAGATCCTGCAAGGTTTCGATATCCTCCGGGTCTACAACATCCTCCGACAGTTCGAGAGCGACAATTTCGCGGTTACCGCGGATTTTCACCTTAACAGCTCCGCCGCCGGCCGACACTTCGTGCTCTTTGGCATCCAGTTCGGCTTGCAGTTTTTCCATATCCTCCTGCATTTTCTGTGCCTGACGGATCATGGCCTGCATGTTCTGCGGGCCGCCGCCCATACCTTTCGGAAGTCTTGCTTTCATATTATTCATACCTTTCTTTTCAAGACCGTCTTTTATAAGGCGGTCGGTCATAGATATTGTTATTATAACACAAACAATGTCACTTTTCAAGATTAAAACAAGGATTTAATATTTTTTCTTGACATTTTCCGTTTTCTGTGCTATAATACCGCCATAGAATAAATATACTGCCACCGGGTAGGAAATGCAAAGCATTCGCGGCACATCGTTAGGTCTTAGAAGATGTGTACACGGATGCTTTTTTTGATTTCCGGGGCGCAAAGGAGTAAAAAGCATGGCAAATTCCGCAAAAAAATTCTATTTTTCCCTCACTGAATGCCTTCTGTGGCTTTTATCGGTCAGCATGATCCTCATTTCGTTTTTCCTTTTTCAAGCAGACGACATTCTGACGCTTATTGCGTCGCTCATCGGCGTATCGTCGCTCATCTTGATTGCCAAGGGAAACCCGATAGGACAGCTTTTAACCATCCTGTTCAGCATATTTTACGGGATCATATCCTTTTCGTTTGCCTATTACGGTGAGATGTTGACCTATCTTTGCATGACCGCGCCCATGGCGCTTCTTGCCTTGATTACCTGGCTGAAACATCCGTTTGAGGGAGATCGTGCAGAGGTTGAAATCGTCCGGCTTACGAAAAAAGACATTTTACCGATGATTCTCCTTACTGCCGCCGTCACCGGAATCTTTTATTTTATTCTGAAAGCTCTGGGCACGGCCAATCTTGCGCCCAGCACGATTTCGGTCACGACCAGTTTTCTTGCGGTCTATCTGACCTACAAGAGAAGTCCGTACTATGCGCTCGCCTATGCGGCAAACGATATTGTTCTCATCGTTTTATGGACGTTGGCATCGTTTGAGAACCGCTCCTACATTTCGGTCGTTGTCTGTTTTGCCGCATTTTTCCTCAATGATTTATACGGTTTTGCCAATTGGCGGCATTTGCAAAAAAAGCAGAACACGTTTCGCGCGGTCTGATCTTTCAAACAATAAGGCAAAAAACGAGAAAACACATATTTCAAACGAAAAAATGCATTTTCTTTTCTTTCTGCTTATGATAAACTATAAGCGGTAAATTAAATCTATTTTAATAGGAAAATAATATTTTTGAAAGAGGTGCGTTTTTTCATGAGCAATTATCCGAAAATCGGCATACGGCCCGTCATCGACGGACGTTGGGGCGGCGTGCGCGAAAGTCTTGAAAATCAGACCATGAACATGGCGCATGCGGCGGCAGAGTTAATCTCCTCTCATCTGCGCTATGCGGACGGGACGCCAGCCAAATGCGTTATCGGCTGTACCACCATCGGCGGCGGTGCGGAGGCGGCAAAGGTAGCGGAGCAGTTTGCGAACGAAAACGTCGTTGCAACGCTTTCGGTCACACCCTGTTGGTGCTACGGCAGTGAAACCATGGATCTTGATCCCCAGACAATCAAGGCTGTATGGGGCTTTAACGGAACCGAGCGACCGGGTGCGGTGTATTTGGCAGCCGTCATGGCGGCACACGCCCAGCGCGGACTTCCGGCTTTCTCGATCTACGGGCATGATGTGAAAGATGCAAGCGATACAGCCATTCCGGAGGACGTTGCCGAAAAAATTTTACGTTTTGCCCGTGCGTCTCTTGCCGTCGGGCAGATGAAGAACAAGGCTTATGTCAATATCGGCGGCGTTGCCATGGGAATTGCCGGTTCGTTCTGCGACGCGGCGTTTATGCAAAAATACCTGGGACTGCGCGCCGAATGGGTGGATTTGACTGAGGTTTTGCGCCGTATCAAGCTTGAAATCTACGACAAGGACGAATACGAAAAGGCGCTTGCCTGGATAAAAGCCAACTGCCATGAGGGCTTTGACAAGAACGCCGGAAAGAATTTCCCGGACATCATCAAGAAATCAAAAGTCATTTCTCCCGACAAGGATTGGGAATTCATTACGAAGTTTACGCTGATCATTGAGGACATTCTCCATGGAAATCCCAAGCTTTCCGAAATGGGCTGGCATGAAGAATCTCTTGGCAGAAATGCCGCTGTGGGCGGTTTCCAAGGTCAGAGAATGTGGACGGACTGGCTGCCCAACGGTGATTTTACCGAATCCCTGCTTGCTTCCAGTTTCGACTGGAACGGCAAAAAGCCGCCTTTCCCCTTTGCAACTGAAAACGACACGTTAAACGGCATTTCCATGTTATTTGCGTCGCTTCTTACCGGCAAAGCGCCCTGTTTCCATGACGTGCGCACCTATTGGTCGCCTGATGCCGTAAAACGTGTGACCGGAAAAGAACTTTCCGGAAAAGCGGCGAACGGTATCATCCACTTGATAAACTCCGGCGCAACCGCCATGGACTGCACCGGTGCGTCTAAGGATGAAAACGGCAACGGCACAGTCAAAGTCTGGTACGACATGACCGAAAAGGACATTGCCGCTTGCCTTGCCGCTACCGACTGGTGCCGCGCCGACTACGAATACTTCCGCGGCGGCGGATTCTCGTCCCACTTCAAGACGCTTGCCGAAATGCCGGTAACGATGTTGCGCGTCAATCTGATTGACGGAGTAGGTCCTACACTGCAAATTGCCGAGGGATACACGGTCGTACTTCCGGACGATGTGCATGAAAAGCTTGACAAGCGTACCGACCCGACCTGGCCGACCACATGGTTTGCGCTGGTATTGACCGGAAAAGGCGCCTTTACGGATGTATATTCGGTTATGGCAAACTGGGGCGCCAACCACGGTGTGACGGTTCACGGGCACATTGGTGCGGATCTGATAACGCTTGCTTCGATGTTACGCATTCCGGTTTCGTTACACAATGTGAGCGAGGAAAAAATCTACCGGCCGCACGCTTGGAGCGGATTCGGCAAAGGCGACGATTCGACTTCGACCGATTACAGAGCCTGCGAGCATTACGGGCCATTATATAAATAAGGGCTGCGCGCCCATAGACTGCGCACACTTTTTTAAGAAAAGTGTGCGGGAAAGAATCAAAATTTGTGCGCCCGATGGTTTCACCATCGGGCGTCTGCTGTTTTTTCCGGAAAGCCGGTTGAGTGCTTTTCGGTTCCCGAAAAGCCTGGAAAGAGACTCTTAGGGAAATTTGATTTTTCCCGAAAATTTCCCTAAGGGACAATATACGTTCTTTTTGCTTTTAGCAAAAAGAACTAAAAGGACGGTTTTTCTGTTACTTTTCGCTTCTGCGAAAAGTAACCAAAAGCAGACGGGGCTCCGCCCTGCGACCTCGGTTCAAAACCCGTGCGGCGGTATTATTGGTGAAATTTGAAAGGTTCAGTGCATTAAGATTTTTTGCAAAAGTTTGTTAGTGCCGCAAAACGCACGGCCATGTTTTGAACCGGTGCGAAAGGGTGACTGCGGATAAAGCGCAGAATCGGGTTTTGCGGACAATCGAAAGTGTTGTGCGGGCTTGCCGCCGCAAGCGACCTGTTAAAAGTGAGACTGCACGTTATCTTTGCTGCGGTGAAAATGGGAAATTATTGTGGTTTGAGTGGAAAGTTTGGAGTATAAAAAGAACTTGGCATTATTAAAAGTGATGTGAGCCAGTGAGAAAATCGAGATGTATCCAAAATATTTTCGTGTGCAGAAAAACGGAATTTTTATTCTCTTACAAAGCTTTTCTTTTTCTCAAAGATACTTTCTATCCTCTCAAACACAACCTCCCACCAAACTCTCCCATTCCATGAAACACTTAACCTACTGTCCACTCAAATCCAACTCCGCCTTTTTATAAATACCTACAAATCCTTACGCAGTAAAACTTGTGTCTCGCACCGGTTCAAAGCATAAAAGCTATTTTAGGCGCGAACCACTTCAATTTCTATATAAAGCATGCTTGTGTAGAGCTTTGAACCGCACCCCGGGAGTCCAGAGGGCAGAGGCCCTCGGCGTGTTTTTGGTTACTTT
>CAKSOW010000037.1 GCA_934479825.1 uncultured Eubacteriales bacterium
CAGAGGGCTTTTAGCCCTGCCAGTATCATGCCCTTATAGGGCTGAGCAAACCACCGGCTTAGCCGGTGGTTATGATTGGTTGCGAAAAGTAACAAATGGGCACAGAGGGGAAGTTTTTCTTTTTCGGAAAAACTTCCCCTCTGATGTATGTTGGATTTTCGGTTCCCGAAAAGCCTGAAAAGAGGCGCTTTTCGTTTCACGAAAAGCAAGTAAGGAACGGTTTTAATGTTACTTTTTCGCTTGTACGAAAAAGTAACCCAAAAGTACACCAGAGGGTTGCGACCCTCTGGACTCCGGGGAGCGGTTCAAAATCCGTGCGGCGAGATTTTAGGTAAATTTGAAACGTTGAGCGCATTAAGTTTTTTTGCAAAATTTATAAGTGCCGCAAAACGCACGGCTATGTTTTGAACCGGTACGAACCGCAAATTTTCATCAAACGCAGAATCGGGTTTTTGCAGAAATCGAAGTTGCTGTGCGGGCTTGACGCCGCAAGTGGGAGGATAAAAAGGGGAATTGCACGTTATCTTTGTTGCAGTGGGAATGGAAAAATGGCGTGGGTTGAGTAGAAAGTTTGATACAAAACTATGCTTTGGCGCTTCACGAAAGTGTTGTAAGCTGTTTAAAACTTTAAGATTTTCCAAAATGTTTTCGAGCGCAAAAAAACTGGGATTTCGTATTCTCATCCTAAACTATCTATTTTCCTAAATAACAACTTTCTATTCTCTCAAAAAACAACTTCCCACTAAACATTCCCATTTCATGAGACACATACCCTGTTGTCCACCCAAATCAAACCTCGCCTTTTTATAAATACCTACAAATCCTTGCGCAGTAAAGTTATCCTTTCGCACCGGTTCAAAATATTCCGAGCTGTATGGCACAAGGTTGCAAATTTTCGTAGAAATTTCTTGATAGGCACAAAATTTGCGTTTTAGTAAGTAATTCACTGCTCGGAATTTTGAACCGCTCCCCGGAGTCCAGAGGGCCGAAGCCCTCGGCGTGTTTTTGGTTACTTTTTGCACGCCGCAAAAAGTAACAGAAAAACATCCTTTTGGTTCTTTTAGCAAAGAGAACGTAAAAATCGTCTCTTTTGGTTACTTTTTCGTACAAGCGAAAAAGTAACATTAAAACCGTCCCTAATGCTTTTCGCAAAACGAAAAGCACTCTTTCCGGGCTTTTCCGGAAAAGAAAAGCCCTCCCCAAGTGCCCCTTTGGTTACTTTTCGCAAAAGTAACAACGGCTCCCCAGCCGCCCTTTCAGGGCGGCTACTCACGCTGCCGCGTGAGCATAGGCAGGCGGCAAAGCCGCCTTATTCGGTATAGAGACCATAGCTTTCCAAAATGTATTTTCCGCAAAGAAATAATGCGTCCTCATATTTGTCAGCCAGCGCTATCGGCGGCTGGCAAAGCCGGTTGTCAAAACTTTCCGTGCCGCCCGGCCGCACATCTTTCATCTGCCTGCGGTCGCCAAGCCAGTATTTGGCCGGCCGGAGCATGCTGTCACATTCAAACGTAAAATATCCGGCATAGCCGATATCCGTAAGCGCCTGCATGATCTCATCCATCGATACTGTCCCGGCATAGGGCATAATGTGCTCATCGCACTCACCGCGGTTGTCGTTGATGTGTACCGCCTTTAACGTATCGCCAAGCGCAAGAATCTCTTTGTATTGATTCCCTTCAATGTTGGCATGCCCCGTGTCCCAGCATACTCCTAATAACGGATGACCGGCATAGCCGATAAATTCATGCATGTCCGCGCCGGTGTAGAAATAATAATTATCCCCCATGTTGGCGTGCGTGCTGTTTTCGACCAGTACGCGCACACCGGTTTTCTCCATGACCGGATATAAAAGTTTATAGAAATCAAGATTCTGCTTGTAGTATTCCTCTTTCCCGATTTTCGGGGCGACGCCGGCATGTACGACCGTGTTCGGAATGCCTAGTAGTCCGCAGACCTCCACCGAACGGATCGTAGCGTCCAACAATTGCTGCCTGCCGCTTTCCGCAAGCGGATTGCCGCCCGGCGAATGCGCCTGCACAAATTTCATGCCCAAAGACGCGGCGTATTCGCCTAAACGCGCCGTATAGTCACGCCAATCGGGAGACAGAAACGGCGAGCTTTCGTCCAGATCATCGTACAGACTAAGGTCAATGTACCGGAATCCGGCGTCATAAAGATGCTTGACGCGCTCAAAGTTTGACGGGGTAAAACGGGCAAAATCGCCGGTGGTTGTAGCAAGTTTCATAATAACACTCCCTTATTTTTATGCAATGTAACAATGCTTTATAAATTGAGTAATACGACCGAAGCCGTGCCGAGCGCATAACCGATATACTGCGTGACAGATAGCTTCTCCTTGTACAAAACAAGTGCGCAAATAAACGTGAGTACAATTCCTCCGGCGGAAATGCTCGGAAACAAAACGGAATTCGGCAAAAGCGCCGAGGTCACCATGACCAAATAATTCATAAACCCGTTGGCAAAGCCTTTGATAACGCCGTATTTCAGACAAGGGCGTAACATTTCTCCTTTATTTCCCGGCCTTGCCAAACCGAGGATCCACAGTACCGCCGTCACCGCGGCAAGCGCCAAAATCATGAATTCGTTCTTGTATCCGCCGTCAAAGCGGATCTGCTGCATTTTTTGTATGGTCGAACACATGCCGTTGGAAATAAACGCTAAAATCACATATACGATCCAGACCGGCTCAAAATGCAGGGTTTCGTTTTTCTTGAAATTGATGAGAAACAGCGAGATCAAAAGTGCGGCAAGTCCGATGAACAGCGTCGGCCGCACGGGGTCGTGCAAGAAAAGTATGCCGTAAAAGGTCGGAATCAATAAAGAATAGGAGCTAAGCAGCGCCGTTACCGATAACGGGCCGGTTTTGATGGCGAAAATTGCTGTTGCTGAAGCCGTGCCGAACGCCGCGGCAAAGCCGAGCGCATAGGGAATCAGAGCGGCCGTGAACGAGAGTTTTCCGCCGCTGTTGGCAATAAAAAACAACAGCGAACAGAAAACCGATACGGCGGTGAAAAGCGGAATGTTGACCGCTTTGGTTTTGGTGTTGTATTCTTTGGACAGAAGCTGTTCCAGACAGATCGCACATACAATGATAGTTAAATAGAGATAACTCATAAAAATTCCTTTTTACCCGGATGTGTCGCGTCACATGCCGTTTTCTTTGATTATATCGCCTTTTGGCTTACGGCGATAGATAAAATCGGCACAAAAATATGTAATATTTTCCGGAATATTTTCTATAACCGATTGACTTGCGGAATCATTCGGGGTATACTGTAAAAAAACAAAAAGGAGAACGCATATGGCAGGGCTGATATACGACGCGGCAGGATTAGAAAACGTGATCAAAAACTTCTGCGTTATGACAAACGTTTCCCTTTCGGTGCATGACGATGAATTTGAAACGCTTGCTTCATACAGCGAACAGACGCCGGCGTTTTGTATCGCCGTTCAGAACGCGCCGAACGGCAGGGAGAGATGTGTGCGTTCAGACACAGAGCTTTTAAAACGATGCCAGGAGAGCGGAAAAATTGAAAGCCATATCTGCCATGCCGGCGTTATGGACGCGGCTATGCCGATCATCAAGGAAAGCAAGATCATTGGCTATATCATCATCGGACGGACAAGAGTCGCTTCGTTTGACGAGATCGAACCAAGATTGGATTGGCTGAGGGCTGACAGGGAAACACTCAAAGCGTGCTATGAAAAAATGCAGACGTATAACGACCGGCAGATTCACAGCATGTTTGAGCTTGCCTCCATGCTTGTGTCGTTTATCTTAACCAATGAGCTGATTCGCCCGGAGGAAAGCGCGCTTGCCCGGGCGGCGCAGCGCTATATTGCCGAAAATCTTGCAAAGCCGCTTTCGGTTGATTCCTTATGCCGGACATTCGGCGTTTCCAAAAACAGTTTATACGCCAATTTTCATACCGCGTTCGGCAAAACGGTGAACGAATATATCACAGATATGCGATTGAAACAGGCCAAAAAACTGCTTTGCGAGACGTCGCTTTCCATCGACCGCATATCCGAACAGACCGGTTTTGCCAGTTATACCTATTTCAGCCGTCTGTTCAAGAAAAAATACGGTCTTTCACCGCTCGCATACCGAAAAGCGCGGGAATGACCTTTGGCGCGCAAAAAACGCCGTATTTGTACAATCTTATGTTGTTATACCCGATTTTGCATAAATATAACACAAATATATTGACAATCGCACGATTATCCGTAAAATAATAAGTGGGTGTCCCTCATGACGGAATTCGCTTGCCCTTGACTTTATGCGCCGGGTGTGATAAAATCTTGATAAGAAACCGTAAGATCCGTTAAGGGAGGACTTTTTATGAATCAGACAAGCGGCAAGCTGTTGTTTGAAACCCGGATAAAACTTACCTTTGAAAACTATGAGACGTTGAACCGCACAGTCAACCGGAAAGCATTTCGTCGTAATCTGATTTTTGAAATTGTTTTCTCGGTTATTTGGGCTTGTCTCAATATATGGCTTTATACGTTGGACGGAAAGGTATCCTCGCTGTTTTGGGCTTTTTTCTTTCCTGTGCTTTTCGTCTTATACCATTTTATTCTGCGTGCGCTCCTGAAACGCAAGTGTAAAAAGATCTGGCAGTCCATGCCCGACAAGGACAAAGATATCCATTGCCGTTTTTATGACGACCACATGGAGGGAACCGGTTCCAACGGCGAAAGCCATTATACATACGATCAGATCTACTGCGTCAATGAAACGAAAGATCTGTATATTATCCGGGTGTCTTTCATACAGGCTTTCATGGTTGAAAAATCGTCCGTTTCTCCCGAAAACGCCGCCTTTATCCGAGCGCTTGCACCGGAAAAACCGGTTCGCGGCAAAAACAAAAAGGAGGCAGCGTAGTGGGATATTCCAAACAGATAGCCGACGCTGTGCGCGAGGCTTATGAAAACAAACGAAAAAAAGCCGAAGCTGACCTTGACGCGCGCCGGGCGGACATGTACGAAAAAGCGCCGGTTTTGCGCGATATCGATAAGGCGCTGTCGTTTACCGGCTTGAAGCTGTACGGGGCGGCTCTCGAAGGTAAAGAGGGATTAGCAGAGCGCATTGAGGCGCTCAAAAAAGAAAATCTTGAATTGCAGGATGACCGCAAGCGCGCCTTGAAAGCGCTCGGAAAGCCGGAGGATTACCTGCTCATTCACTATGAGTGCCCCCTTTGTCAGGACACGGGGTATGTCGGCATTAAGATGTGCGACTGCATGCGCCGTGCGCTTATCCGGCAAGCTTATGAAACGTCGGGGCTCGGAGCGGTGCTCACCGAGCAGAGTTTTGACAATTTCGACCTTACCTATTATTCTGACCAGAAAAACGCATCCGGCAAAAGTTTACGCGAATGTATGACGCGGGTTCTCGCCGAAGCGCAATCCTATGCGAAAAATTTCGACGCGAATTTCCGCAACAAAAAGACGCAGAATCTTTTGTTTATCGGTAAAACGGGACTCGGAAAAACGCACATTTCCACTTCGATTGCCAAAATCGTTATCGATTCCGGCTACGACGTGGTCTATGATACCGTGCAAAATATCCTGCATAACTACGAAGTTCAGGCTTTTGCTAAAAACTCCGAAGCGGTGACGGCTTCTTCCGCCGCCGTTGAACGCTATTTGAGCTGTTCGCTGCTTATTGTCGATGACCTTGGCACGGAGTTCAAAAACAGCTTTACGACTTCCACTCTGTACGGACTTCTGAACACCCGTATCATTACGGCACTTCCCATGATCATCAATACCAATCTCGACACCGAGAAGAAGCTGAAAGACCAGTATGATGACCGTATTCTTTCGCGCTTGCTCGGAAATTTCCGATGGTTCAATTTCGTCGGAGACGATATTCGTATCAAACGCCGTCTGGAACAATGATCCTTTTCCATGGCGGCGAATAAATAAAGATTTGCAAAGGAGAAAACCCTATGAAAATGAGTTTTCGCTGGTACGGTGACAGTGATCCTGTTACGTTACAGTACATCTCGCAGATTCCCGCCATGCACAGCGTTGTTTCCGCGGTCTATTCCGTTCCTCCGGGAGAGGTATGGCCGGTAGAGGCAATTCGCGGCATCAAAGAAAAAGCCGCCTCTCACGGACTTGTGTTCGACATTGTCGAAAGCGTTCCGGTACACGAGGATATCAAGCTCGGCAAACCCTCGCGCGATCAATATATCGAGGTCTACCGTGAAAATATCCGCCGTCTCGGCCGAGAGGGTATCAAAGTTATCTGCTATAACTTCATGCCGGTGTTCGACTGGCTCCGCAGCAGTCTTGACTATGTCAACGCCGACGGATCCACATCTCTCATCTACCGCGATAAGGCGGTTCTTGACATGGATCCGCGCGCAGGCGACCTTTCGCTTCCCGGTTGGGACGCAAGCTACACCAAAGAGGGGCTCGGAAAACTGCTTGAAGAATACAAAGCCGTAGACGACAAAGCGCTTTGGGCAAATCTCAAATATTTTCTCGAAGGCATTATTCCGGTCTGTGAGGAATATGACGTCAAAATGGCAATTCATCCGGATGATCCGCCGTGGGGCATTTTCGGTCTGCCGCGTATCGTAACAAACGAAGAAAATCTTGACCGGCTGCTTCGTCTTGTCGATTCGCCTTATAATGGTCTGACGCTTTGCACCGGGTCGCTCGGCGTCAATCCGAAAAACGATATTCCGCATATGATCCGCCGGTTCGGCGGTGAAGGGCGCATTCCGTTCCTCCACGCGCGCAATATCAAATGGACCGGTGAGCGCGATTTCAACGAAACGGCGCATAAGACTGAATGCGGTTCGTTGGATATGTATGAGATCATCAAAGCGGCGCATGATGTCGGCTTTGACGGCTACATCCGTCCCGACCACGGAAGAATGATCTGGGGCGAGACCGGCCGGCCCGGTTATGGACTTTACGACAGAGCGTTGGGGGCTGTGTACTTAAACGGTCTGTGGGAAGCGATCGACCGCGGAGAAAAGGACAAGAAATAAGAAAAGAGTTTGGATTTGGAACAGAAACGCTTTACCAAAAACGATAACGGATTTATTTGCGCTAACTGCGGCTTTACGGTTCTTCCGCTCGGAAAGACCAGCCGGAACCATTGCCCGAAATGCTTATGTTCTCTGCATGTGGATGTGTTGCCGGGCGACCGTGCGTGCGGCTGCGGCGGTGTGATGAAGCCGATTTCAGCCGAACCGGATGCGAAAAAGGGGTATGTCCTCACGCATAAATGCATCAAGTGCGGGTTTATCGGGAAAAACCGTGCCGCACTCCCGGAGACCGGGAAAAAGGCATTGCCGCCGGAGCAGTATGACGATATGGATTTCATCATCCGGCTGACCGTCAACCGAAATTGGTAGTTTCTGCGAAACAGGCAAAAGAAATATAACTTGGGGCGCACGGCGTCACAGAATACTCTGTGGCGCCGTGTCTCTTTGGTTTTCCGGAAAGCCTGGAAAGGGGCTTTTGGGGGAATGTGACTTTTCTCGAAAAGTTACCAAAAGAGACGATTTTTACGTTCTTTTTGCTTCTGCAAAAAGAACCAAAAAGCAGCCGGGACTTCGTCCTGCGACCTCGGTTCAAAACCCGTGCGGTGTGATTTCAAGTAAAATTTGAAACGTTGAGCGCATTAAGATTTCTTGCAAAAATTTATAAGTGCCGCAATACGCACGGCCATGTTTTGAACCGGTGCGAAAGGGAAACTTTTGATAAGACGCAGAATTCGGTTTTGTGCAAAATCGAAGTTGCAGTGCGTGCTTGCCGCCGCAAGTGGTTGGATAAAAGGGAGAGTGCACGTTATATTTGTTGCGGTGAAAATGAGAAATCGGTGTGGGAAAACGGAAAGTTGGGAGTAAATCTGTGATTTGCATATGTGCAGAAAATTGGATTTTTGCACACTCTCACCAATTTTTTCTCAAAATAGCTTTTTGTTCTCTCAAAAAACAACTTTCCACCAAACTTTCCCTTTTTATGAAACACATAACCTGCTGTCCGCCCAAATCAAAGCTATTCTTTTTATAAAACCTACAAATCCTCACGCAGTAAAGTTACCCTGTCGCACCGGTTCAAAATACTCCGAGCTGTATGGCACAAAACGGCAATTTCCCATAAAGACTTTCTGATAGGTACAAAACTTGTAATTTAATCAAAAAATCTGCCGCTCGGAATTTTGAACCTACTCTGAGGGCTTTTTAATTAAAAATAGCGTTCTATTCTCTCAAAAACAACCTCCCACCAAACTCCCCCATTCCATGAAACACATAACCTGCTGTATACCCAAATCAAACTCTGCCTTTTTAAAAACACCTACAAATCCTCACGCAGTAAAGCTACTGTCTCGCACCGGTTCAAAATACTCCGAGCTGTATGGCACAAAACGGCGATTTTCCATAAAGATTTTCTGATAGGTACAAAACTTGTAATTTAATCAAAAAATCCATTGCTCGGAATTTTGAACCGAGGTCGCAGGGCGGAGCCCCGTCTGCTTTTGGTTACTTTTCGCAGAGGCGAAAAGTAACGGAAAATCGTCCTTTTGGTTTTTTTGCAGAAGCAAAAAGAACACAGAAAACTCTCTTTTCAGGCTTTTCGGGATACGAAAAGCGCTCTTTCCATGCCTTTTGCAAAAAAGGCTGCCCCTTTTGATGACTTTTCGGGAAAAGCCAAGCTTTCCTAAGAGCCCCTTTCCGGGCTTTTCCGGAAAAGCAAAACCCCCGATGGTTTGCATACTCAAACCATCGGGGGCCAAATTCAAATTCTTTTTTCCCGCTTTTCTTTTAAGAAAAGTGGGCATGATATAAGGGCGAAAAGCCCTTGCCATGCGGCCGGCTAAAAACCGCCATTTAAAAGCCAAACCGAAAAAACGAGAAAAAACACCGTCAGCCATACAAGCGCGCCGCCGCTTGCGGCATAGACAGCTTTGCGCGCCTGAAACGGCGCCTTTTTTCTTTTGATAAATGCCCAAATCCAGCCGAAAACCGGTATTACAAAACAACTAACCTTTACCCATGGGCTGAGTTTTTCAATGGAAATGCTGTTCTTCTCGGATTCCGTATTATATATCTCGCCGCAGACCGGGCATTGCTTGGCATCCTCCGGCAAGGCGCAGCCGCATTGATAGCAATATTTCATAAAATCCAATATTCTCCTTAATATTTGCACCCATACAAGTGCATAATTGGTATACTGCAATTCTATAATAATGTCAAGACCATGTACGTATATCCGTACATGTTTTTCGGGAAAACTAAGAATGAGGAAAGGACATTGTTTGATATGAATGCGGCATACGAAAAAAGATTAGGCGCACACCTTCGCGCTTTGCGCGAAAAAGCGGGTCTTACCCAAGAGCAGGTTGCGGCACGTCTCCAAGTGGCCGGCTGTGATATAACGCGCAGCGCCTATGCAAAGATCGAGGTCGCGCAACGCCATATATACCCGGATGAGATCGTTCTCTTGAAAACTATTTTAAACGTAAGTTATGAAGAATTCTTTGTCTGAATGCAAAAAATGCCTTTCACCGCGTATTTTTACAAAACTTTCGTTTTTTTTCGGAAAAATTCAAAAAAAGCCTTGACAAAGCGGAAGATTTGTGGTATGATAACTAAGACAAAGAAGCAGAGCAATCTCACCCACCGTTTCTGACGGGCGGTCAATAGTAAGGCAAAGGACATTGCGTCCGTTTGCTTTTGTGATCTTGCGGTCACGGAGATTGTTTTGCGAAGGATTTTTTCCTTCGCTTTTTGTTTGCAGGTGCATATTTTTTTGGAGGTGTTATCTATAAGCGCGAAAGAGGTTATGATCAACGATCAGATCCGTGCAAAAGAAGTAAGAGTGATCGACAGCGACGGTTCGCAGCTCGGCATTCTTCCGCTCGCAGAGGCTTTGAAAATTGCTTATGGCAAGGATTTGGACCTTGTTGAAATTTCGCCCAATTCCGCTCCGCCCGTGTGCAGAGTCATGGACTACGGTAAGTTCCGCTTTGAACGCGACAAGAAGGAAAAAGAAGCGAAAAAGAAACAGCAGACGATCGATATTAAGGAAGTTCAGCTTTCCTGCCGGATCGATACGCATGATTTTGAAACCAAGCTCAAACATGCACGCCGCTTTCTTGACGACGGAAACAAAGTCAAGGTCTGCGTGAAGTTTAAGGGACGTGAGATGAGTCATACAAGCATCGGTCACGATATTATCGTCAAGTTCGGCGAAGCTTTGTCGGATATCGGCGTTATCGAAAAAATGCCGGTTCTCGACGGACGGCAGATGATCATGTTCGTCAATTCCAAAAAGAATACTCCTCAGAACGCATCTCAAAAGAAGAAAGCGCCGGCTCCCGAAAACGCGGCTCCCAAAGATAAAGAACAGGAAACCAAGTAAGAGCCGCAGGCAAAAGCGTATCCGGAAAACTCAAAGTTTTGAGTCTGAATCAGAGTTCTAATTGAAAGGAATGTTTACATTGGCAAAACAAAAGTCACACAAGGCTACCGCAAAGCGTTTCAGCGTTACTAAGGGCGGTAAGGTAAAGTACAATCAGTCCAACAGACGTCACAAGCTCGGTATTAAAACTCCGAAGAGAAAGAGACAGCTCCGCGGCGGTGCTATTTTGAGCGAATCTTTCGCACCGACCATCAAGAAGCTTATCCCTTACGCATAAGGATCATATTTTTAAAGAATAACCGAAAGGATTGTGACATAAATGGCAAGAGTAAAAGGCGCTCTCATGACAAGAAAGAGACGCAATAAGGTATTAAAGGCAGCAAAGGGCTATTGGGGCTCTAAGAGCAAGCACTTCAAGATGGCTAAACAGGCCGTTATGAAGAGCGGCAACTACGCATTCACCGGCAGAAAGCTCAAAAAGAGAGATTTCAGAAGACTTTGGATCACCCGTATTTCCGCAGAAGCCAAGGTCAACGGTATCAACTATTCGCAGTTCATGAACGGCTTGAAGAAAGCCGGCGTGACGCTCAACCGTAAGATGCTCTCCGAAATCGCTGTTGCCGACAAGGCTGCTTTCGCAGCTCTCGTTGCACAGGCAAAGGCAGCTCTTTAAGTGTAATTTAAAAGGTGTAAAGGTTTATAGGACCTTTACACCTTTTTGTATGCTGAAAAAGTCACTGCGAAATTTCGGACAAAGCCAGACCGGACAGTTTTGCAATACGCACACCCGAATGTTTCAAACATTCGGGTGTTTTTTTGCCCGAAGCCTTGCATAATGCCGTTTTTTGTGATAGAATAATATGTAATTTTGTGTTCTCACTCAAAAGGAGCGGCTTATGCCTGAAATTTTTTCGGAAATCAAAGCGGAACGCGTGACCGAAACCTTGGTCGTGTATCAGCAAAAAGGCGTATTTTCGTTCGGCACGGACGCCATGCTTTTGGCGGATTATGTCAGCGAACAGCCCTCTACGGCAAATGCAGGAAAAATGTGCGATCTGTGCTCCGGCACGGGCATTTTGTCGCTTGTGCTTTGCGATCGGTTTGAAAAGCTCTCAGCCGACGCGGTGGAACTGAACCCGACAGCGGCGGAGCTGTCGGCCAAAAGTGCTGCCGAAAGCGGCCTTGAACATCGTTTTACAGCGCATACCGCCGACATCAAGAATGTGCGCTCGCTCTTTCAAAGTGAATCGTTTGATTTTGTGGTGTGCAATCCGCCGTATATGCGTGCCGACAGCGGCAGGCATTGCGACCACCCCATGATAAACCTTGCCCGGCATGAAATTGCCTGCTCGGTCTACGACGCTTTTGCCGCGGCGTTTTATTTGCTCCGCACCGGCGGACTTGCCTATTTTGTCTATCGCACCGATCGGCTTTCGTCATTGATGGACGCGGCGAAAAAAAGCAGGTTTGAGATAAAAGATATGCGTTTCTTCGCCCTGCGGCCGGCTTCGGATGCGCTCGACCTTGTGGTCTGCAAAGCAAAAAAAGAGGCTGCGGAAGGCATGCATGTGAGTTTTGCAAGATTAGGATAAAAGATTTTTGATTGGGAAAGGCGGTGTCACCGTGATAAAGATCGATTCCAAAATGAGTGCGTATTATCGGCGTGCGGCGTCCGTTTTAAAACTTGTGCGGTTTGCCGTTCTGCTTGGCTTTGTGATTTTTGCCGTGTTTTGCATCGGCTTTTTCAAAGATAATATCACGGTCGATAACCTGCGGTATTTACTCAAATATCTGGATCTTTCCGCGGCTGACAACACGCCGTCCGACGCGGAGATTACTTTTGATAACAGCAACGGCACTTCGTTTGCACTCTTGGGAAACGATCTTGCCGTAGTCGGCAAAAACGGTGTTGGTTTATACGATTTCGCCGGCAATAAGCTCTACCAGTACGATAATAAGTTCGCTTCCCCGGCCATGCTTTTGACCGACAAGAACCTCTTGGTTTACGATACCGATGGCACAACGCTTGCTGTTTACGATGCGGTCTCCAAAGTGTTGGAAAAGAAATTCGACTATGATGTGAAAGCGGCCGCTATCAACGACCTCGGCTATTTTGCCGTCATTACCTCCGAAAAGACCTACCGTTCCGGCGTTATCGTATTCGACCGCGACGGAAACGAGTTATTCCGCTGGATGAGCCCGGACAAATATTTAACCGGTGTGGCGCTCAATGCCAATGCGACGACTGTGACCTGCACGGCGGTATCCAATCAAAACGGTTCGTTCTGCACCGAATTTGTTTCTTATAATACCTCGACCGGTACGAAAACCGCGTCCAAGGAACTTCCGGACACCCTTGCTCTGACGGTCGGTTATGCCGAAAACGACGCCTATCTCTACATTCTGTCCGACAGCGCCTTTTTAAGCTTTGACCGGGATCTCAACCAAGTGGGGAGCGTCTCCTATAATCCCGAAAACGCACGCTTTTTCCGCGCTTTCGACGATTGTTTCCTGATTGCCGAGAGCAACAATCTTTCCGGCAGCTCCATGACGGTGCGCGCCTATGCGTATGACGCGTCGCCGCTTTTCGAGTGCAGCCGCAAAGAGCGCATTCTCGACGCCGAGTACCGCGACCGCACGCTATATCTTTTAGAACGCGACCGCTTGTCGGTCTACGACTTCGGAACGGAAGAGCCGGTTCTGACGCCGCTTGTTTCGACGCCTCTTGAAATCCAATACCGTGCCGTGCGCGCCGACGCTTACGGACGGTATGTGCTCATCGGAGCCAAGAAAGCCAAGCGGAATTCATTAGCCGCTCTCTTGCAGGAGAATATGGAACATCCGGCTAACAAGGCGGCTGAGACCGAATTTGCCGCAGAAGAACAGACACAAAACGAAAAGGACGTGACTCCGTGAGAATACTTGCCGTAGGAGACGTGGTCGGTGAAAACGGAACGGAATACATTCGCCGCCGCTTGTGGTCGATCCGAAAAGAATATAACATTGATTTTACCGTGCTCAACGGCGAAAACGCCGCCAAGGGAAACGGGTTGGATAAGGATACCGCCGAAGTTTTGCTTGCTTCGGGCGCGGATGTGATTACCTCCGGCAACCATATCTGGCGCAAACACTCGATGAAACACACCATTGACGAACTGCCGTATGTGTTGCGCCCGGCCAATTATCCGGCCGGCTGCCCCGGCGTGGGGCACGTGATCTACGAAGTGTGCGGCGTGCGGTTTTTGGTGTTCAATCTGCTCGGAAACGTCTTTATGCCGGACGCTTATGAAAGTCCGTTTCTGACGGCTGACCGGATCTTGGCACAGAACGAGGGTTTATACGACGTGGCGGTATTGGATATCCACGCCGAAGCGACCTCCGAAAAAGCGGCGCTTGCCAAATATTTGGACGGACGCGCGGGAGTCGTATTCGGTACACATACGCATGTCCAGACCAACGATGCCTGCGTTTTGCCGTATGGAACGGGCTTTGTGACCGATGTCGGCATGGTGGGCGCAAACGATTCGGTTTTAGGCGTAAAAAACGAATGCATTCTTGAAAAATTCTTAACTCAAATGCCGGTGCGTTTTGATGAGGCCCAAGGCGAAACCTTGTTCTGCGGCGCGGTGTTTGATGTTGACCCGAAAACCGGACTTTGCACGGGAGCGGAACTTGTCCGCATTCTCGGATAGGTCACGGCTTTTCCGTTTCTGCATAAGATGATATTGGAAAATCTCGATTACTCCGAAAGGACAGACTGCATGTCTGAAACGCATTATGAAACAACTTACTTATAAACATACCATATTTGCGTGTTATTTAACCTATATCACCAGCGCGGTCTCCAATAACCTTGTACCGCTGTTGTTTGTAACCTTTAACCGTCAGTTCGGGCTCAGCCTCGACAAGCTCGCCTTTATCATTACCATGAATTTCGGTATTCAGATCTTTGTGGATCTGGCAGGCGCTAAATTTGCCGACCGGATCGGCTATAAAAAGCTTGTTATGGCGGCACAGCTGTTTGACGCGATCGGCCTTGTTTCCCTCGGTGTTCTGCCGAACGTTCTGCCAAACCCGTATGCCGGCATTATTCTCGCGGCTTTGTTCTATGCGGTCGGAAGCGGCCTTACGGAGGTCGTTATCAGCCCGATCGTCGAAGCTATCCCGACCGACGGCGTGAAAGCCTCCGCCATGAGCTTACTGCATTCGTTCTATTGTTGGGGACACGTGCTCATGGTAATTGTGACGACTATGTTCTTCAAATTTTTCGGTATCGAAAATTGGAGCGTTATCTGTTGTCTGTGGGCGGTTCTGCCGATCGTCAATTTCGTGTTCTATATCTTTGTCCCGGTTGCCCAGCTGAACGACGGGGGCGACAGCGAACCGCTACCGTTACACAAGCTGTTTACTGTCAAAATTCTTTGGGTGTTCTTCGCGCTCATGCTCTGTTCGGGCGCGGCGGAGCAGGCCATGAGCCAATGGGCCAGCTTTTTTGCGGAAACCGAATTGGGCGTGAGCAAGCAGGTGGCGGATCTGTTAGGCCCGTGTATGTTTGCTGTTGCCATGGGTGCGGCCCGGGTGCTGTTTGCGGCTTGCAAAAAATTAGATATCCGGGTGGGACTTCTCATCAGCGCTCTTTTGTGTATTCTCAGCTACTTGATTGCCGCTTTTGCGCCGATTTCGTTTTTGGCGTTGGCAGGCTGCACGTTGTGCGGTTTTTCGGTCGGTATTTTGTGGCCGGGTGTGCTCAGCCTTTCGGCTAAGACCTATCCGGCCGGGGGAACGGCGATGTTTGCGATTCTGGCGCTGGCGGGCGATATCGGCTGCTTTGTCGGACCGGAGGCGGTGGCGCGTGCGTCCACGGCGCTTGCCGGAGGGGGCGAGCCGAGCGTGAAAACGGGACTGGCGCTGGCGATCGTGTTCCCGGCGTTTATCCTTGTTTCGTCGCTTGCGTTAATGGCTGTCAGCCGCAAAAAGAGATAAGGCATGACGCAGACGGTAAAAAGGCGGATGATGGCGGTTCTGTTTGCGCTGTATGCGCTTATCATGCTGTGGC
Source organism: uncultured Eubacteriales bacterium (assembly GCA_934479825.1). Lineage (GTDB taxonomy): Bacteria > Bacillota > Clostridia > Oscillospirales > CAG-382 > UMGS882. The sequence goes on from CAKSOW010000037.1 coordinate 15,473, forward strand.
TGTTATACGGACAGAGGGCGAGAACGGTTTTCCCGTCAGCCGGCGTGTACTACGGCGAAGAATATCTTATGCGCCTGCGGCAAAGCTATAATTTTGTTCCGTTTCGGACGGTGCGACAGTTTGCCGCGCTTTTGGAAACCAGCCGGTCGGCGTTTTTGGCGCGCCATGCTTTTATCAACCTGGCCGGAAACATTGTGATGTTTGTTCCGCTTGGCGTGTTTTTGCCGTATTTCTTTAAAAAACTCCGCCGATACGGACGTTTTGCGGCGGTCACGGTGGTGCTTATCGTGCTTGTCGAATTGGTACAATGGGTAAGTTTGCTTGGCCGTGCGGATATCGATGATCTGATTTTAAACGTGCTCGGCGCATCGGTCGGCTTTGCCGTGTTCCGGCTTTGGGCGAGAAAGCCGGTTGAAGTGAAAAACGTGTTTTCCGACCGGTAAGCAAGCGCCGGTTTTACAAGTTTATGCAACGGCAATTTTTAACGGTTGAAAAATTAAAAATTACGTATTATAGTAGTATCATAGAATAAAATAAAAAATATATTCCTTAAAATTTTAGGATTGTTTGATGAAAGGTGGTTTTCTCCATGGAAAACGAAAAGACACAAGCGGAACTCCTGAAAGAAAAGCTTTTTGCAACGCATAAAAACGTTTATGAGGTCTGCGATGAACGCGAGATCTTAAAAGCCTACGAATACTGCGGCGACTATATGAAATTCTTGAACGATGCTAAAACCGAACGCGAATGCGTCGCCGAAGCGGTGAAAAAACTTGACGCCGCAGGGTTTGTCCCGTTTGAGTACGGCAAAAAATATGCAACCGGCGATAAGTTCTATTTAAATAACCGCGGCAAAGCGCTGTATGCCGTTGTCATGGGCAAAAAGAGCTTGGAAGAAGGACTCAGCGTTGCGGCCGGTCACATTGACAGCCCGCGTATCGATTTGAAGCAGAATCCGCTTTACGAAGAGGGCGGCATGGCGTTCTTCAAGACGCATTACTACGGCGGTATCAAGAAATTCCAGTGGGTGACGATTCCGCTTGCTCTTCACGGCGTAATTGCCAAAGAAGACGGCACGGTCATCAACGTCTGCATTGGCGAGGACGAGAGCGATCCCGTTTTCTATATTACCGATGTACTGCCGCATTTGGGCAAGGATCAGGCGGCCAAAACGGTAGCCAACGTCTTTACCGGCGAGAATCTGAATATTTTAGCCGGCAGCCGTCCGTATGACGACGATAAGATAAGCGAAAAGATCAAGTTAAATATTCTGGCTCTCTTGAACGAAAAATACGACGTTACCGAAGCTGATCTTCTTTCGTCCGAGCTTTGCCTTGTGCCGAGCACACGCGCAAGAGACATCGGCTTTGACCGCAGCCTGATCGGCGCTTACGGCCACGACGACCGCGTTTGCTCGTATCCCATTTTAACAGCCATTCTCGATATGGCGCAGAACACGCCGGAATATACCTCTGTCACCATTTTAGCGGACAAGGAGGAGATCGGCAGCGAGGGCAACACCGGTATGCAGTCGTTCGCTTTTGAAAACATGCTGGTGGAAATGGCTGTGAACGCCGGCGTCAATCCGCGCCGTATGTTTGCGAATTCCAAATGCCTGTCGGCTGACGTTACGGCTTGCTTTGACCCGAATTTTGCCGAAGTTTATGAAACGCGCAATGCCGCTTTCATCAATAAGGGCGTCGCCATGAACAAATTCACCGGCGCGCGCGGCAAATCCTCCACCAACGACGCACATGCCGAATATGTCGCTTATATCCGCAACATTTTCAACAAAGCCGGCTGTGTATGGCAGATGAGCGAGCTTGGTAAAGTAGACCAGGGCGGCGGCGGAACGGTTGCCATGTATTTGGCGAAACTCGATATCGATACCGTCGATGTGGGCGTGCCGGTCCTTTCCATGCATGCACCTTACGAAGTCGTTTCCAAGACCGACGTTTATATGGCGTATAAGGCGTTCCGCGCGTTCTTTGAAAGATAAATTCAAATCTGCGCTCAAAAATTCCGACATCAAAACACAGGAGAGATTTTGATATGATAACCGAATCCTTGAAAAAAGCCGTGCAGAACGGTGAATATGACAAAGCCTTCCGCGCACTGTACGGTGCGGATGCCAACCTTTTCGACGTGAAAGTCCGTTATCTTGCCGCTATTGACAGCTTTGAAAAGCTGTACGGAAAGACGCTTGCCGAACGTGCCGAAGTCCGTCTGTTTTCTGTTCCCGGCAGAAGCGAAATTTCCGGCAACCACACCGACCATAACCATGGCCGCGTGCTTGCCGCCTCTATCAGCCTGGATATCATCGCCGTTGCCGCTAAGACCGATAAAAACGAGATTCGCGTCAAGTCTGAGGGCTTTGACGAGGATGTGGTGTCCACCGGCGACGTGAAAACCGTCCGTCCGGAGGAAAAATATAAAGCCAGCGCCATTATCCGCGGCATGTGCGACGGATTTTTGAACAATTCCCATAAAATCGGCGGTTTTGTTGCCTACACGACCTCTAATGTCTTAAAGGGTTCGGGACTTTCGTCCTCGGCGGCTTTTGAGGATATGATCGGCAATCTGCTCAATCATTTCTACAACGACGGCGCGGTTTCCGCCATTGAAATCGCAAAGCTGGCACAGTATGCCGAAAACGTACACTTCGGCAAGCCCTGCGGCCTTATGGATCAGATGGCATGTGCAGTCGGCGGCTTTGTTGCCATCGATTTTAAGGACCCCAAAAACCCGGTTGTGGAAAAACTGCCGTTTGATCTTGACGCGGCCGGCCTTTCGCTATGCATCGTCAATACCGGCGGCAATCATGCTGATTTGAACGAAGATTATGCGTCTGTGCCGGCGGATATGAAAGCCTGCGCCAAACTGCTTGGCGTGGAATTCTTAGCGGATACCGACAAAAAGACGCTTCTTTCGAGAGCCGCAGAAGTCCGTGAAACGTTAGGCGACCGCCCGTTCTTGCGCGCCTTGCATTTCTTTAATGAAAACGAACGCGTCAAAGCCCAGCGCGACGCCTTGGAAAAGGGCGACCTTGCCGGATTTCTGGCCGGTGTGCGTGCGTCGGGGCTTTCTTCGGCCACCATGCTGCAAAACGTGTATACCGTCAAGAACGTCAATGAACAGGGACTCACTGTGGCTCTTGCTTTGGCCGGAGAAGTGCTTGACGGCGTAAAAGGCAGTGCATACCGCGTTCATGGCGGCGGATTTGCCGGTACGATTCAGGCTTTCGTGCCGAAAAAGACCGTTCCGGAGTTTATTGCGGCCGAAGAAGCTGTGTTCGGCAAGGGCAACGTTTATGTGCTGTCGGTCAGACCGTTCGGCGCTGTGGCGCTTGACAAGATCGGTTAATCGGCGCCCATGAGTCAGAAATTTCGCGCAAAAGCGAAAAGAGCGGCAAGACCGGACGAGCCTCGTTTACCGGAAAAAGACGGAAATATCGGGAAATTAAAGATTCTTTTCTGTCTGATTTTTACGACCGGCCTTGCCGGCGGTGTTTATATCGCCGCCGCGCGAGCGGAATTTTCGCCGGTTTTCCACGCGTATTGGATTATCAGCGCCGTTCTTTTGTGCACTGCGTTGCTCTTGAACCAAAGAAACGAGTACCGGTATACAAAAGATAAGGCCTGCGGTGATCCGGACGAAGCGAAAAAAGCGTATTTCGTGCGAAAAAAGCAAGTGAAATACGTGATTTTGGCATTGCTGCCGTTTCTCTTGACCGTCCTTGCCGACAGCGTGTATCTCTTGCTGTTTGTCAAGGATTGACCGGCTTGTGCGTCTTCCCCTATTTTCACATTAAGGAAAAATGAAGTCAAACTATGAGTTTAACCAGTTCCGCCTATAAAGTTGTTCCCCTGTTTTCCGGCTCTTCCGGAAATTCTACCTACATACGCTCATGCGACGGGGAGTATTTAGTAGACGCAGGTGTGTCCTGCAAAGCACTGCAAACGGCGCTTGAAAGCATTGATACCGACCTTTCCCGTATTCGGGCGATCTTTGTGACGCATGAGCATCACGACCATATCAAGGGACTTGAAATGCTCTCCAAAAAGTTTCATATACCGATATATATGTATGAAAACTCCTTTAAAGGCATTGATAAACCGTCGCTTCGCGCGGCGCTTGAACCGGTTGTGCATTTTTTAGCGCCCGGAGACAGTGTGGATTGCGGCGATATGCAGGTTGGCGTCTTTAAAACGCCGCATGATGCGTGCGGAAGCGTCGGCTTTCGGTTCAACTTTGCCGACGGGGCTTCGCTGGGGTATGCCACGGATATCGGGTATATCACAAAAGGCATTGCCAACGCGCTTTTCGGCTGTGAGACCGTGATCCTCGAAAGCAACTACGATGTGCAGATGTTACGGTCCGGACCGTATCCCTACTATCTGAAACAACGCATTGAATCAAACGGGGGACATCTTTCCAATGACGCCGCCGCGGCGTTTTTACCGTATCTTTTGGAGAACGGTGCGCGGAAAATCATTCTGGCGCACCTTTCGGAGGAAAACAATACGCCGCGTCTTGCTTATGATACCTGTGTACGGGCGCTCTCTGCCGCAGGAGCCGAACCGAAGGAATACAAAATTACGGTCGCCATGAAGTCGATTTTATAGACCCCACGACGTCCGACAGTCCAAGAAAGGATATACTATGACAAAATTCATCGTTGTCCGTCACGGTCAGAGTGAGGGCAATGCCAAAGGCGAATTTCACGGACAGTATAATTCCGATCTTACCGAGCTTGGTCACAGACAAGCCGAATGCACGGCTGAATACGTAGACCGGTATACGATAGACGCAATCTATTCCAGTGATATCCGGCGCGCTTATTCCACGGCAAAACATACCGCCGACAGGCGCGGCATGCCGGTCATAACCGATACGGGACTCCGGGAAATTTTTGCAGGCGACTGGGAACAGATGAAGTTTAGCGACATTGAGGAAAAGTACCCCGAAGAGCGCCGCATTTGGTATGAAGATGTAGCGCACTGCAAGATTCCGGGCGGTGAAAGCGTGGCGGAGATGGCGGAGCGCGTCAATGCGGCGTTTGAGCGTATTGCGGCAGAAAATGACGGAAAGACGGTGTTTGTTGCGACGCACTTTACGCCGATCCGTGCGATGTGCTGTCGGTGGCATGGGTGGCCGTTAGACGGCATGCAAAAGATAAAAGGCGTTGTCAATGCGTCTATCACGATAGTGGAGTATGACGGTGACAAGCGGAAGATCGTCTGTGTCGGCGAAGCGGAGCATTTAGTGAAAGCCGGGCTTTTGACCGGTCTGCCGAAAGACATATAAAGGAAATTTATGTACAAGGTCAAGGGCAAACAGCCCTTGACCTTGTGTGCTTTTGCGGCGTGCCACAAGATCTCGCAAAGTCCCCGTTTCAATGTTGCTTTTCGCAGAAGCGAAAAGTAACAGAGACAGCGTCTCTTTCTTTGCTTTTCGAGAGACGAAAAGCACCGTAAAAACACTTTATGCGGCTTTTCGTTTTATGAAAAGCCGCATACCCGCTATTTTTTGTATACCGGACCACTAATTCAGCACAAACGTCTCAGATAAGACACGTTTCAGAACGTCCCAAAAATTCATGCGACGAATACTCTCTGTGGTGAGAATGTCCGTTTCGGCAATCGTTTCCCCCTCAATCTGATACAGTACCTTCCCGACTACCTCATCTTTTTCAACCGGCGCTGTGAGAAATTCCGGAAGTTCGATAACCGCCTGAATCTGCTTTTCACGCCCTTTGGCGACCAATATCTCACTTGCCCCGCAAACAAGCGGCATGACCGCCTTTACGCCGCCTTTGACGGTCAACGTCGGAAGCGGCGCTTCCCCGGTCTCATATACCGAAAAATTGGCAAATCCAAAATCCAATAGTTTTTTCGCATCGGAAAAGCGTTCATCCGAGCTGGGCGCTTTCATGACCGTGGCGATCAACTGTAATTTGTCGCGCTTGGCTGTCGCAGAAAGACAATACTTGGCTGTATCCGTATAACCGGTTTTCATGCCATTGGCGCCTGGATAAAAACGCACGAGTTTGTTGGTGTTGGTAAGCCCCATCGCACCGCCGCGCAGAGAATCCATCCAAATGGTGGTGTATTCAAAAATGCGCTCATGCTTCAATAATTCCCGTGTCATAAGCGCAATATCGCGCGCCGTGGTGTAGTGCCCCTCGACCGGAAGTCCCGTTGAATTGACAAAATGCGTGTTTTTCATCCCAAGTTCTTCGGCACGCTTGTTCATGCGCGCAACGAAGGCTTCTTCGCTCCCGGCAAGATGCTCCGCCATGGCGACTGTACAGTCATTGGCCGAAACCACCGTCATAGCTTTGAGCATATCCGATACGCTCATCTGCTCGCCGACCTCCAACCAGATCTGCGAGCCGCCCATCGACGCGGCATGTTCCGAACCGGTAACAGATTCATCCGGGGTGATAATGCCCTCATCAAGCGCTTCGCAGATCAAAAGCAACGGCATGATTTTGGTGACCGACGCCGGTTCAAGACGTTCATCGGCATTTTGCTCGTAAATCACTTCACCGGTGGAGCTCTCCATCAAACAGGCCGAAGCACTCGAAAGCGACAGCGCCACCCCGGAGGATACGGCGGCAATGTCCGTTCGCGCGGCCGATACAGAGGGCGCGATTCCGGGAAACAGAAGCAGAAAGGCAAGTAAGGCAGACAGGCATTTTTTCTTGATTTTGGCAGTATTCATGGCAAATATCCTTTCAACCGTTTATGAAATTTAAAATCTTATGCGCGTTCGGTATAGATATATGCAAAAAATGCCTTTTTATTCGTTTTTTGCCGATTCGCGACAGCGCTGCTATGCCTTAAAATGTCTGTGTTTGCGCTTTTCGGTAAACAATTTTTATTTTGACGGTAAATTATTGACAGCGTGGGGAAATGATATTATAATATCAGAAAAGAAATTTTACAGATAAGGACGGAGAGTCAAATGTACCGTATTTTATCCAAAGAAGCATTAAATCCGACAGTGATACGGATGGAGATAGAAGCGCCATACGTGGCGAAGAAAGCAGAGCCG
>CAKSOW010000038.1 GCA_934479825.1 uncultured Eubacteriales bacterium
ATAGAATATGAACAACAAAAAACATCGTAGCAATACGGTGTTTTTTGTTACCCAAAACCCACAATTCAATACATAAGCTGTGCGTGTCCGTCCTCGTCCGCTGTATCTTCTGTCGGGTTCAGATAGGCGTATGTAATGGCGGACATCAAATCGGCGGCTATATCTTTGGGCGGTTCAGTTTTTTTATCTTCTTCGCACATTTTTGTGTCTGTTCATTCGTTTCAATTCAATTCAATTCAGTTTGCCGGCAAAAAAGGCAGAACAATGTCTGCCTTTATATTATACCACAGATTTCTTCCAAATGCACTGATTTTGCGTCGTTTTTTATAACCCTACATTTTTTAATAAAGTCCGCGTTTCCGCCGCAGCATCTTCTGAAATTGTACTGTTATATTTTAGTTCTTTCACGGTGCGCTTTAAGTGCCCGCAGAAAATGAGCTTTCCCCAGCGGCGAACCTCCATGACCGGCGTGAGCCACTTATGCTTTTGGAGGATCGGATAATGAAATTTTATCACATCATACGGAATGAAAATTTTTGAAAGCGCATATTTTACTTTGCCGCCCTGTTTTTGCTGCTGTACGGCTACCCGATTGGTTGTCGTTCCGTATACACCGCCGCGAAGAATATATCCTTCCATTTGCCTTGTGATTTCCGTATGCTCTGCATTTCCAAACCAAACTTCACTTAAAAGCTCTGCTTGCTTTGCAAAAACGCTGAGTCCGCCGTCAGAAAGAAGTTTTTCGCGCTTTTCCCGATCGAAGCTTACACGATGGTTCAGAACCCATATGTCTAAAAAAGGTCGTATTCCGCAGCCGCCTGTACCTACGAAATGCTTTGCCATATGCGCAATATGATAGAAATAAAACATTTCATCAGGCATTTCGTATTGATAATTACAAACGTCGTGCCTTACGGCAACATTCCAGACGCTTTTTAATACTGCCGCAGCGGAATTAGCCCTGTTATCCTCCACGAGATCATAATGAACTTCAATATGCACACCGCCTTGTGTAAACATAGAAATGTCGTGAGAGTTTTGCGATTCGCGTCTGTATCCGAGATTATCGGATAGATAAGAAACTACTCTTTGCAGATCTTTCTCGTGAACAAGAACGTCAATGTCACAGCTTGTACGCATCCACGGTTCGGGATAATACTGCCGCAAAACAGAACCCTTGAGCGGAATAAACGGTATTTCTGCTTGTTCAAGTGCCGTGCATAACTTAGTTTGCTCATATTTGAGCCTTTCGCAACGATAAACTGCGGTCAGCATTTTGCTTTCAAGGCTCTTATTGCCCTCATCAAGCAACCCATTCTTTTTCAGTGCAAATACAATCAAATGTATGACGTCATGCTTTTGGGCAAGCGACGTGATTTCAGGTAAAATATCCGGACTATACAGTGAAATTTCTTCACTTGAAAGAAGATCGCCACAAACTGCCGAACGAAACAGCGCGAACATCACCTTACTTGTTTCTGTATTCATAGCGATCTTCCTTTCTTAAATTAATCCCGTCTGAAAATGTCTCTCGTATAAACCTTGTCGAAAACATCATCAAGACAACTGTCATAGCGGTTGGCGATAATGGCATTGCACATCTCCTTAAATTTTGCAAGATCGTTGACGATCTCGCTGCCGAAGAAAGTTTCACCATCTTTTAATGTCGGCTCATAGATAACAACCGTTGCACCCTTGGCTTTAATGCGTTTCATTACACCCTGAATGGACGACTGACGGAAGTTGTCAGAATTTGATTTCATCGTAAGCCTATACACACCAATAGTAACAGGCGTTTCCTTTGCTTTGCTGTAAGCGTTATCTTCTTCATAGCCGTAGTAACCTGCCATGCGAAGTACGCGGTCGGCAATAAAGTCCTTACGGGTACGGTTGGATTCCACAATAGCCTCAATAAGGTTTTCCGGCACATCGGCATAGTTGGCAAGCAGCTGTTTGGTGTCTTTGGGCAGACAATAACCGCCGTAACCAAAGGACGGGTTGTTATAGTGGTTGCCGATACGCGGATCAAGGCACACGCCATCAATAATCTGCTTTGTGTCAAGTCCTTTCATTTCGGCATAAGTGTCGAGCTCATTGAAATAGGAAACACGCAGCGCAAGATATGTGTTTGCAAACAGTTTTACTGCTTCTGCCTCGGTGAACCCCATAATCAGCGTGTCAATGTTCTCTTTGATTGCACCCTCCTGCAAGAGCTTTGCGAAATCGTTTGCGGCTTTGACAAGTCTTTCGTCGCTCATAGCCGTGCCGACAATAATGCGGCTGGGATAGAGGTTGTCATAAAGAGCCTTTGATTCGCGGAGAAACTCCGGGCTGAAAATGATGTTTTTGCAGTTATACTTTTCTCTGACCGCCGCCGTGAATCCGACCGGAATTGTGGACTTTATGACCATGATCGCATTCGGATTGTACTGCATAACAAGCTGGATGACTGACTCGACAGCTGAAGTATCAAAGAAATTTTTCTGACTGTCATAATTGGTCGGCGCGGCGATCACAACAAAATCTGCATCCTTGTAGGCACTCTCGGCGTCAAGTGTTGCCACGAGGTCAAGCTCTTTTTCCGCAAGATATTTTTCTATATAATCGTCCTGTATGGGCGATTTTTTTCGGTTGATCAATTCCACCTTTTCCGGAATAATGTCAACCGCTTTTACTTTATTGTGCTGTGCCAAAAGCACCGATATTGACAAACCGACGTAGCCGGTTCCGGCAACTGCAATATTCATATTCTTTTCCTCCTGTTATTTATTACTTTTCCGACCAGCTGTGCCGCAGACATCGTTATGTTTTTCGCATCTGTATAGTTAAGCGCAATGATAGCGGCGCATAGCAGCAAATAGATGATATATGAACCGGGAACCTCATAAACAATCAGCGTACAGCCGACCACAGCCAAAATATAGGTGGCTATCGTTTGCGGCAAACGAATCTTCACTTTTACCAGCTTTTGAATGGTGTACATTCTGACCACCCATGTGACAAGAAAACTTGCCGCCGTCGCGATGGATGCTCCTATCACACCGACTGTTTTTATTAAAACCAAGTTTAAGACGATGTTCACTGCCGCGCCGACAGCCACAGATACAAACAGCTGTCCTGTCTTTTTATAAGCACGGAATGCCGATGCCAAAAAGCCGCACAAGCAGGAGAAGAACGCCGACAAGGTGAGAAACGGTATGTGCCGCCACGCGGAAAAGTAACTCGGATCAAACAAAATCGACGATGCGATTTTTGACAGAGGAATAATCAACAAACAGCCAACAAGCGAAACAATGTGCATATTTCCGTATACCTTGGTGTAATATGCAGATTCATCGGAATCGTTCACATTGGAAATCGCCGACAATTGCCACGCCTGCGTAAAGATGGATAATACCGCAGTCAGCAAAGAAGGAATTTTGTTCGCAACACTGAAAATGCCGGAAGCACTCAAGCCTTCTCCCGCCGGCAGAAGTCCGATAAGCATATATTTGTTGATATACATATTGATGGACCATGCAAGGAGTGTAGGAATCATAGGAATACTGTATTTCAGCATTTCCTTTAAAAGTTTTCCGTCCAAAGCAAAGGGAAACAGAAGTTTATAGATGCCGCCGGCAAAAAACATCAGCACGGTCGGAACGGCAAATCCGATGATGATACTCAGCAGATAACCCTGAAGCCCTGTTTTGGCAACAAGCAAAAAGTATATGTTGCATACAATCACCGTAACGGTTTGCACAATTCCCTGAACGGCAAACAGTTTTGTTTTTTCCAAACCTTTAATAAAATTGGAAAAGCACAGATGAATGTTATACATCGCATAGGTAGAGACAAAATACCACCAATAGCGGGAAAGCTGCACTGAGATTTCCGAGTTCATCGCAGTGATGACCGGATAAAAGGCAAGCAGCAAAAAGACGGAAAGAACAGTGATGACAATCGAATTTCCAAGCACTGCTCTTTTAGAGCAATTTTTATCCAGCGCATATCGCAGGGTAGCGTCGGTTATTGCTAAGGTAAGCACAGGATAAATCAGGTTTACCGTTGTGTTGATTAAATCGGCAATGCCGTATTCTTCCGTCAGCAAGACCGCCGTATACAGCGGGGTCAATAAAAACACAAGAATTTTGGAACCGAATGTGCTGATACCGAACAGTATCGTATCGGTCGCGAGCCGTTTTGTTTTTGATGGCGTGGACATAACTATCCCCTTTTCATATGCTTACAGAGCATCTTTTCCGCTTCCGAAAAAGCGTTCTTCCAGCATCAGGCACAGGCAATGATAAATCGGCAAATGAAGCTCCTGAATCTTATAGGTTTCTGTTTGCGGGACACGGATGTAGATATCGGAAATTGCCGAAAGCCTGCTTTCTTTTTCTCCGGTGAGTCCGATCACCTTCATTCCTTTTGCCCGTGCAGTGACAGCCGCATACAAAACATTTTTGCTGTTTCCGGAGGTCGATATTCCCAAGAAAACATCCCCTGCTTTACCGTAACCGTAAAGCTGCTGGGCAAAACACAAAAGAGGCTCGCAATCATTCATGTACGCAGTCGTCAGCGCCAAATGGCCGTCCAGAGCAATTGCCGGCAAAGCCCCCTGAAGATGTTTTGACAGCACCTCTCCCAATGTTGCGTCAACCGAACACAACGCACTTGCAAAATCCGATTCCACGTGTCTGTCCAAAACAAAGCTCTTCATAAGTTCTCCCACAATATGTTCGGAATCTGCCGCCGAACCGCCGTTTCCGGCAATCAGGAGTTTCCCTTTATTTTCATAACACTCTGCTAATACACCAGCCGCCTCACAGATACTTTCCTTTATCGGTTCCAGCTCCGGGTAACGCCGCAGTAATGTGTCGATATGTTTTTTCTTCCATGCTTCCATAATTGAACTTCCTTTCACTGATTTTGCTTTATAATTTGGGGTATCAATTCTGTCAAAGAAGATCCTGTCTTGTTCTGACCGAAATTTTCGTTTCCGATCAGACCGGTCGAACATCCCGCCGCAATTCCGGCTAAAATATCGCTTTCGCTGTCTCCGATCATCCAAGAAGCGGACAGATCGATATTAAAATCTTTCGCCGCCCGCAGCAACAAGCCGGGCTTTGGTTTTCTGCACTCGCAGTCGAATTTCAGTTCGGGGATTTCGCCGGCATATCCTTTGTGCGGATGATGCGGGCACACATAGAGACCGTCTATATAGGCTCCGCTTATTCCCAATAGCGTTTCCATCTTATTATGAATTTCACATAACTGCTTCCATGTCACTTCGCCGCGCGCGATGACCGGTTGGTTTGTAACAACAATTGCCAAATAACCGCTGTTGTTGATTTTGCGAATGGCTTCCGCCGCTCCGTCAATCAATTCAAAATCATCGATATTGCGCAAAAATCCGACATATTTGTTAATCGTACCGTCTCTGTCAAGGAAAATGGCTTTCTGTTTGTGTCTGAGGTTTCTCGCCTGAACAAATCCGTTTTGGAAATCCCGGCATACCGCTTCGTACCGCTCCGGTGTTCCCATATCCTTTACATACTCCGGGCTGTCATAGCAAAACATTTTTCCGGTTCCGGCAAGCGGTTTAAGCAGCTGCCTGTCCAAATCGATTTTCGGCGTACCGATTTCAACATCCAGCACTTTCGGCGAGAGAATATGCAGACCGGCATTTACACGATTGCAATAATATTCCGGGCGGGGATCCTCTTTGGCAAGCCACTGCGTCACCATATTATTTTCATCCGAAAGAATCAATCCACTGTCGTAGGGGTGGCTGTTCGGATGCGTAAACAGGGTGACAAGTCCGCCTTTGCGTTTATGGTATTCGGCAAATCGTTTGAAATCCACATCAAATACGGCATCCGCATTCAACAGCAGAAAATCATCCGTCAGTTTATCCTTGATTTTAAATAAAGCACCCGCATTTCCAAGCGGCTGTTCCTCAAAGTAATATTCAATCCGGACACCAAACGGTTTTCCGGTAACCGGAGATATTTTACTGCCGTCGCCGAAATAATCCATGATCACGTTTCCGAGATGAGAGACCGTCAGAATAATCTCAGTGAACCCCTGGTCCCGCAAACTCATAATTTCATGTTCCAACACCGGCATACCGTCAATTTTTATCATCGGCTTGGGAATGTCGCTTGCAACGGAGGATATTCTGGTTCCTTTTCCTCCTGCCATAATAACTGTTTTCACATAGGTCCCCCGCAATAAAATTATCTCGGAACATACGTCTCCGGACTGTAATGTATAACCCTTGTTCCGCCGTTTTCAAATTCAAAAGGTATGTACATAAGATCTTTCATCGCACTCATAACGGATTCTTTATACTCCGGCTGAACATAAAAAACAAGAAATCCGCCGCCGCCGGCTCCCAAAAGTTTGCCTCCCAAAGCCCCGGCTTTTATTCCTCTACGATAAAATTCATCGATACTGCCGGTTGATACCGATGATCCTGTCCGCTTTTTCAATTGCCATGTATGATCAAGCAATCGACCAAAGTCGTCAATATCCGCCGAGGTATCGGTTAATACTTTTTCAGCTTCATCTACCAAAAGATACATTTCTCTTAACTGATTTGTTTTCTCCTCAGCTGCCACATTATTTGCTTTCTGAACATCGGAGGAAAATCTTGTAAAGCCGGTGAAAAACATGAGCAGGTTTTCATTCAGTTTCTTTTTTCGTTCGGGAGATATAATGACAGGCAAAACTTCATATCCGTCGGAATTAAAATTGATTCGATTGAATCCACCAAAAGAAGCGGCAATTTGATCCTGCCATCCTCCGGCTTCTTTACACAGAACACGCTCAAGATAGATCGCTTCATCCGCCAGCTTTTTTTTGTCGGCATATTTTCCTTTCAAAGCATAAAATGCGCTCAGCATTCCGACCGCAAAGGAACTGCTCGTTCCGAGTCCGGACCGTGCCGGGAGATCCGCCTCATACGTCAGACGAATTTCGTGCATATCCAAAAACTTCATTGCTTCACGAATTGCAGGATGTTCAATCTGGGCTATATCCGTTACTCTCTCTGTTTTGGAATAGGACAATTCGGTTGTGTAATCAAAAAAACGCGGAAGATGTCTTACGTTTACATAACAGTATTTATCAAAGGTGGTAGACAGTACTGCACCGCCGTTTTCTCTAAAATAGCTTTCCATATCGGTTCCGCCGCCAAAGAAAGACATCCGAAACGGTGTTTTTGTTATAATCATATTGATCCTCCCTGTTTATAACCCAAGTGCCGATTTCAGCCATGCAAGCGAATCGTTTCGCATATCTTGAATTTTTCGCTCTGCTTCATCGTAATTAGTGATTGCATCAAGACCAGCCCCCTCAAGTGATGAGACTATTTGGTTATCCAGATTCAATTCGCTCAGCAAACAATTGATTCGAGAATTGGTATTGTCTTTCCCGGGATTTACCACCGAATAAAAGTTTTTGCGGAATAAAATTGAAAATGCCGTTCCGTGGAACGAATCCGTCACAACATATTTCGCTCCGGACAGCATTCTCAAAAAATCCTCCGGAGAAACAGAAGAAACGTTGCTGTACTTACGCAGCAGAATATCGCCCTTTATGTCTTTGTTGACCACACAGACTTTCAGTCCGGTTTTCTTGTGCAGATTGTGTACAAAATCCACCAACAACGGAATATTTCCCAAATTATACACAAACGCATATTCTTCTTCCGGATGAATTTTGTCAAACCTTTCCCACAGGGGATTGCCTGCCAGCAGCACAGGATCCAAAACCGTACGGTATGTTTTTCCGAGCAATTCCGTCACAAAATCGGTGGCTTCCTTTTCCCTGAAGGAGATGGCGCTGAACGCACCCAGCAGCGTTTTGTAATCAACATTGTATTTTCCTTGCCACAGATTCAAAAAAGCATTGTTTCCGATGCTTGCGGCATAGGCGATTTTCTTCGCCTTTCCGTTGAAATCCAACAAATACATGCTGTCACCGTCCGTGTTTTTAGGGTTAAAAACCTGGTCGCTCCCCACGATAACGGCATCGTATTTTTCCGAAACATTTTCCGCCCGGTCAGACAATATCAGATTTTGGGATATAAAATTGTGAAACGCTTCCTTTTTCTTGTCCAGCCGATGCAAACTGAGAATATCATTTACATATACTTTCCAATTTGCACATTCTTTTATTTTTTTGCGTCTGTATTGCTTTTCGACAGCGGGGCAGCGATAGTCGATGATCTCACATTCCGCTCCCAACGCCACAACCGTCTGTTGCAACGCATACGCCTGTAATACAGCTCCGTAATTGATTGCATTATGAAATGTTAGAATTCCCACTTTCATGATAATACCTTTCCTTGTAACTGGCGTTTACAAATCGTTGATGTTTTGCTACTTCGTTCTCAAATGGTCGTAAGTATTTCGTATTTGTTTTTTCCACAGTCACAACACTGAATATCACGTACACGATAAAAAATGAGTTTGAATAGATTGGATTGCCGGACATCCCGTAAATCAACACAAGCGTCTGAATATAGATCTGCATGGGCTCTTTGCGCTTAATTGCCAACATCAAGTTGTAAAGAAAAAATACAATGTAAATTCCGGCACCGACTATTCCATGATCATAAAATAGCTGTAGATAAATATTGTGCAATCCGGTATCGTATATACGATAGGCAGAACCCGTCCCCATACCGAATATTTCATTCTGCAATCTATCAAGAGCTCCTTTCCAAATATCACTTCTACCGGTCGTTATATCGCCGTCGGCAAAATCAAAACGTTGAAGAAATGCATGAACTATCGCGTTTTGATCATATAACACATATAATATTACTCCGCACAGCGATATTAGCAGGATTATCCGAATAACAGTTTTTGCCGATATTTTTTTCCATGCAATATAAGCTATAATTAAAGCGATTAGCAACGCTACAGCAATGCCTCGTTTGCTCGTCAGAAAAATACAAAAGATCGAAAGAACCATAATCGCATAATATAGGATTTTCTTTCGCATTGTAACACTTTTCTGGAATGTTTTTTCAAAAAAGGCAAATCCAAAAAGTGTGGCACAAAAGTAAGCTGCATCTGCTGTATAAGCGGAAAATCCAGCATATGCTTTATCCACATTATAAGACCACATTAAGTGCTCATAACTGTCAGCTCTGAGCAAAGACCTCAGAACAATATTCATTGTGTCACTCATGAGAAATTGCAACATGACTCCAATTAAGACAACCAATGACAAATAATATATGAGCTTTTTCAGCCTGCAAAGCAAAATGCCGTCCTGTGCCAGCACAACAAGAAACAATAACGTTACGGCGGTTAGAATTGCCTCTCGATTTCCTTTTTCGGAATTGTTCGTATAAAATGTTCCTAATACCGAGACCAAGGTGACAAGACCCATCAGTAACATTTGTAGGGACAAATAAACTTTGGAACCGACAATCATCCACGCTACGAACAATGCAAAGGCAAGGTATAAAAATAAAGTTGAACTGAACGGATACGCCAATTGATAGAAAAAAACATAAAACAAGAGCGAGATTGCAGCAGGATAAGCAAGGAATCCGTTTTTAATTTTTGGTTTCGAATTGGTATTCATGCTTTACTCCCCATTCTCGTGCAGAATTACGCGAAACAGTCTTTCAAGATTGTTCTTCCACAAAAAGTTTTTTTGATAGTATTCGGATATCGCCGTTTCGGGCGCCGAAAAATCCGCATGGGTAAACCGACGCAAAATGTCAGACAGCTCTTCGACCGTCCTGAATACATAGCCTGTTTTTTCTTCTATCACATTTTCCGTCAGCCCGCGCAGATCGGAAACCACAACCGGCTTACCGAATTTGTATGCAATGGGCAGAACACCGCTTTGAGAAGCTTCTGTATAAGGCATTATAACCGACACGGCGTTTTGGAAAAGCCACACCATTTCACTGTCGGTGATAAAACGGATAATCGGCGTGATGCGGCATTCGGATTGAATCAAGCGGCTTTCCTCTTCGGATAGCTGGCCTTTTCCGGCAATAATCAATCTGGTTTTCGCTTTAAGATTTTCCGCCAATGCGTTGTACGCCCGACAAAGTGTGCCAATGCCTTTATATTTGTCAATCCGCCCGAAGAACAAAAAGAAATCCTTTTTCTCGTCCCCGATTTCCGATGGCTTTTTCGGTACCGCATCCGGAACATGAGCCGGCAATCGGAACACCACCGTATTCTTCGCCCCGTATTCCTTTCGGAACACCTCCTCGGAATTGGCGGAAAGCAAAATAATTTTATCGGTATGTTTGATGGTTTTCCGGGTCATTCGCCTACGAAGAACATCGACCAAAATTCTTCTTGCTCTCATTTTCCGGTACGGATGATGCTGTATATCATGAACCACCATCGCGGTTCTGACCGCGTTTTGATTCAGAATTTTATTGAGTTGTTGCATCAGAATAGAGTCTTCCGTAAAAATTACGACATCCGGCAAAAGCGACATGATTTGTTCTGCAACACAAAGAATCTCCTTGCTGTTGCCCTTCAACGTCTTTGCTTTGACATAAGGAACGACACAGTCCGCGATATCACGATATAAACTTTCCTCAACAACATCCGGCAAAAACAGCCGGCATTCCGTCAATGTTCTTGTTTCCCGCGCAATAGATGTCGAAAATTGCAAAATTCCCCCGTTCAATTCTGCCGGCGATACATATACAACCATATTTGCTATTCGCTCCTCATTCTGCTATTTTTTGCAATGCCTTTTTCACAAACGCTCTCTTCGGCTTCCAAAAGCTCTTTTGATACCGTTCCCATTTATCCGCGTATTCCTTGAAAATCGAGTCGCTGAACAAGTCATACATTACCGTTAATTGCGCGATGTGAAGCTTGTGATAAAACGGACTGCAAATGCGCTTTCCTTCTTCATATCTGCTCCAATATTTCATATCAAAATCCGGAAGCCGCCTTTTCAACGATGCAAGCGTGGCCGCAAGAACGACCTTTGTGCTCCCGTCGTCTGTATATTTGACGTAGTCATACAGACCCCACAGCGAGAAAATCCAACCGTTCAAAATAACCGGGTTATCAGTATCTTCGTATAGCAGCACATCATCATTGCGATATTCCGTTGTTCCGCCATCCGAAATCGGCCTCAGCATGAAGTCTTTTGCTTTTCGGGCCGCCTGCATATAGCGGTCATCCTGCGTAACAATATGCGCGCGGATAAGCATGGAGATGCCTTCTCCCTGCGCCATGGACGAGTAGGGGTGTTCCGGCCTTTTATAGGCGAAAGTCACCCAGCCGCCCTCTTCCTTTTGGTTTTCAACTGCCCAATCAGCACAGGCAAGAAGTTTCTTCTTGTATGTATCCTCACCCGATTTCAGATACAGGTCACAAGCAGCCAACCCATATTGAAAAATCCCGATGGAAAAATAGATTTCTTCACCTGTATCCACATGATATTTTGGGACAAGGATATCAGGATTATCCCGTGTCACTTTTTCAGTCAGATCGTTGTAATAGCCCGCCACATTAGTTTTGGAATAACAAGTTCCTACGCCTTGGTTTACATGAGAAATGCTCTTTCCCGCTAGCATCCTGTACCACTTTTTGACTTTGTAAATGGAGACCCCCATATTCAATTACCTTCCATCCGATCAAACAACACACCGATTGCTTTCTCACTCTTATATTTCTCAGCCTCATATAAACAAGACTTTTTCTTTTTCAGTATCATAGTCGGATCTGTCGCCACCGCACTCAACAATTCTGCAAGTGCAGCATTATCCCGTGTCTTATATACGTACCCGACGTTTTCGTTCACAAGTTCCGTATTATATTTCCAATCGCTTGCAATCACCGGAACACCCGCGGAATACGCATCAATGAGTGTACCCGCAAAACCTTCACCTTCGTAATACGTGGGAAACAACAATGCAAAGTATTCTTTCAGCGTTTCAACACTTTTGTCGAATGGAATCAACCCGCCGTAGCGGATGTAATCCGGGAAAGTTTTCTGCAATGCCCCAAACCATTCAGTTTGGTTTTCATCCACCTGACCGTATATATCCAAAGAAAAAGCAGTACGTCCAAAACTTTGATTCACTGCGGTTACCGTCTTAACAGCGTCCTCAATTCCTTTTTCACGCATAACACGGGAAAAAGTGCAAAGCTTATACGGCACCCCTTGCGGATAAATAAGTTCATTTTCAGAAAGCACCGTCAGCTTTTTGCAATTCGGCATAACGAACACATTTTCAAAGCCCCGTGCCTCCAATGCGCTTTTCATGGTGCCTGTTTCCACATAGATTCCGTAGAAATTTTTCAGAGCTTTCTTAAGACCCTTTCGTTTCGTCAAAAACTGCGGAAGCCAACCGCCGATCACAACGTAATGCAATTTTCTGCCTTTGAAAAAATGCCGAAAAAAAGATAACAGGGGCGCGTATATCCTCAATCCGTTTTGCGCCGGAAAAATCAGAATATTTCTGCTGTTTTTCAGTGCGGAAATTGTTTGGAACGGTGCTTTTACAAGCGTTTTCCATCCCCCATGCGTGTCAATTTTCAAAACCTGTTCCCGCCCGAATCTTCTTTGCAATTCTTCGGTGATGATTTTGGTTTTTACCGTTTGTCCGTTCAGAAGGGTTTCTCCTTCTCCGAAGTGTCCGAGTATGCATACTTTTTCTGACACAAAGTCACCCCTTTACATATCTGATTTTTTTCCAGACACCCCAGAACAGATTTCTGAGAGTAAGAACGGCAGAAACAAGCGAACTTTTCTTTTCCGCCTCCCGATACAGCTTATAGTGCCATTTGATCAGCTTTGTGTATCCGTGATTGCTGATGGAACCACTCCGTTTTCTGTACTTTGCAAGCACCTCATCCAAAAGATAGCAATCTGCCTTTTTGCATACTTTCAGCCACATAGCATAGTCGTTGTTCTTTTTGATGTCCGCAATCTGAATCAACCCAACGGTTTCCGCGTCATACATCACCGTCAGGCATCCCATCCAACAATAATTATACATACCGTGCCGGGTGACTTTCTTCGGTCCTGTCACGCTCCGCCCGTTCGGATTGGCGGTTTCATCTATTTCAATATAGTTCGTATAGGAAAAGCGGTAGTCGTTTTTCTCCATAAACGCAATTTGCTTTTCCAACTTTTCCGGCAACCACAAATCATCACTGTCAAGAAACGCGATCCATTTTCCTTTTGCTTCACATAATGCACGGTTTCTTGAAAATGCCGCGCCACTGTTTTTTTCGTTTTTTATGTATTTAATTCGGTCGTCCGACAAAAATGACTTAACCACCTCATCGGTGTTGTCTGTCGAGCAATCATCAACAATAATCAATTCCCAATTCGTATAGGTTTGCGTCAAAACCGAATATATTGTTTCAGATATAAATTTTGCCGTATTATAGGACGGCATAATGATGGAAACCAATTCGTTCATTTTTCTTCTCCGTTCCCGAGAATTCTGCACGGTACACCAACGGCAGTTGCCCCATCCGGAATGTCCTTATTGACCAGTGTACAGGCTCCGATCACAGCATTTTCACCGATTGTAACTCCTGTCTTGCCGGATATTACATTCGCCCGCATTCCGATATATGCGCCTTTCTTTACTGTAATCGGAGTATGCTCTTGCTTTCGACCATGACAGGCAAAAAACACTCCGTATGAAATGATACAGTCATCTTCCACCGTAAACATATGCGGTTCCAGATCATCCAGATAGCATCTCATCCCGATGAATACATTTTTTCCTATGTTGTAACCGCAAAGCCGATAGAAGAAAATGCGACACCCGTTCAGAACCATATGCGGAATGATTTTTGCACTCATCCACTTGCGAAAGAAAGCTTTTGCCTTTTGCCATAAAGTTTTTTTCATAGATACTCGCTTCCTTTTCTACACATTTAGCAACTCTCTTGCTTCTTTTTGCTTTTCATCATATGTAGCTTGGTCGACTTTTCCTTCCATCATGAGCCAATCGCCGTAATCCACATCTGACGCCGTTCCTTCGCGGACTATATCGCTTCTTTTCAGAACTTTGCCTACTGTTTGCAAGATAATTTTCAAATCGCCAATGAAAGTAATACCTCTGTCGATATACTGCAAGTCGTATTCAAACTTCTGCTCCCATGTGATGTTGTTTCGTCCATTCACCTGCGCAAGTCCCGTGAGTCCCGGACGAACCGTGTGTCGTCTGCGTTGCTCATCTGTTAGGAACACGCAATCTCGAACCAAAAATGGGCGTGGACCGACTAACCCGGCTGACCCCCACAATATGTTACATAACGACGGTAATTCGTCCAGCGAAGTGCTGCGGAGAAATTTCCCGTACCTATTGAGCCTTGCTTCGTCGGGGAGAAGATTCCCGTTTTCATCTTTCTTGTTGCTCATGGTACGGAACTTTATAAGCTTGAAAATCTTTTCTTTACCCGTCTTTTTGTCGATCTTTCCGGGACGCGCCTGCGTGAAGAACGGATTTCCTCTCATGGCAACCGCACCGATTACCGTTAAAATCACAAGCAGGGGAGAAAGGACGATAAGTGCCAGCAAAGACAGGGTGAAATCAAAAAATCTTTTCCAAAACTTCGCGTACATATAGGTAACCCCTTGATAAATTTAATTGAAACAGCTCTTGATGATCTCAACCACCTTTGCCTGATCTTGCTCTGTCATTTTGTTGTCGCTCGGCAGGCAACAGCCACGCTCAAATATATCCGCACCAACATCGGTCACGCCGCCTGCAATGTAGGCGTTTGTGCGGCAACGAAGCGTTCCCTCGCGACCGATTGCCTCATGCATACGGTACATCGGCTGCATGTGCATGGGTTTCCAGATCGGTCTGCCCTCGGCGTTAAGGCTGGCAAGCGTCTCTAAAATCTCGGTCGGACAGGTTTTGCCTTTTTCTTTTATGTAGAGTGCCTTGGAGTCATCCCTGACTTGCTTGCACATATATTCCTTATCAATAATCAAAGCGGATAGCCAATAGTTCGGCACAGCGCCGTCCACAATCGGGTTCATGTGTATCGGCAGATCTTTCAGCCCGTCGCGGTAACGCTCATAAATTGCTTTTTTCTGCGCGATATGTTCTTCCAGATGCGGATACTGTCCGCGGATAACTCCGGCGACCACATTGCTCATGCGGTAGTTGTAGCCGACTTCCTCATGCTGATACCACGGGGCATTTTCACGTGCCTGTGTTGACCACTTGCGCACCTTATTGGCAACCTCAATATCATTGGTAAGTAAGCAACCGCCGGCAGAACCGGTGATAATCTTATTTCCGTTATAGCTGATTGCCGAATAATCTCCGAACGAACCGCACTGTTTGCCGTTCAGCGTCGCGCCCATTGCTTCGGCGGCATCTTCAATGAGCAGCGCGCCGTGCTTTTCGCAAATCTTCTTAATTAAATCAATGCGTCCGGGAAAACCGTACAGCTCGGCGCAAACAACAAGCTTTACGTCAGGATACATTTCAAATGCCTTTTCGAGCGCCACAGGATCCATGTTCCATGAATCGGCTTCGGTATCAATAAATACCGGGATTCCGCCTTCGTAAACGACAGGATTGAGCGTCGCATCAAAAGTCATATCCGAGCAGAACACGCGCTTGCCTTCCAATGCGCCATGGCTGATAGCGGGCTTACCGTAAATTCTCTCGCCGGCAGATTTCACGCAAAGATGAAGTGCGGCGGTGCAGGCAGAAAGAGCGACGGCATATTTCATCCCGGCTTTCTCGGCGGCAATGCGCTCTACTTCGTTGATGTTCGCACCAACCGTAGACATCCAATTCGTTTCATACGCCTCGGTCATGTATTTCAGTTCTTCGCCGTGCATGGTCGGCGTCGCAAGCCATACTTTCTTCTCAAATGGTTTGAATTCCATAGTTTCCTCCATAAATTCGTACCGCCAAAAGAAATTTTTCTTTTTTTGCAATTTTTCGCCGGGAAACAACCCGACAAATGACATATCACCATTACAGATATTCAGTAATTCAGGAAATTCATCTACCTTTAAACCGGAGCCGAAAACATGAAAAAATGTTTTTGACTCATGTAAAGACTTTTCATGGAAAGTGAAAATTGAATTTCTGATTAAAAAAATTGTTATATTTCAAACAGCTATGCAGAAAGGGGAGTCTATGTCCCCAGACATAGAAAATTCCTCAAAATTCCCTATATTTTTACAAACACAATATATAATACTATGAAATCCGAATTTTGTCAATAGTTTTTACTCTATATTCGTACTGTTGATAGAAAATAATTATCAAAACATTATTAAAAATGCAGATATATCCAGTGCGGAATTGCCAATATTTAACAGCTTAAATTGTGACTATGTAATAACGATTTGATATTTGTTACAGGTATAATTATGCATGTAATAAAATTTATACAAAAATGCAAGAGGGCAAAAATTTGATCGGAAAAAGAAGAATTTATGAATCAGGACGGGGGAAAATAGAATAAGAAAGGCTGGGACAGTCAATTTTTTCCTTTGTAAAATGTACTCGTTTTGGCTGCCCTATTCTAAAAACGAAAAATCGGGGATATATACCGCAATTTTTCTTTGGGGATAATAATTTCCCTCCTATAATAAAAGCACCGGTTAAAGTTTTTTGCATTTGCACGGGTGTATTCCAAGTCAGGGCGGGCATGACGAAACAGAGAAATCAACTACATAAAATGACAGACATACAACCGGGGAACAGAAAACCTTATTTCTGTTCCCCGGTTGTAAAGTTTCTTGATCAGAGGTTAAGCATCTTGCACAGTGTAGCGGCAATTCTTTGCGACAGCTTGTCTTTTGTCGGAGGATGAATCACGTCCTTTTCGCAAACGTCCGCCGATATGACGGTTTTCACGTCATTTACTTCAAACTGGATATCATATTGTGCTTTTTGCAGTGTCTTCCAGCCGATTTCCTCATGGGTATCTGCAATCTGAATTATGACAAACGGCAGTGACGGATCGTCAAACCGTTTTCTCCAAATATCAATCAAAAGTTTGAGTTCGTCCTTATAAAACAGCGTTTCGTCCGAGGATGTGTCGCTTTCGCCCTGATACCACACAACAGCGGAAACCTTGAACGGCACAACCTGTCCCAACGCTTTTTCATACAGAGTTCCGTCAGAATTCCATGCCTTATACATATCATAGAAATGATCGATATGTTTGCTTTCATCCGGAATCCGAATGCCATTGCTTTCAAGCGTACCTTTCGGCAGCCAGCTTTCAATTACGGACGCACCCTGATAGCAGGTGATCATTCCAACCGCAAGACCGTTTTTTCTGCGATCTTGTTTCCCGTGTAATAGGAAATAGCGCTCCACTCACCGGCTGTTTTTTCATCGCATACGATCCAGCCGTCGGAAGTGTGAAAGTAGTCCGTATTTTCAATTCTGTCAGTCGAGAACAGACGGACAGACGGGTTTGACAGATAATGCTTTTCGGGAGACTCTTTGAGTTTGAACTGCATATTGGACTGCCCGGACATAAGAAAAACAAGTCCGACATAAATATTCTCCATAACAGTTTTCTCATCATTGAGGTACACCACAGCCGTAAACGGACCGCCGAAATCATGCGGCGGAAAGCTGATGTTCCAGTCACCGTCGGCATGGATGCTTTTTACCTGACCGTCAAACAGGATCCTGACATTTCCGGTTCCCGTCCCGTAAAAGAAGATTTCTTTATGGGCAGGGAACACCATGTTTGAGGAAAAAATGCTGTTCAGTTTCAAGAATAACATTCCTTTTTGACTAATATTGTATCGTAAATATAGAATAGCATAAAATCCGGCAAATTGCAACAAGAAATTTCGCTTTCGGTTTTGTGTTTGTCAATACGAATTATATCATAACGGTTACTCATATTTCAATATTGTCAAAGGCATTGGCATATACTTCACGCATCCCTATACATCCTGTGAAAAAGGGACGGTGGAATGTCATAATCGGATGTTGCGAAGATTTATTCCAAAAGGCAAAAGCATTGTTAACTACTCTGCGGATGAAATCATGATATTCGCCGACATCATGAATGCCCTTCCGAGAAAACTGCTTGGTTACCATACGCCGGAGGAACTGTTTGATGCAGAGCTTGACCGCATCTACGCCGTGTAAGCCGCGCAACGGATTTTCTTTTTGCTCGTCTCTCTCTATCTGTGAATCTTTCGTTAACTATTGCAACTTGCTATTGCAATTTACATAAATTATATTTTGATTAATTTTCGACTATGTCAATACAAGCATAACCATTTTGTGCTAATTCCCCGAATTTTCATATTGAAATCACTCCCGTCTGATACTATAATTTATAGTATAAACATAGCAGGAGGTAATTAAAATGTATTTAAAAAACACAAACATTTTATTACAAAAAAAGCTGAGCAATCGTGAATTTGATTCATACGGAGTTTTTGTCTCTGTCGGCAACAAAACTGAGTTTTTGCATTCGCAGAATGTTAATTCGGACACATATTTTGATATAGCAAGTATGGGCAAGGTTTTGGTTACATCTACATTGATTTTGATGTCAATCGACAAAAATTTACTTTCCCTTGATGATACACTTGATAGCTTTTTTAAAGATGTCCCCAAAGACAAGCAAAGAATAACAATAAAGCATTTGCTTACACATACATCGGGCATTGTCAGATACGACATTCCGCAAAATGATGCAGATTCCGGCAGCAATGCTGTTGCAAAATTTATACTCAATACACCTTTGGCTTTTCAGCCCGGAACAAAACATATATATTCCTGCAATGGGATGATTTTGCTTGGGTATATCCTTGAAAAAATCTATAGTTTACCGCTTGAAAAAATTTTCGATACATTATTGAAAAAACCTCTCGGATACACAAGAAGCAAATTCAACATTGAAATTGACGAGCCAAACGCAGCCGTTTGTTACAGAAGCAAAAGCTTAGACGGACTCAACCATCCATGGGATGATGAAAATATACGCGTATTAAAAACAAGCGCAGGCTCCGGCGGACAATTTTTTACACTTGGTGACATTAAAAAATTTGCCGACGTGGTAATGAGTAAAAGTAATATTTTATATTCCGAAAAAATGTTTGATTTGGCAGAAAAGAACTATACCGAAGGTCTTGACGAAGGTTGGGGACTCGGCTGGCTTTTTGTGGATGAAAAATATACGCAAACGGGAAGGCTTTTTCCCATCGGAAGTTTCGGGCATTGCGGACATACCGGAACATCTCTGTTTTTTAACCGAGAAAAAGACTTGTATGTAATAATCTTAACCAATGCCACAAGATTTTTGAATATAAAAAACAATTTCAAAGGCTACGACTATGGCATAATAGAAAAAATGAGAGAAGAAATTCATAACGAAATATACAAAGACTTAGACGAACAAGGACTGATATAAATATGAAAAAAACTATGATAAAGTTTTTGACGCGGATTGTAAAATGAAGCTGCAATAGTAAAGAAAAGAATCCATAGCGAAGATTCTGTGGTAGAATTGAGTAACCACACACCAATTCGAAAGGAATCATCGCTATGGACGAAACCAATTATACCACAGAACACCGAAAAGGTCAACACTTGACAAGCGAAGAACGACATATCATTGAGGTACGATTCAACAAAGACAAACAGTCCATATACAGGATTGTCAAAGAATTGGGACGACCGTATAATACCGTAAAGAATGAAATAATGCGTGGCACGGCTTTGCTGTACAATGGCAATGTCAGGCGATACAGGGCAGATATCGGATATTCCGTTTATCTCGAACATCGTCAGGAATGCCGCAGGAAATACCGATGCCTTGAAACATCCGCGTTTCTTCAATATGTCAGCAAGCATTTCAGGGAAGATAAATGGTCGCTGGATGCTTATTTCAAAAAAGATTCGTTCATCCCACAGGCTCAGAGGCAGTATGGGAGAGCCGCTATCACAACCGCCTTACGGATACCTTCGCCACCAATGCGCTGGCGGGCGGTATGGATATAAAAACGCTGAGTACGATAATAGGACATATATCCTCAGAAACAACGCTGAACATATACACCCATATCACTGACAATATGCAGCGCTCCGCCGCCGACAAAATCGAACGGGGGTTCGGCAGAAATGAAGGCACTTTGGGCAAGAACGGGCAAACACCCGACCAAGCGCTGGAAAGGCCAGTAAGAGCGAAATTTGAGCCGAAACAGCCGAAGATACGCCGCCCCGGAACGGGATGCCTATTTCAAATCAGTCCTAAGAAATGGGAAGGCAGCTATTCTCCGAAATTGCCAAACGGTAAACGCAAAAAGTTTAATATCTACGCCGACACAAGAGAAGAATGCGAAGAAAAGCTTGCCGAGATGATTAAACAAAAGAATACGGAAATTGCCGCCGAGAAAGAACGGCTTAAATCGGGACGAACGGCGTAAGGTGGATACAACACCGCCACGGAAAAATCCGTGGCGGTTGCTCGTTTGACTTTTCAAATTTTGCGCCGCTATAAACAAAGAAAAAGGAATTTTCAGTCCACATTTGCTTATGTGGTCGGGAAAATGCGATTTTTTCAAAAGTGGCGGTAAAACAGCTAAAACAGCGTAAAAATGACCGAAAGTGGAGAATAAACTCTACTTTCGGTCAAAATTTTGGTCGGAGTGGCCGGATTCGAACCGACGGCATCGAAGTCCCAAAGAAGCCTATACCGATTTTTTGCGTGATTTTTACGCTTTTTCGGGGCTTTCGTGTCCAAAACCGATGCTTTCCGATGCTCTCGTTCGCACTGTTTCCACGTAGTCCGAAGCCGTAGATGGTCAAAGATGTGGTCAAGCCGAATTCTCATCCAAAAACCGAGCCGCGATTATAGCTAACTCATGCCGTCAGGTGACTAAACGGTTCACCCCATGTCGAGTTTTTTTCTTCTGCCGTTAGTATACCATACTTCAGGAAAACTGTCAACCCCTATCTTCAAGATGCAAAAATTGAGGTGCTGTAGTCAAAGAAAACGCCCGACGAAAAAAGTTGGATTTATTTTCGGAAAAGTGCTGGACTTCCTCTCGCTTCTGTGGTATGTTGTTGTGCTGACAGAAAAGGAGGCACAACCTATGAAAAGTATGATAAAAGAACTATGGCACGGAAACATCATTCCGCAAGAGGACAGCAGAAACAACTCAAAGGAGATGAAGGAGCTACTCGGATACATGGCAAGGCATCACGAGGACTTGGCAAAGACCTTCACCGACGAGCAGAAGGAGATCTTTGAAAAGTTCCACGACTGCTGGGACGAGTACGTAAGCCTTGCCGAAGCAGCCATCTTCGAGTATGCGTTCAAATTAGGGATGCAAATTGCTATAGAAGCATTAAACTGATTCGTCCTCATGCAATTATCGAGTATAAATTTTTA
>CAKSOW010000039.1 GCA_934479825.1 uncultured Eubacteriales bacterium
GCGCTATTTTGCAGCGGCGCTTCGCCGCCCTCTGGTGTACTTTTTGGTTACTTTTTCGTACAAGCGAAAAAGTAACAGAAAACCGTCCCTTTTATGCTTTTCACAAAACGAAAAGCACTCTTTCCAGGCTTTTCCGGAAAAGAAAAGCCCTCCCAAAGTGCCTCTTTGGTTACTTTTCTCAAAAAGTAACGCGGCCCCCAGCCGCCCCCTCATGGGGCGGCAAACTCACGTTGCCGCGTGAGAATCGGAATTCTGTTTTGCTACGCAAAATAGGGAAGGACAATTTGCTATCCTTCCCTGAATTTTGCGTTGTTCTGTTATAAGCCGTGGAAAGCAAATGATACTTACGCTTCTTTTGCCGCAGGCTCCTTGGAAATATATTCCTTGCCGGCATAGGTTCCACAGTTCTTGCAAACTCTGTGAGAGAGAATGACTGCGCCGCACTTGGGGCACTTGGTAATGCCGGGCATGGAAAGCTTCCATACACTGCTGCGTCTCTTGTCTCTTCTTGCTTTCGAGACTTTCCTCTTCGGTACTGCCATTGAAGGCACCTCCTTTTATTTTCACCTTATATTATTTTACAATTTAACACAAAGAGTATTTTATCACAAAAACTCTTACTTGTCAAGTAATTTTTTTAAATCTGCCAATTTATTTGCACCAGTGTCAATTTTGCAGCCGCATTCGCGTTCATTTTTATCCGTTCCGCAGACCGGGCAAAGCCCTTTGCAGTCCTCACGGCATAAAACGCGCGTCGGGAGTTCCAGATAAAAGACCGTGCGCGCAAGCTCGGCGACATCGAGTAACGAATCCGGAACTTCGATGTATTCCTCGCTGTCCTCGGACTCTAACTTTTTGGTTAGCCCATAGACCCGCTTGGCCTCAAAAGGACATTTCAACCCTTTGGCGCACCGCGCGCAATGCGTGATATAGTCACCGCTTACCGTGAAAGCAAGCTCAACATAGCTTTCTGCTTTGTCTCGGCCGCGCGCTTTCTCGTAAACACGTCCATCCACCCTGACCGGTGCGTCGAAAGTCAGGTCCTCGTTTTCCGTACCTTCCGGCACAAACGTGAAAGAAAACGGAATCTCTGTGACTTCGCCGTTGTAGATCTTCGATACGTCTATTTTTTGTATTTCGTTTGCCATTTCTCTTTTTCTTTTCCGCAAAGCTTAAAAGGCGGTGTGCTGTTATTATATTATGTCTTTTACCGCTTGTCAAGCCCTTACGGCCAATGTTTTAAATTCCTTTATATTTTAGCTTTACAGCCCGGCTTAAACGTCCAAATTGGTAACGTATTTGGCGTTCTGCTGGATAAAGGCGCGACGCGGCTCAACTTTTTCACCCATGAGAAGCGAAAACGTCTCGTCAGCCTCCATAGCGTCCTCAATGCGCACCTGAATGAGTGTGCGGTGTGCCGGATCCATCGTGGTTTCCCATAACTGATCCGCATCCATCTCACCAAGACCTTTATAGCGTTCTGCGTCTACGTTGACGCCGCCAAGTTCTTGAATGTACAAATCGCGTTCTTCGTCCGAGAAAGCGTAACGGGTCTGCTTGCCTTTGAAAACCTTGTAGAGCGGCGGTTGAGCGCAGTAAATGTGTCCCTCTTCGATCAGCGGACGCATGTGGCGGAAGAAGAAGGTTAAGAGCAGCGTTTTGATGTGAGCGCCGTCCACATCGGCATCGGCCATGATGATGATCTTTCCGTAGCGCAGTTTTTCAAGATTGAATTCGCTGCCTACGCCGCAGCCGAGCGCAATGATGATAGGTGTGATCTGTACACTGGAAAGAATGCGGTCGAGACGGGACTTTTCAACGTTCAGAATTTTTCCGCGCATCGGGAGAATGGCTTGGAATTTGCTGTCGCGTCCGTCCTTGGCCGTACCGCCAGCGGAATCCCCCTCGACGAGGAACAGCTCGGTGTCCTCCATGGAGCGGTTCTGGCAGTCGGCAAGCTTTCCGGGCAGCGTCGTGCCCTCCAAAGCTGTTTTGCGGCGCGTTAGCTCGCGCGCTTTCTTGGCAGCCTCTCTGGCACGTGACGCGGCAAGCGCCTTTTCGATGATGATCTTCCCGGTTGCCGGGTTTTCTTCCAGATAAGCGGTTAAACGCTCGGTCATGAGCGCTTCGACAAACGGGCGGATGTCGGCGTTGCCGAGTTTGCTCTTGGTCTGTCCCTCAAACTGTGCCTCGGGCAGTTTTACGTTGATGACCGCGCAAAGACCGTCGCGAACATCCTCTCCCATGAGGTTCTTATCGTCGGCTTTGAGATAGCCGAATTTGCGCGCATAGTCGTTTAAAATCTTGGTAAGCGCGTTCTTGAAGCCGGTTTCATGTGTGCCGCCCTCCATGGTGCGCACGTTGTTGGCAAACGAGAAAATGGTTTCGTCGTATTTGTCGTTGTACTGCATGGCGATCTCGCAGGAAGTGTCGTCTTTCTTGCCGGAGACGTAGATTACGTCCTCGTGCAGGAGGTTGGCATGCTTTTTGGCGTTTAAGTGCTCGACAAAGCTGCGGATACCGCCCTCGTATAACAATTCGACTTTCTTTTCTTTTTTGGGCGCGGCTTCCTCAGGAGAAACATCTTCTTCGTCGAATTCGTGTTCAAATCCGTCGTCATCGGTGTCCTCTTCCTCGTAGTCGGCGATTTCCGGAACTTTTTCCGGCTGTTCATCGCGCAAATCCACTAATTCTATGGCAAGGCCGGCGTTTAAGAAAGCCTGTTCGCGGAGCATGGATAAGACGGTGTTGTATTTGACGACGATCTCGTCGAAAATTTCAGCGTCGGGCTTGAAACGGACGTAAAGGCCATGTTTGTCGGTGGCACTCTCTTCTTTCATGGGGCGTGCGACTTTTCCGCGTTCAAAGCGTTCAGTATATTTTTTGCCG
Organism: uncultured Eubacteriales bacterium; assembly: GCA_934479825.1. Taxonomy (GTDB): domain Bacteria; phylum Bacillota; class Clostridia; order Oscillospirales; family CAG-382; genus UMGS882. The sequence continues at coordinate 2,890 of CAKSOW010000039.1, forward strand.
TCATGACAGTTGACGATCTCCGTCCATTCGGAAAGCGCGTTTACGACCGACGCGCCCACGCCGTGCAGACCGCCGGAGATCTTATAGCCGTCGCCGCCGAACTTACCGCCGGCATGGAGCACGGTGAAGACCACTTCAAGCGTCGGAATGCCCATCTTCGGGTGAATACCTGCCGGAATACCGCGTCCGTTGTCGAGAACGGAAATGCTGTTGTCCTCGTGGAGCGTCACAATGATGCGGTCACAGATGCCGGCGAGCGCTTCGTCAATCGAGTTTGTCACGATTTCATAAATGAGGTGATGCAAGCCCTTTTCGGAAGTCGAGCCGATGTACATGCCCGGACGCTTTCTTACGGCCTCTAAGCCCTCCAAGACCTGGATCTGGCTTTCGTCGTATTTATGCGCCTCGGTGTCCACTGCCGTGTCCGCCGCGGTCACCTCTTCGGTGAAATGCTCGTTTTCAAAGTTTGTGTTTTCCTGCATGATAGTCTCCCTTGCTTTAACGTATGATAGTCAAATCGTGTGATTTTAGTTCTGTTACAGGTATTTGGACTGCCGTTTCCAGCGTCCGTACAGCGACGCCGACGAAAGCGACGTCATATAGGCCTTTTCGCGGATTCCGGCTGACACTACGACAAAAGTCTTGGGCAGATCGCTTGCCACATTGACAAGCCGTTTTGCCTGTTCCAAGCCGGCCAGATACCGTTTGGTGTCGGTTTTGGTGCTTGCCGTATCAAGGTCGAACACACCTAAGACATCTTCTTTGGCAAGTACGGTGGCGCCGCCGATATTGATATAAGGATGATTCTTTTTTGCATGCGGCATGGCCAAGACTCCTTTAAGGGGTTATTCCGGACGGAAAAGACCGTCTGAAACGTGTAAAACGTGCGCTTTCACATTATCCGGGAAAGCGGCACGGTCGCAACAACTGATAAGGGCTTGCCTGCCGCGGATCAGCTCCAACAGACGGCTCCTGCGTTCCGCGTCAAGCTCGCCGAGCAGATCGTCGAGTAAAAACACCGGATATTCGCCGGTCAGTTCTTTGAAGATTTCGCCTTCGGCTAATTTTATGGCAAGCACGGCGCTGCGCTGCTGCCCTTGGGAGGCAAATGTCCGCGCGTTGAACTCCGAAACGGGAAGCTTTGTCTTTTTTTCGGCTTTGGAGGAATCTTCGGATTCTTCCGCCACCGACGCCGCATAGGCAGCTGTAAGCTCCGAATCGGCCGCGCGGCCGGCAATAAAAATGGCAAGATCGTCTTTGTGCGGCCCGTGTAACGTGCGTCCGAGCCGAAGTTCAGAGGCACGGTCGGCACGGTAAATTCCGGTCAGTTTTTCCGCTATTTCCGATACATCGCCAAGGTCTTGCCCGACGGCTGAAAGATATCGGACGGCAAGCGTTTCATGCTTGGCGGAAAGCGCCGTGTAAAATGAACCGGCAAAGGCCTTTAAACGTTCGGTAAAAGCGTATCGCTGACGGATAAGCACCGCTCCCGAGGACGCAAGCTGTTCATTTAAAACGTCAAGATAATCGTGGTCGGGAATGCCGTGCATGGCTTTTTTTAAATAATTGTTCTTTTGAGATAAAACCTTTAGATATTCGTTCATGCAGCGCACATAGCGCGGCGCGAGCTGGGAAAGCGCCATATCAAGAAACCGCCGCCGCTCTTCGGGACTTCCCTTGATGAGCGACAGATGATCGGGCGTAAAGAGCACGGCGCGGAAAATACCTAAAAATTCCGATGCGCGCGGTGTTTCACATCCTTGATACAGCATTCGTTTGGCGGCATTCTGCGAGCCGGTTTTCTGCCAGCGTAACGTCATTTGTTCGGCGTTCTGCGTCTGTGCGCGCAAAAAATGGATTTCCGCACTTGCGAACGTTTCGCCGCGCCGGATAAAATCGGCTTCTTTGCGCGTGCGGAAACTGCGTCCCGAAGCGAACAGATAGATACATTCAAGAGAATTGGTTTTCCCTGTGGCATTCTGTCCGTATAACAGGTTCACACCGTCGGCAAATTCCAGAGTCTGCGGCAAAAGGTTGCGGAAATTTTCTACGGAAAGCGTTTGCAACAGCATGTTTGGCCTATTTTACCGGCCGGTTGCCGTGAAAGACCGTTCCGAAAAGGAATTTGGGCAGTTTCATCATGCGGCCGACGCGCGACGGATTCTTGGAGAACCGGTAAAGCCATTCCAGATTGTGTTTCAAATAGAATTCCGGCGCACGGTTGGCTACTCCGGCAAAAACGTCCAAGGAACCGCCAAGGCCTGCGGCAAAACGGACAGAAGTGAATTTCTTCCGATTCTTGTAGATAAAGCGCTCTTGCTTGGGCGCACCGAGACAGACAAATAAAATCTGCGCGCCGCTTTGGTTGATCCCGGCGATGATATCGTCAGTTTCTTCTTCGTTGAAAAATCCGTCACGGCCGTCAATTTCAAGTTCGGGATACTTTTCTTTTAACGCCGCCGCCGCAAGCTCCCAGACAGCCGGAGATTCTTCCGAACGCTTGGCTCCGCCGAAAAAGTACATTTTTTTGTGTTCTTTGGCGGCGTATTCCACGATACGGGCGGCCATTTCGATTCCGGCCACCTTTTCTTTGAGCGGCGTTTTTAGAATTTTGGAGGCATATATGACGCCCACGCCGTCCGGAATAATGAGATCGGCCGAGTTGATGACTTCGTAAAGCGCCGGATTTTCCACGCACGCTTCCACTATTTCGGAATTGGGCGTTACCATATAGGAAAAGCCATCGGTTTCCATGAGGGATACGGCTTTCCGGAAAGCCTCGTCCATGGTGACGTTGTCAAAATACACGCCACGGACGTTGATTTTTTCATTTTGCGGCATATAGGAAAATCCTTTCTTTCAATTCATCATAGCCCAAGCATTGAATACAGGCGGTATAGTTTGCAAAGGCAGACGAAACGATACGCATAACTATATCAATTCTATATTATTATAGCACAAAAAATTGGTTTTGTAAAGGGCTTTTTACAATTTGAACTGATGTTAAATAAATCATAAAATGGAAAAGAACAATGCCGTCGGAATTCTCATACCTAAATTTCATTCTTGACAACCTCCGGAATCTCCGTTATACTTATAACAAAGATAATATAATCGATGATATCTTATGTCTTGCGTGTCGAATTTGGAGGGCTTCTATGTTTCGGACATCAAAACTCAAAGGGGAATTCGGGAAAATTGTTCTTTTCTTTTTTCTGCTCGCCTCATTTCTCGCCATCAGCGCGTCAGCCGCGGAGGCATTGGTGATTGAGGGCTCTGTATTAAGCTCTGTTGATGTGGGCAAAACCTATCAGGCAACGGTTAAGGATTTACGTATAGAGGAAAAGAACGTTCGATACAAAAGCAGTAACACGAGCATTATCAAGATTGGAGAGAAAGACGGCAAAATCACGCCGATAGCACCCGGCGAGGCTGAGCTTAACGCATATAATGTCACAACCGGCAAGTCGCTTTGCAAACGCACCGTAACCGTGTATTTACGCACCGAATCCATCGAGGTGTTTCCCAAAAGGCTCTACCTCTATACAGGTAAGTCGTTCAATTCGGTTCCGATCAACGTCACTAAAAAATTCCCCGAAAATTCGACCGATTTGGTAACGCCTCAATCGGACAATAAAGATATTGCAAACACCGGAAGGCTGAGTATGAAAATCAGTGCCGGCGATGTCGGGAAAACGAATGTACGTTATTATGCCATTCGGACGAAAGCAAGCGCAGTTGACAGCGAATACGCAACGCTCATGTCCGCCACAACCGAAGTGTTTGTTCATGAGCATAACACATACAGCGTCAAATGGACGGCGGCCGACAGCTTTTATCATTACCGTGCATGCGACAAGGACGATTGTCCGCTTTTCCGGATTGACACGGAAATGAATTATGAGGAGCATAATTTTTCGAGTTCCGGCATTTGCACAAGATGCAGATATTACAAAGCCGCAAAAGAAAAAGACCATGTGCATACGTTTAACGTCCTCACCACCGACGAAACGGGTCATTTTTGGAAATGCTCCGACGCCGACTGCGGCGCGACCAAGCATTATGGACGGCATGAGTTTAAAGAGGGAAACATCTGCAAGGTCTGCGGTCATAAGCACGAACACGATTCGTGGGAGACCGGCATTACCGTTTCGCCGGACGGACACTGGCTTGCCTGTTCGGAAACGGGCTGCAAGGCAAGAAAGGATTACACGGAGCATACAGCGGCAAACGCCTCCACGGCAACCTGTTTGGAGGATTTAGTATGCACCTTGTGCGGTGCGACGTTTGGCAAAGGCGCGCACGGTGCATACGCTTGGAATACCGATGAGAGGTATCATACCTATAAATGTACTGTATGCGGCGATTGGGACCGCAGTGTCGGTTCGATGCATGTCTTTGAATACGGTACTGCCGAAACCATGAATTGCAGGGTGTGCGGCTATGTCCACACGCATACGTTCGGCGATTGGCAGAGCTCGGCGACCGAACACTGGAAGGACTGCACCCAGTTGTACCGGGATTCCAACGGAAAGATTGCGAATGCCGAATACGGCAAAAAACGCCGCATACGTTTGACCGAACCGGCGTTTGCACGGAATGCGGTTATCAGAAAGAATTGGAATCGCAGGACGGCGTTTACTTAATTTATGGTGCGGCTGATCTTTGGCTGTTTGCCGCCAAGGTTAACGGCGACGAACCGTCGGCGAACGGCAGACTGATGGCGGATATTGATTTGGATATGCAGCCTTGGACGCCCATGGGTTCGGCCGCGAATCCTTATACGGGAACGTTTGACGGAAACGGTAAAGCGTTGACCGGTTTCCGCGCTGTGGTTACGGACGACAACGCAGGTCTTTTCGGTGTTGTCTATGGCGGTACGGTTAAAAATTTCTCCCTTGACGGTGCAATTGTGATGAATACCGATGAAAAGATCCACATCGGAAGTGTGGCAGGAGCCGCCAGAGGCGGGGCGGTTTTTTCAGGTATTGAATCGTCCGTAGTTTTCATAGGCAGTACCGCCAAAGTTAAGCATGTCGGCGGTATTGTCGGAAGTGCACAGTTTGGTTCGGGTGAACTGCTCATTGAAAAATGCACATTTAGCGGCAGTATTTCGGCTCTCAGTGCCGATGACTGTATTGGCGGCATTTTAGGATACGGCTGGAGTGGCGTAACCATTCGAGACTGCGTGTCTGCCGGTCAGGTTTCCGGCTCATACGACGCGAAGCTGGTCGGCGGCATTTTAGGTTATGTCAACCATGCTTCGTTTGGCGGCATTACCGGCTGTTATGTGACCGGAAAGGTCTCGTCAGGTTTCAGCATCGGCTATATACGGAATTGCACGGCGAATACGGTTTACAACAACTTCCATATGGCAGGAACGACGCCTTACGGCGGCGAAAGAGCTTCTTTATGCACTGCATCGGAGATAACCGAAACGGATTTGACAAGCGGCCGGCTGACTTGGCTTTTGAACGGCGCGAACAATGACGGCGCCGGTATATGGAAACAGGATATCGGCACGGACGAACGCCCGATGTTTGACGGCGGCACAGTCTACCGCAAGAATAAAACGACCTACACCAACAATCCCGGCGAGTGTCACGCCTTTCTCTGTGCGGAAAACGAGGTTGTACAGGTGTCCAATGTCACAAAGCCTTGTCTTTTGGTAATCACACGTTATGACAACGGACGGTTTTACGGCATGACAACCAAAAACATTACCGAAAACTGCGAGATTCCGTATAATGACTATGGTCTGCGTGCCGCCACGGCTGAAAGGGTATATAAATTGTATCTTTGGGAGGACTTGCAAAATGCAAAACCGCTTGGTGAGGCGGAAATTTGCTCATAACCCGTAAAAAGGAGATGTGACCATGAAAAAACGCTTTTTCCCGTTTGCTTTCGTTCTGTTTTGCCTGCTTGCACTTTGTGCGCATGCGGCAAGTATTCGCTTTGAGGGGGAAGAGGAGGCGAACCTTGGCGGTCATCTGATTGTGCCGACGCATATGTCTGGCGATTCGGCCAATCGGTCAAGCAGTTTGGGCGGTTCTTCTCATTTTACCGTAAGCGCGGCCGTGCATGAACACACGGAGAGCGACGATTGGACAGCTGCCGGTGACTATCATTATCATGACTGCACGGCGGAGTATTGCCAAATTGCCGGTATAAACGAAATGCCCGACTGCGCGGCACATGCCTACGAAAACGATATCTGCACGGTCTGCGGTGCGAAAAAAACGGTTCAGGACATCGACGGCGACGGCATTTACGACATTGAAACGGCCATGGATCTTCTTTCGTTTGCCGAAAAGGTAAATGCCGGTGAAACAGCCGCTTGTGCCAATTTGAAGAACGACATTGACCTTTCGGGTTTCACACTTATCCCGATCGGCACGGCCGAACATCCGTATGCAGGCACATTCGACGGCAAAGGCTATACGGTTCGCGGCATTGACGGCGAGGCGACAAGCGACAGTTTCGGGTTGTTCGGCGTACTTTACGGCACGGTGTGCAACATTAAGGTCGAGGGCGAGATCCGTGTGACCGGAGAAGTAAGCTATATCGGCGGCGTGGTCGGACGTGCCAAAAGCAACCTGACGGAGGACGGTGCGATACTCCGCAACATCGTTTCCAATGTCAACATCACGGGAAACGGCGTCAGCTGCCATATTGGCGGTGTGCTTGGCAGTTCCGAGGGACTTGAAGGAGCGGTGCTTGTTGAAAAGTGTCTGTACGGCGGAAAAATTAAACTGCCGAATTCGTGCGATTCGATCGGCGGCGTGATGGGCTATGCCAACGACGGCGTGTTTATTTACTGCTGCGGTTTTACCGGTTCGGTTTCCTCCAAAGAAACTGGCTATCCGGGGGGCATATTGGGATACGTCAACAATGCAGGTTTCTCTGGACTTGCGTATTCGTTTTCTGCCGGAATCAGTACCGGCGGGGCAATTATCGGCGATCTCAAAATGGTCGGCGGCATGGGAGTCTTTGGCAACACGTATTCGGCAGGACAGGCGCTTTTCGGAAGAGTTTCGGAGGAGATGAACCTGTTTGATGCCTATAACGCTGCAATCTCCGATTGGACGACCGGCGAAGCGGCCTTCCTTATGAATGGCGGTGTCACGAGCGGCGATATTCACTGGCGGCAGACTTTGGGCGCAGACCCATATCCGGATTTTGACGGCGAGATCGTTTACCGCACGAGCCGGAATTCGTACAGCAATACACGGCCGGCCGCCTTTGTCTTGATCGAACCCGATTATGGCAGTGGGAATCTTATGGCAAACGTCCAGTATATCAAGACAGGATATATCCTCGCTGTCGCGTATTATAAGGACGGCAGACTGCAAGAGGTGAAGCTTGAAAAACAGCAACCGCCGCTTGAAGGTGTAACGATCGGCACAAGATTAGATTACGGCGATGCGGACGAGATCCGCGTCATGATATTTGACTACAATTTGTACTCTTTGAAACCGCTATGCATTTCCGATGTGTACCGGCCGGAGCAGAAGTGAAAGAGGAAACTCCCTGATATGAGCAGATTTTTGAGAACCGTTTTTGCCGCATTTCTGCTGACGGCGGCTTTTGCGATTGCCGTGTGTGCAGAACCGACCGTGGCGTTCGGCGACAACTCGACGAACTGTATGCTGTACGGGCAGACGTATGAGCTGTATATGACTGAGACCGACCCGTCCGTTCCGGTTTATTTTACAGGCACGCCCAAGTCTCGCATTCAGATCGTGAACGACAACCAGGTTGTTCTTCTTGCTCCCGGTTCGTGCATGATCACGGCTCACAATGCGCAGAGCGGCAAAAATCTTGCGACAAGGCAGTTTTTCATTAAGAAACGCGCCGAGTCCTTAAACGTCAGTTTCACGGAAACCATTCTGTACCCGGCGAATCGGTCACGTTGGAGGTTACTCCGACACCGTCGGACGCCACCGATACCATCTGCTTTGTTCCCACCGTAGGTCTCACTCTGCCCAATCCTTCGGATCAAATTGCGAATGTTGGTGACATAACCGGTCTGATTACGGCAAGACGAGCCGGGACAGAAATTGTGTAGGTTGTGGCGGTATGATGCGGAAACCTCGTATAACGATCCCGGAAACGTATACGCCTATGTGACCGTACACGTGCATGAGCACGATTGGTCGGAGGAATGGGTGGTTGACGGGGATTATCACTATCACGAATGTACGGCAGAATATTGCAAAATCACCGATAACAGCGAAAAGAAAAGCTACAACATGCATACGTACACAAATGACGGCTTTTGCATCTGCGGCCTGCCGCGCGAGGTGCTTGACCGCGACGGTGTACGCAGAAAAGTCGTATTATATGGCGGTAGTGCGGTATATGAACGGACGAATAACGAGTATTAGTGTCAGTTTCTGCCAACACCTCTATGGCCGTCCTGTCGAATGGGTACTTCCGTGCACGGCGTCCGAACGCGTCAAGGTAATGTTTTTGGACAATCTGACAGACTTGCGGCCGCTTTGCGAGCCCGGCGAATACGAGAGGGCAGATTGAGTACCTTTTGGGGCTGTTCGCCTTGAAATTTGCCGCCCGATGGGTTTCCATCGGGCGGCTTGTTTTTTCCGGGAAAGCCCGGAAAGGGGCTCTCAGGGAAATTTTCCTTTGTCTGAAAATTTCCCTAAGGGACGATAATACATACTTTTCGTTTCTCGAAAAGTAATAAAAGGGACGGTTTTTACGTTCTTTTTGCTTCTGCAAAAAGAACCAAAAAGCAGCCGCGAGGGTTGCGACCCTCCCGACTCCCGGAGTACGGTTCAAAACCCGTGCGGTGGAATTTCAGGTGAAACTTGAAACGTTCAGCGTATTAAAAAGTTTGCAAAAATTTATTAGTACCGCTAAACGCACGGCCATGTTTTGAACCGGCGGAAAAGGGCGGTTGCAGTGCTGACGCAGAATCGGATTTTGCGGAAAATCGAAGTTGCAGTGCGGGCTTGACGCCGCAAGCAGTCGATGAAAAGGGAAAGTGTACGTTATCTTTGTTGCGGCGGAAAAGGAAAATTGATGTGGGGTGTGGTGGAAAATTTGGAATAAAAATAGGGCTTGGCATTATTCAAAAGTGCTGTAAGCCGTTTAAAACTTTGAAATTTATCAAAAATGTTGTTAAGCGCAAAAAACTGAAATTTTCGTATTTTTCACTCGAAACTACTTGCTTTCGGAAAATAACTTTCTGCTCTCAAAAAAACAAATTCCCACCAAACTCCCCCATTTTATGAAACACATAACCTACTGTCTACCCAAATCAAACTTTGCCTTTTTATAAACATCCACAAATCCTTGCGCAGTAAAACCGCCGTCTCGCACCGGTTCAAAATACTCCGAGCTATATTGCACAAAACTGTAATTTCCAACAAAATTTCTTGATAGGCACATAGCTTGCGATTTAACCAAAAATTCACCGCTCGGAATTTTGAACCGTTCCCCGGGTATCCAGAGGGCGCTATTTTGCAGCGGCGCTTCGCCGCCCTCTGGTGTACTTTTTGGTTACTTTTTCGTACAAGCGAAAAAGTAACATTAAAACCGTCCCTAATGCTTTTCGTAAAACGAAAAGCACTCTTTCCGGGCTTTTCCGGAACCGCCCCCCTCCCCAACTGCCCCCCCGTTGTTACTTTTCATAAAAGTAACAACGGCCCCCGGCCGCCCTTTTCCGGGCGGCAAAGCCGCCTTTTCAAAAAATGGCCGCCCCAAAAGAGGCGGCCATAAAAATTATTTTTCTATATATACGACTTTGTTCTGCCCTAAATCAAACTTTCCGGCATCAAGCTCCGACAGCGTAAACATATGCCCTTCGTCGATCTCATACACCTTGAAACCGCCGTCAAGATTTGTTTCAACTGTCACCGGATTCCCGATGTTGGCGATAAGAACCCCTTTTTGCACCCCGTTTTCGTCCGTCGCGGCAACTGCATAAATACCGTCTGTGTCGCTTATACATTCGACAGCTCTTCCCATTTTGTAGAGCTTTCCGAATGCCTTGAAACCGTAATAAGTGCAATACGGCTCTTCGGTTAAAGGATTGAACAGCCCTCCGTAAATCGAAATGCCCATGCGCGCGTCATAATAACACATGATATCTACCTTTTCATTTTGCATGGCAAGCATCATCGCCGTTGCCGCCGCACAGCATTTGTCCGTTCCGCGCGTTGCTTTCCCCGGAAATGTGTGCCATTCGTTGATATGGATTTCAATGTCTGTAAATCCGGCTTCGGCAAGACGTTTGGCAGCATACCGGTTCATGAACACCGTCTTTTTTACATCCGCGTAACTGTGATGCGAGAAAAAGTCAAACGGCAATTTTTCTTTTTTGACCATATCGAGAAAGCCGTCAAAAAAGCTGACAAAAAACGCTGTGCGTATTTTCCAGTCGTTCGGGGCGGCAGAAAGTCCCAACGCCTCGGCATTCGGCGTATTCAGATCGCTTACGGCATAAAATCCGCATGACCCATATCCGCCGATCTTGATCGTATTGCCAAAGCATGCGCGCAAATGTTTGGAGGTCACACGGTATAGTTCATAGAATTCCTCCGGTGTGCCGCTCCACATCTGATTGGTTTCGGCGTTTATGCCGTTGTCCGGCTCGTTCCATATCTCCCAATAGGTAATGCCATAGCGGAACCCGTTTGCCCACCCCTCGTTATAGTGGCGGACGACATGTTCGCAGATACGCGCCCATTTGGCAGGGCTTTTAGGCGGATCGATCCGGTAGGATTTGACATCAATGTGATTTTCAATGGTCACGCCTAACCGGAAATACGGTTCAACGCCGGCCTCGACCAACTTTCTTAACAGCAGATCGGTAAACGTGAAATCATACGACGCCGGATCGTTTTCGTCAGCGTCAAAATTGCGGAACAAATTCGGGATATCCACATAAATACCGCCGCCATAGGTACCGCCCACATCGTGTAAACGCGAAAAAGGAATATTTGCTTCGGTCAGATAGTGCATGAACGAATAATCCGTTCCGATAAACGGTGGCTGTCCCACGCCGTGCATGGGTTTGATTCTGCCGGTCGTTTTATCAAAATTGACGGTTATCTGTGCCATAATAATCTCTCCCTTTTTGATTGTTATAGATTGGTTTCAGTATAACAAGGGAAGGAAAATATGTCAATATAAATAGGAACGAAACTTTTTCGTTTCCGGCAACAAGCAGAAAAGAAAAGGCTATCAATACTGTATCGCACAAATAATGCCGTTTTATATCAAAAATATTCATATTTTATATAATAGTCGGGATAATAAAAAAACATTTATCGCAAAACATTTGAAATATTGTCAAAACCGCTTGTAAAATGTCAAAAGCTGTTGTATAATAAAATCTCAAAGTGAAAGCTATACAAGAGGAGTGTTAGTTATGACCGTAAAGTTAAATGACAAGTTTTTAAAGCGCTTTGTTTCGGATGATGAGATCAAAGCAGAAGCCGGAGCTCTTGCCGCCGCACACGAAAAGATCACCAAGCGTACCGGCGCAGGCAGTGACTTTTTAGGTTGGTACACGTTGCCGTTCGACTATGACAAAGAGGAATTTGCGCGCATCAAAAAGGCCGCAAAAAAGATTCAGGATACCAGCGAAGTTCTCGTTGTCATCGGTATCGGCGGTTCCTATCTCGGCGCACGTGCGGCCATCGAATTTTTGACTTCCCCCAACTACAATCTGCTTCCCAAAAAGACGCCGAATATCTATTTTGCCGGCAACTCTATCAGCGCGCAGACGCTCACCGAAGTGGTAAAGCTCTGCGAAGGGAAAGATTTCAGCGTAAACGTTATCTCCAAGTCCGGCACGACGACCGAACCGGCGGTGGCTTTCCGCGTATTCCGTGAGCTTCTGGAAAAGAAATACGGCAAAGACGGTGCCAAAGAGCGTATTTATGTCACCACGGACAAGGCGCGCGGCACCTTAAAGGAATTTTCCGATGAATCCGGTTATGAAACGTTTGTAATTCCGGATGATGTCGGCGGACGTTATTCGGTTCTCACCGCCTGTGGACTTCTTCCGATTGCGGCGGCCGGAATTGACATTGACAAGATCATGAACGGCGCGGCTCGTGCGGCAAAAGAGCTTTCGGTCTGCGACGCCGATAAGAACGATGCTTACCGTTATGCCGTTATCCGCAACATTCTCCACAAGAAGGGCAAGGCCATTGAGATCATGGCATGCTATGAGCCGGCTTACCAGTACATGAACGAATGGTGGAAACAGTTATTCGGCGAAAGCGAAGGAAAGGACGGCAAGGGCATTTTCCCGACGTCGGTCATTTATTCGACGGATTTGCATTCGCTCGGTCAGATTGTTCAAGAGGGTGTTCGCAACATCTTTGAGACAGTTATTGACATTCAGAACACCGGCAACAGTTTCATCATTCCGGACGATCCGCAAAATGTGGACAAGCTCAACTTCATTTCGGGCAAGGATCTGAACGAAGCCAACAAGAAAGCGTTCCTTGCGACGGCGTTTGCACACAGTGACGGAGATGTGCCGAACATTGTTTTGGAGGTTGCGGCACGCGATGAGGACAGCTATGGGTATTTGGTATACTTCTTTGAGGTTGCCTGCGCGGCCAGCGGCTATATGCTTGGGGTCAACCCGTTCAATCAGCCCGGTGTAGAAGCCTACAAAAAGAACATGTTTGCGCTTTTAGGCAAGCCCGGTGCAGAGAATGAGGCGCGCCGCAAGGAGCTTGAAGCAAGACTTTAAAAGGGCTGTGTGCCCTTGACCCACTCGCTTTTCTTAAAAGAAAAGCGAAGCAAAAGAAATTACATTTTGCCGTCCGGTGGTTTGATGCCCAAACCGTCGGGCGGCTTTTGCTTTTCCCGAAAAGCGTAAAAGAGACGGTTTTTGTGTTACTTTTCGCCTCTGCGAAAAGTAAGCAAAAGGGGACGCTTTTCTCTGTTACTTTTTGCGGCGTGCAAAAAGTAACCAAAAAGCACGCGGGGCTAACGCCCTGCGACCTCGGTTCAAAACCCGTGCGGTGGGAATTTTAGATGAGATTTAAAAAGTTCAGCGTATCAATAAAGTTTGCAAAAATTTATAGGTGCCGCAAATACGCACGGCCATGTTTTGAACCGGCACAAGACACGAGTTTTACTGCGTAAGGATTTGTGGGTGTTTATAAAAAGGCAGGCTCTGATTTGGGCGGACAGTAGGTTATGTATTTCATAAAATGGGAAAGTTTGGTGGGAGGTTGGGTTTTGAACAACAGAATATGGCTTTTTGAAAAAAAGAAAGTTTTGCAAAAGAGTGCAAAACTTCAATTTTCTGCATATATGCAAACCACTGATTCACTCCAAATTTTCTATTTACCCACATCAATTTCCCATTTCCGCCGCAACAAAGATAACGTACACTTTCTCTTTTAAACAACCGCCTGCGGCGTCAAGCACGCACAGCAACTTCGATTTTTCGCAAAATCCGATTCTGCGTTTGATGAAAATTCGCGGTTCGCACCGGCTCAAAACATGGCCGTGCGTTTAGCGGCACTTATAAATTTTTGTAAAAAATCTTAATGCGCTGAACGTTTCAAATTTTACTTAAATCCTACCGCACGGGTTTTGAGCCGCTCCCCCGGGAGTCCAGAGGGGCGCTATTTTGCAGCGGCGCTTCGCCGCCTTGGTCTGCTTTTGGTTACTTTTCGCAGAGGCGAAAAGTAACAGAAAATCGTCCTTGGGGACTTTTAGGGGCTTGGGGCATGCCGCAAAAAGTAGCATTAAGACGTCCTTTTGGGTTCCTTTTGCTAAAAGCAAAAAGAACCGCAAAACATCTCTTTCATGCCTTTCGAGAAACGAAAAGCCCCTTTTCCGTACAGGAAAGGGGGCAAATACAAGACAAACTCAGACCTTCATCTTGACTGCTTTGAACAAAGCCTTATACACAATGACAGCGCCGATAACCGTAAGAATCATCTCCGGCAACATGTAGCAGCCGTTGTAAACAATGCTGTATAACCAGCTGTTGGAGGTCTCGAAACCATCCCACAGCTTTCCGGCCGAAGCAAATACAAATACGCCGCTGAGCACGTGGGAAACAAATCGAAGCGCTACAACAAGCGCCGTTCCGCCGATTACACCGCCCATGCCCTTTTTGACAAACAGACCGGCAAGACCGAGAACCGTAAAAGCGACGATATAATCAAGAAGAATGCAGGAAATCAATGCTCCTGCCGTCAATCCCCAACCAAGTAATCCATCAAACAGAATGCCGAATAAAAGCTGGATCACCGAATACACAAACGCCGAAAATAAGCCGGTCTTTACGCCGTGGCGAATCGAAATGAGCGCAATGGGAAGCATGCTGAACAGCGTGATACTGCCGCCCCAGGGCAACTGCCAGATCTTGATAAGGCTAAGTACCGCCGCAAGTGCGATCAGAATGCCGCACTCGGCAAGCGTTTTGATTTTTGTCTTTTCCATAAGAAAAGCCCTCCGAAAAAATAAAATACCGCACACAATATCGGTGCGGTATGCTTTTTCGTGATGAAAGCTATCTCCCTACGCCGGTATTATCCGTTCAGGTTTAAAGGGTTCGGAAAAATCCGTCTCAGCCGTAAAACAGCACCCCTGATATCTATGCGGTTCGTCTTACAGTATAACGGAAAAATATGAATAATTCTACCGTTTACGCTTTTCTCTCTCACTTTTTCAGAATTTCAAGACTTCTTTCCAGAATTCCGTTCATTTTCGCAATGACAAGCCCATAGTTTCCGAACGGAATCTTCTGCCTTTCAGCCTCGCTCTGACGAAAACGCATTTCTCTTTCGTTCAACATACAGCCGCCGCAATGGAGCACCAGTGCATACGCAGATAAGTCTTTCGGAAAATATCCGCCGGAGGTGAACTCAAATTCAAGGTTCTTTCCGGTGTATTTTTTTATCCATGCCGGCAGTTTCACCGTGCCGATGTCTCCGCACTGTCTGTGATGCGTACAGCCCTCACAGACGAGAATTCTATCTCCGTCGGAAAGCATGTCCAATGCCTGCGCACCGCGTAAGGCCCCCTCCAACACGCCCTTATACCGCTGCATGAGAATGGAGAACGATGTGAGAAAGACGTTCTCCGGCACAATCTTTTTTACATATCCGAACGCCTGACTGTCGGTAATCACGGCTTTCGGCGGCGTTTTGAGCGCATCAAGCGCCGCGGCAAGCTCCGTTTCCTGCACCACAAGCGGCAAAGCATGAATATCAAGTAGTTCTCTTAATACCAACTGTTCGGGTAAGATCAGCCGTCCCTTGGGAGCCGCCTCGTCAATGGGAGTTACAAGAATGACAAGATCGCCTGCCGTAAAAAGGTCGGTGACAATGGTACGATCGTTTTTCACGGCATAGGCGGCTATCATATTTTTGAGATTTTCTATGCCTTTGCCCGAAAGCGCACACACGGAAATCTCATTGCTGTTTTTCACATTTACCTGCACAAGGTCGCTTTTATTATAACAGATAATATACGGGATTTTTCTGGTTCGGAACTGTTCAATCAAAGCGCAGTCGTCCCCCGATAATCCGACGGAACTGTCCGCGACCAGTACGGCAATATCCGTTTTGCGCAAAATTTCATAGGTCTTTTCGGCGCGAGCCGTACCAAGAGCCGTGTTGTCGCCAAGACCTGCCGTATCGCATACGATAACCGGTCCGATCGGCAACAGCTCCATGGATTTGAGAACCGGATCGGTAGTCGTTCCGGGCATGTCTGACACGATCGATAAAGGTTGTCCGGTCACACGGTTGACGATGCTGGATTTTCCGGCGTTGACCGCGCCGAAAAAGGATATAAAGGTTCTTTCGGAAGCAGGTGTGTTTTGCATATTAAGTCTCCTTTCCCGGAATATACCGGCTAAAAGCGGAAGTCACGCTTGCCGTTGTGAATGTTTTCGATGTAATCGGCCGCCAGTTTCTTGACTTTCGGGTTAGGAATGGTTTCCAGTTCTTTCTGCAGCATTTTCTCGCCCAACACTTTTGTCGGCTCAGAGGCGTAGTCCTCCAAATATTCTTTTAACGTCATCAGCGCGTTCGGCAGGCAACAGTTCTGAATCTGTCCGGCTTTGAGAAGCGACATAAACCGGTCGCCGGTGCGCCCTTCTCTGTAACAGGCCGTGCAGAACGATGGAATATAGCCCATTTCCATCAGCCACCGTACCACTTCGTCGAGCGTCCGGTTATCGCTGACATCAAACTGGGAAGAATTTTCGTCCTCCGGTTCCGGTTCACAGTATCCGCCGACCGAGGTGCGCGACGCACCGCTGATCTGCGAAACGCCGAGCCGAATCACCTTTTCACGAACAGCTTTGCTTTCACGCGTTGAGATGATCATGCCGGTATACGGCACGGAAATGCGGATGAGGGCGCAGAGTTTAGCAAAAGTTTCATCGTCGATTCCATTGTCGAAGGCGTCCGGGTCTATATCGTCGGCATGCTTGATACGCGGCACGCTGATCGTATGCGGACCGACCCCTTTATACGCTTCAAGATGTTCCGCGTGCATGAGAAGCCCGCAAAATTCGTATTTGTACAGCTCCAAACCGAACAGTACGCCGAGTCCCACATCGTCGATACCGCCCTCCATGGCGCGGTCCATAGCTTCGGTATGATAATCATAATTATGCTTGGGTCCGGTCGGATGAAGCTTTTCATAGCTTTCTTTATGATAGGTTTCCTGAAACAGAATGTAAGTGCCGATACCGGCTTCTTTGAGTTTTCGGTAGTTTTCAACGGTGGTAGCGGCAATGTTGACATTGACGCGGCGAATCGCTCCGTTTTTGTGCTTGATGGAGTAAATGGTGTGGATACAATCAAGAATGTACTCAATCGGGTTATTAACCGGATCTTCGCCGGCTTCAATAGCCAAACGCTTATGTCCCATATCCTGCAAGGCAGTCACTTCGCGGACGATATCCTCTTGGGACAGTTTTTTGCGTGCGATATGTTTATTCTTGTAATGATACGGACAGTACACGCAGCCATTGACGCAATAATTGGAGAGATATAACGGTGCGAACATGACAATGCGGTTCCCGTAGAAATCCTTTTTGATCTGCTCGGCAAGGGCATACATTTTTTTTACTCTTGTCGGTTCGGTACAGGCGAGAAGCACCGACGCTTCGCGGTGTGAAAGTCCTTTTCTTAAAGCCGCCTTTTCGATAAGTGAATCGATAAGTTCATAGTTATCCTTATTCTGTTCGGCATAATCGAGAGATTCGAGAATTTCTTCGTGGTTGATAAATTCCTCAGCATGAGGGGACATTTTATTATACATATTTTCGCTCCTTTTGGCAAAACGGTTAAAGATTCTGATAAGCGGTCTTGGCGGAAACGCCGGAGAGACGTCCGAGTTTGCCGGAAAGGGCGTTGATCTCGTCCTGCGGTGCATCAAGAGCGACGCTGATGATATGGACGTTCTTTTTGGGATACGGCAATCCCATACGTCCGATAATATACGAGCCGTATTCGTGCAAGAGGGCATTGACCATTTCGGCGGCATCGCTTGATTCCAAAAGAATAGCGATAAGAGCTACGCGTGTGTTTTCCGTTTTGAGTTCCATAGAACCATTTCCTTTCATGATGACATGTTGCGGCTTGGCAAAAGAAAAAGCTTTGCCGGAACGGCAAAGCTTGGATAGGATAGGAAAAAACACGCTCACCAAAAATGGTATGCGCAGAAGAACCGGCAAAAATCCGGTGAAAAATCCTGCTTATTTCCGTTCGGGCTGATACCGAAGAGCATCTTACGGTACAAGGTCGCACTGAATTGTAATTCCGTTTGGTGAAAAGAGCGTTGCTGTTCGCACCTTACGGGTACTTTCAGTATAGCAGAATTTTATGAACAAATAAAGTGCCCTTTGAGGGAGTTTTTCTTTTTGCAAAAAGAAACAAAAGTGGGGCTTTTCTTTTCCGGAAAAGCCCGGAAAGAGTGCTTTTCGTTTCGCGAAAAGCATAAAAGAGACGGTTTTTTGTGTTACTTTTTCGCTTGCTTGAATTTACAATGTAAGTGCAAGCAAAAAAAAGGATGGACACAAAAGGAAAAATCCAG
>CAKSOW010000040.1 GCA_934479825.1 uncultured Eubacteriales bacterium
GCGCTATTTTGCAGCGGCGCTTCGCCGCCCTCTGGTGTACTTTTTGGTTACTTTTTCGTACAAGCGAAAAAGTAACACAAAAAACGTTTCTTTTATGCTTTTCGGGCTTTTTGTCAAAAAGAGACCGCCTTTTCAGGCGGTCTCTTTCTATAAAGCTGTTGCTTACTGCACTTTCTGAACCGAGAGATTGTCGATCATATAGCCGACACCTGCGCCGTCAGTCGGGTTCGTGTAGAACGCGAACTGGTCGTTGCCGCGGAAAGTGGAGCTTGCGGGAATTTCAAATTCAAATTCCCAGTGCTTCCAGCCGTCCTCGGTGGAAAGACCGAGACTGCCGCCGGCAAAGCTGATATGATCCTGCTTGCCCTCAGCGTCCATATAACGGAGGTTGCAGTAAATCGTAGTTGAAATATCCTTGTCAGTTGCAAGCGTGCCGGTGAGCTTCACATCAAGGGATGCTTTGTACTTCACGCCCGTCTGATAGGTAACTTTTTGACGCATATACGCCCAAACATTGCCTTCGTTCGGGATAACTTCCCAGACATTGCCCTTTTCTTTGTCGTTTGCAATCTGGATGGTAGCATTGTCGCTGAAAAACGCTTTATTGTTGGCTGCGTCTTCGGCGTCGCCGTTTTCAACGAGAATGCCCTTAGCGAGCTTTTCTTCGTCTTTCTTCTTTTCTTCTTCGATCTTGGCTTCGTTTTCCTTAGCCATATCTTCATCCATGACAAAACGGATATAATCGATATCAAAGTGACCGCCGCAGCTGAACGGGTCTACACGGATCTTGGTAACCGTGCCGGTCCACTTTTCGTTTTCGGAGAAGTCGAGCGTGAATTCAACGACCTTATCGCCCGAAGAATTGCCGGTAATACTAGCATGCGCGCTCTTATCCTGCGAGAGACCTTCTTCCTTATCGGTACCGAAGAATACTTCAATAGCGGATTTTTCAACGCCATCTGCCAATTTATACTTCATACCGACAAGAATCTTGTTGCAGGTAAGCGTATTGATTGAGAGGTTGCCGAGCGAGAGCATCGGGTCATAAGCCGGGTTCTGGTTCGGTCTTTCGACTGCGTCGCCGGAGAGGAAACCATCCTTGACGAGAGCGGTTGCAAAGCCGCCTACAAAGCCTTCCAAGTCGCCGGGAACATCAAATTCATACTGATATGCAACGCGTTTGTCAATGACATCCTGATACTTCTTATCAAGCGTAGAGACCGTAACAGCCTTGTTTTCAAAGGTGTAGTTAGTGCCCTCGATCTTGTAGATGAAGAACAACGGGAGAACCGGGAGACCGTCGCGGAGCGTTACCTTTTCGGCAAGCTTGGTTTCCTTGCCGTCAACAAGAGCGACATCGCTGTCGATGTTGAAGATGATCTCATGGTCTTTCTTGGTGATAATACGAAGCTTGCCGGTGTAGCGGCTCCATTCGTAATAGAAGTTGTTAAGGCTGAAAAATCCATCGATTGAGCTTGCTGCAACATACAGTTCATCGTTCTTCAAAACCGGGTGGAATGGAGCTGTATATTCGGTGCGGTCGATAGTAACGGTGATCGGAAGCTGGGATTCGTCGTAACCGAGAAGTTCAATCTTGGAAACTTCAAATTCGCCGGCCGTCGAAATGATATCAAAGCGGAAGAATGTAACAATATCTTTCCAGGTTGCCTTACCGGCGGTGTTGATGACATATTCCTTGAAGTCGTCCGACTTGGTAACCTTGGTATTGAAGCTCTTGGACTGTTCAAGGTTCGGGCTGGAAGAAGTCGTATAGAAAATTTCCATGGTGGAATCGACGCTCGATTTTGCCGTCACGCGGATTGCGATAACGTCCTCGGCGTTGATTTCGGGAAGAGCGCCCTTGACTTTGAGAGCCGGGTCGGTCTTGGAAGTAACAGCCTTGATAATGCCGTTTTCGGTCGTGCATTCATCAATATTCTGGCCGTTATCGAGCTGATCACCGGTAAAGGTGAAGAGCGCTTTCTGCGGAATATTGCCGGTTTCCTCTTCATAATCCCAGTGCTTGATGCTGGTCTTGGACTTGGGATAGAGGTGACCGAGACGTGCTTTCTGGTTGTCGGTCGGGTAGATGTTGGTGGAGTGATCGGTCACGCCGGAAATGACTTCGGCAACGTTTTCGAGATAGCCGAAACCGTGTAAGCCCTTGCACGGCATGACGTACGTACCTTCGCCGTATTCGTTCCAGGTGGAAATGATGAGGGTCTTGGCTTTCCAGCCCTCCTGCTTGGTGAGGTAATCGTTCTTGATATAGTTGAGAACTTTCTTGTGATCCTCTAAGGATGCGAGCGGCTTGCGGATACCGGACCAGCCGATATTGTTGAAGCCGACCGAAACGGTGGGAACAATATAGAGCTTGCCGTAATCCTGATTGCGCTGTAAACGCTTAATGGTAGCGTCAGCGCTGTTGCCGTCCTGATTCCAGTGGTAAGCGTAAGCCGCAGTAGCGCCGAGAGCCGCCATGTTGGAGAAGGAGCCTGCATCCTGTGCGTGGCCGTCGGCAAAGAACAGCATAATACCGTCAAAGCCGTGCGCCTTTGCGTCGTCGTTCATGAACTTGACTGCTTCTTGTGCGCCCTCGTTCGTACCGCCGAATGCTTTCTTGAAGTTGTTATAGCTCCAAGCGGTGAAGACGAGCTTGTTATCGATCGTATAGAAACGATTGTCCAAGAAGTAGTAATCCATCCAGTATGCCCAGATGTAATTCTTGAAGTCTTCGAGGTTGGTGGTGTTCACGCCGCTGTTTTCCCACATGAACGTGAACTTCATCAAATCAGAATATTCTGCGTTGAAGAAACCGTCGTGGAGAGCGAAGTTAAGGCTGCTTCTCTTAATCGGTTCAACCTGGTTGTTCGACGGGCAGTACCAGCAGAAATGCTGTACATCGATACCGTTTTCAACCATGAACTTGATTTCCCAGTCGGCAACTTCCGGAATACCCTCGTCGTAGTAGCCGAGAGCCGGTTCAACGTCCGGCAAACCGCTAACAGCGCCCCAGCCGAAGTGCGTGCCTTCGCGCCACAGCGAGCAGACGTTCAAGAGTACGTCATAGCCGTCGTCTGTGATCGGTTTCGGAACCGGGCAGTAGTCGTCGTGATCGTGTGTGAGGAATACTTTTGCATCGTCGAAGAATACCGTACCGGAGGTATTGGCAACGGTGATGTTGTCAACTGTCGGCAGAGCGGCCGAAAGAGCGAATTCGCCGACTTTCTTGCCGTTGACCTTGTAAAGAACCTTGCCGTTGACGGTATCGGCTTCAATACGGAGAGTCTGCCAGATGTTGTTGGTGTGATGACGGAGTTTGGTGCCGTCGGGTGCGTAAACGCCGTTTGCGTCAAGCGTAAGCTTGGCAACCGAGGTATCGCCGCTGTTCAGCGAAATGTAACCGGTGTCGTTCGCAGTCGGGAAGAGCATATAGGCTTCATAAACGACCGAACCGGAAACCGGCTTGAACGATTTCTTGGCAATACTGCCGGCAGAAAGCTCAGCACTTACCGTGTCGCTGTAACCCTGACCGCCCTTGGTGACGGTCTTGCCGGTGCCGGAGACTTCCCACTCGGAAAGTGCGCCGTCCGCAGGAACGAGGAAGATATCGTTGACAAGGTAATCTTTATAGACATCGCAGCGCGTAATGGTGACCGTACCGATGGATTCCTTGGAGGAACCGATGTACAGACGGGAAACGGTGTAATCACCGGCCGCGTAATCGCCAACTTTTGCGCCGTTCATATAAAGGGACGCAGTGTTGGCATCGAGATCAACCTTCATGGTGAAGTAAAGCGAACCGTTTTTCGCTTCAATGCCGGTTTCGCTGCCGTTGAACAGGTATTTGCCGTCTTTGGTGGTAAGAGAAGCAACTTCATTCATATCGTCATCGACGAGCTTGAAGTAGATACCGTTTTCAATGCTTGCAACCGTACCGTAGAAATCCCAGCCGACAAGGCCGCGGGAAACATCGTCGAGGTCGCGCCACAGTTCAACCTTAGCGTCGGGATAGAAGTCGGCGATATGGTTGGCCGTGTTGCTGACAGCGGCCATGCGGCTGCGGTTGTCGTACTGCCAAGGCGTGTCGTACTGCGTGGAAGCGCCGCTGAGGCCCCAGGTAACGGCTTCGTTTACAAGATAGTAAGCATCGTCATAGTTGGCGTCAACAAGCGTTTTCTGCAAACGGTTTTCGGGCAGTGCGATACGGCCGATGATAGCGGCGGCTTCTGCACGGATGATGTTATTGTTGGGCATGAACGTACCGAATTCATCGTTACCCATGACAACGCCTGCGTTGTAGAGCAGCTGCAAACGGTCAAAATAGCCGTTTGTATTCGGAACGTCGGGAATTTCGGTGACATTGTTCTTGGCTTCCAGATAGTCGTCCGGTACGGCTTTCGAGAAGATGACCGCCATTTCATAGCGCTTGACGGGACGTTCGTAATCATCGAACGCGTCGGCCTTGATAATGCCGTTGTCGATAGCGTACTTGACGTACTCATCGTACCAGTTTGCGCCGTTCTGCGAAAAAGCGGTGCCTTTCGCATTGTACGCGTCATGTACACGGGCGGCAATGGTGATCGCTTCGGCTACCGTCATGTTGCCTTCGGGCGAGAACACACCGTCTGCCGTACCCTTCATGAAACCGAGTTCATACGAGGAGGATACCGAGGAGGCATACCATTCGCTCGCCGGAACGTCGGAGAACATACCGGGCGTGTAGGTGTTTGTTTTGGCAAAGCCGGCGGCGGAAGCGGTGAGACTTCCGACAGCGATGGCCGCTGCGGCGGCTATGCCGAGGATAAACTTTTTGTTCAT
The DNA here is from genome assembly GCA_934479825.1 of uncultured Eubacteriales bacterium. Taxonomy (GTDB): domain Bacteria; phylum Bacillota; class Clostridia; order Oscillospirales; family CAG-382; genus UMGS882. The sequence continues at coordinate 4,822 of CAKSOW010000040.1, forward strand.
ACTCTCTCTCCTTTATTAAGATGGAAAAATTGTAGATATGCGCAAAATTCACATATCTTACTGTGTAAAGTGTACCACAACGCCCATAGATTGTCAATAAAATAGGCGGTAAATCGGAAAAATCGTAGAAATGCACAAACTACATTGTGCACTTTCAACAAAAACATGGCCTGCGTTCCGAAATAGGATCCGCGTTTCGTGTTATCCTTTGAAGATTTTTGATGGTTTTGGGGGCGCCGTGGCTTCTGTCCAATGAGGTCGTTTTAATACATTATACCTTAATATTATGGAGGCAAAAATGTGTATAGAAAAATCCACAAGGCAAAGGGCAAGGGAAAGACGCGCGCGGACATTTGTAAAATGTAAATTTTTAGAAAAAAACCGCTGAATTATTTGGAACTTTTCAAAAAAATAAGTGTAAATTCACGAGAAAATACCCATTTTTCAGAAGAAACCGTACCGAAAATGTCCCAAAGCTCTTGACTTTTCAAGGATTCCATGCTATATTATTATACTGCATTATAATCAAGCGGAAATATCGGCGTTTGAAAGCGTATAGGGGGATTTTGCCCTTTTTTGAAGGCCCTTTTCCGCACGCCACCGGTAAAGAAGTAGGAATGGAGTGATAGCAAACCATGGTGAAGCCTTGCAAGCTTGGCAACAACATTCGGTACAGCTTTTCCAAGATCGATGAAAAGCTCGAAATGCCAAACCTCATCGAGGTGCAGAAAGAATCCTATGAATGGTTTCTTAACGAAGGTTTAAAGGAAGTATTGGAGGACGTTTCTCCGCTTGTCGATTACACAGGCAACCTGTTTATCGAATTTGTGGATTTTTCGATCGACAAAACGCCAAAATATCCCGTAGAGGAATGCAAGGAGCGCGACGTCAACTATGCCGCACATCTTCGCGTGACCGTTCGTCTTTCCAACAAGGAGACCGGCGATGTCCAGGAATCCGAAGTTTTCATGGGCGATTTCCCGCTTATGACCGAACAGGGCACTTTCATTATCAACGGTGCGGAACGCGTCGTTGTATCGCAGATCGTGCGTTCGCCGGGTATCTATTATGAATCAGCCGACGACAAGAGCGGCAAGAAATTATACGCCGCCACTGTCATTCCGTACCGCGGTGCATGGCTCGAATACGAAACCGACGCAAACGATGTATTTTATGTAAGAATCGATAAGAACCGCAAGCTGCCGATTACAATTTTCTTGCGCGCGTTGGGCTTAGGCACCTCCAAAGAGCTTCTCGACACCTTCGGCGACGACCCGTATATCAAAGCCACCCTCACCAAAGACCTTATGGAAGGCGAAGCTCAGAAAAACGGTACGAGCGCCAAAGACGAAGCTTTAAAGGAAATCTACAAGAAACTGCGTCCGGGCGATCCGGCTATCGTGGAATCGGCTCAGATTCTTATCAACAATCTGTTCTTCGACCCCAAGCGTTACGACATTTCGGCTGTCGGCCGCTATAAATTCAACAAGAAGCTTGCGCTCGGCAGACGGATTGCCGGGTTCAAGCTTGCAAAGCCTGCCGTCAATCCGTTTACCGGCGAGATCCTTTTCGACGAGGGCACCATGCTCAACCGCGAAATGGCGGAGCAGATTGAAAAGACCGGTTGCTATGAGGTCGAACTGTTCTCGAACGAACACGGAAGCGACGAAACTTTCAAGGTATTCTCCAACAAGATGGCAGACATGAACGTCATCGGCGTTATTCCGGCCGGCTATGATCTTTCTTCTTTAAAGGTAGACGAAAAGGTTCAGGTCGAGGTTCTGAAAGAGATTCTCGCTTCGACCGACAATGAAGAAGCTTTCCTTGCAGAATTTGAACGCCGCCGCATGGAGCTTATCCCCAAGCACATCACGCATGACGATATTTATGCGTCGGTCAACTATATGCTGTGCATTGCGCACGGCTGTGGCACAGTGGACGATATCGACCACCTCGGAAACCGCAGACTGCGCAGTGTCGGCGAACTTTTGCAGAATCAGATGCGCATCGGCTTTACCCGTATGGAAAAGCTCGTCAAAGAGCGCATGACCATGCAGGACACCGAAAACCTCACGCCGCAGAACTTAATCAATATCCGTCCGATTGTTTCGGCCATCAAGGAATTTTTCGGTTCTTCCCCGCTGTCGCAGTTCATGGATCAGACCAACCCCTTGGCGGAATTGACCCACAAACGCCGTCTTTCGGCTTTGGGTCCGGGCGGTCTGTCGCGTGACCGTGCGTCCTTTGAAGTCCGCGACGTTCACTACACGCATTACGGCAGAATGTGTCCGATCGAGACGCCGGAAGGTCCGAACATCGGTCTTATCTCCTATCTTGCCACTTACGCAAAAATCAATAAATTCGGCTTTATCGAAGCCCCCTACCGCAAGGTGGACAAAGCCACCGGCATCGTTACCGACGAAGTTGTCTATATGACCGCCGACGTCGAGGACGAATATGTCGTAGCCCAAGCAAACGAACCGCTTGACGAGACCGGACGTTTTGTCAACAACCGCGTTACCGTCCGTATCCGCGAAGAAATCACGGAAGTCGAAAAAGAACGCGTTGACTACATGGATGTCTCGCCGAAAATGGTGGTTTCGGTTGCCACTGCTATGATTCCGTTTCTTGAAAACGACGATAACACCCGTGCGCTCATGGGTTCCAACATGCAGAAGCAGGCTGTGCCGCTGATGATGACCGAAAGCCCGATCGTCGGTACCGGTATGGAATACAAGGCCGCCGTCGATAGCGGCGTTGTGGTCGTTGCCAAGGCGGACGGCGTTGTCGAAGCCGCCAGCGGCGATAAGGTGGAAATCCGCGAGGATGACGGAAACGTCCGCACCTATCATTTGATTAAATTCAAGCGCTCCAACCAGGGCACTTGCGTCAACCAGCGTCCTATCGTCTTTAAAGGCGACCGCGTGACCAAAGGACAGGTCATTGCCGACGGTCCTGCAACCAGCGGCGGCGAAGTAGCGCTCGGCAAGAACGCACTCATCGGCTTCATGACGTGGGAAGGCTACAACTACGAGGACGCCGTTCTGCTTAACGAACGTCTTGTCCGTGACGACGTTTACACGTCGATTCATATTGAAGAATATTCGCACGAAGCGCGCGATACCAAACTCGGACCGGAGGAAATCACCCGTGATATTCCGAATGTCGGCGAGGACGCGCTCAAATATCTGACCGCAAGCGGCGTTATCAGCATCGGCGCTGAGGTTCATGCCGGCGACATCTTAGTCGGTAAGGTCACCCCGAAAGGCGAGACCGAGCTGACAGCCGAAGAACGTTTGCTCCGTGCCATTTTCGGTGAAAAAGCACGCGAAGTGCGCGACACGTCGCTAAGACTTCCGCACGGCGAAAGCGGTACGGTCGTCGATGTCCGTGAGTTCTCACGCGACAATTCCGACGAACTGCCTCCCGGAGTCAACAAGGTCGTGCGCGTCTACATCGCCCAGAAGAGAAAAATCTCGGTCGGCGATAAAATGGCAGGCCGCCACGGTAACAAAGGTGTCGTTTCGCGTATTCTTCCGCCGGAAGACATGCCGTTCTTGCCGGACGGTACGCCGCTTGACATCGTGTTGAATCCTCTGGGCGTGCCGAGCCGAATGAATATCGGTCAGGTGCTTGAAGTGCATCTCGGTATTGCGGCAAAGAAATTAGGCTGGAAAGTCATGACGCCGGTATTCGACGGCGCAAACGAACAGGATATTGCGGATTGTCTGAAAAAAGCCGGCATGCGTGAAGACGGCAAAACCATTCTGTACGACGGACGTACCGGCGAACAGTTTGACAACCCCGTCACGGTCGGTATCATGTACTACCTGAAACTGCATCACCTGGTCGATGATAAGATCCACGCCCGTTCGACCGGTCCTTACTCCCTCGTCACCCAACAGCCGCTCGGCGGTAAAGCCCAGTTCGGCGGTCAGCGTTTCGGTGAAATGGAAGTTTGGGCTCTGGAAGCTTACGGCGCGGCTTATACCTTGCAGGAGATCTTAACCGTCAAGTCCGACGATGTCATCGGACGTGTCAAGGCCTATGAAGCGATCGTCAAGGGACAGAATATCCCGACGCCGGGCGTTCCGGAGTCGTTCAAGGTTCTTATCCGCGAATTGCAGTCGTTAGCTCTCGATGTACGCGTGCTCGACAAGGACGGCAACGAAATCACCTTGAAGCAGAGCAGCGACGAAGAGCTTGAAGGCATGAAGAACATTACCTCCGAAGATCTCGGAGAGAACGTCGTGACCGACATTGATAACTTTGTCATCGAAGATGAAAACGGAGACCCGGTTGAAGATGACAGCGAAGACGACGATTACTCCGACGACTATTCCGATGATTACTCCGACGATCTCGAAAACGAGACCGATGACGGTGCGGATCTTTAAGGAACGCAAGTATGTATGAAAAGGAGCCGTGTATAAGCTAATGGGACAGAACGAACACAACGAATTTGACGCCATCAAAATCGGTCTTGCGTCTCCCGAAATGATCCGTAAATGGTCTTACGGCGAGGTCAAAAAGCCCGAAACCATAAATTACCGCACCTTAAAGCCCGAACGCGACGGTTTGTACTGCGAGCGTATCTTCGGTCCGCAGAAAGACTGGGAATGCCATTGCGGCAAGTACAAGAGAGTCCGTTATAAGGGAAAAGTCTGCGAAAAGTGCCATGTGGAAATCACCACCAACAAGGTTCGCCGCGAACGTATGGGACATATCGAGCTTGCCTGCCCGGTGTCGCACATCTGGTATTTCCGTGCGATCCCGTCGCGAATGGGACTTTTACTCGATGTTTCACCGCGTCTTTTGGAAAAGGTCTTGTACTTTGCCCAGTATATCGTCATTGATCCGGGCGAAGCAACCGGTCTTGAAAAGATGCAGTTACTCACCGAACAGGAGTACAATCAAAAATACGAATATTACGGAAACGAATTCCGCGTCGGCATGGGCGCGGAGGCCATCAAGGAATTATTGGCCGAAATCGACTGCGAAAAGCTGTCTGCCGAACTCCAAACCGAGCTCGAAACAGCGGTCGGCCAGAAAAAGGTTCGCCTTATCAAGCGTCTTGAAGTAGTCGAAGCATTCCGCAAGTCCGGCAACAAACCCGAATGGATGATCTTGGACGTTGTTCCGGTCATTCCGCCGGATATCCGTCCGATGGTTCAGCTCGACGGCGGCCGTTTCGCAACCAGCGACCTCAACGACCTCTACCGCCGCGTTATCAACCGCAACAACCGTTTAAAGAAGATGATGGAGCTGTCCGCGCCGGACATCATCATCCGCAACGAAAAGAGAATGCTCCAAGAAGCCGTTGACGCCTTGATCGACAACGGCCGCCGCGGCAGACCCGTTACCGGTCCGAATAACCGTCCGCTCAAATCGCTCTCCGAAATGCTTCGCGGTAAGCAAGGCCGTTTCCGTCAGAATCTTCTCGGTAAGCGTGTTGACTATTCGGGACGTTCGGTTATCGTCGTCGGTCCGGATTTGAAGATCTATCAGTGCGGTCTGCCGAAAGAAATGGCTTTGGAACTCTTCAAGCCGTTTGTTATGAAACGTCTTGTCGAAACCGGCAAGGCCTCCAATATCAAAGACGCGAAAAAGCGTGTCGAACGCGTCAGCCCCGAAGTCTGGGACGCGCTTGAAATCGTTATCAAGGATCATCCGGTTCTTCTTAACCGCGCACCGACCCTTCACAGACTTTCCATTCAGGCATTTGAGCCGGTTCTCGTCGAAGGACGCGCCATCAAGCTGCATCCGCTCGTTTGTACCGCGTTCAACGCCGACTTCGACGGCGACCAGATGCCGGTTCACGTTCCGCTTTCCTCCGAGGCACAGAGCGAAGCCCGTTTCCTCATGCTTTCGGCCAACAACCTGTTAAAGCCGGTCAACGGCCACGCCGTGACCGTTCCGTCGCAGGATATGGTTCTCGGTTCGTACTATCTGACGCTCTTAAAGCACGGCGAACCCGGTGAAGGCAAGGTTTTCCGCGATTTCAACGAAGCCATGATGGCATATGCGGTCGGCGAACTCGGACTGCATGCCCCCATTCGCGTCAGACGCACCAAAACGCTTGAAGACGGCACCGAAAAGAGCGCCGTTGTCGAAGCAACCCTCGGCCGTCTGATTTTCAACGAGCCGATTCCGCAGGATCTTCACTTTATCGAACGCGACGAATCCAACGAGCTTGACCTTGAAATCAATTTCGTGGTCACCAAAGATGAACTCGGTCAGATCGTTGACCGTTCGATCAAATACCATGGCATTACCAAAACAGCCGAAGTCCTTGACAAGATCAAGGCCATGGGCTTCAAATATTCGACCAAGGGCTCTATCTCCATTTCCGTTTCGGATATGACGGTTCCGCCGCAGAAAAAAGTCATTATCGCCGAAGGTGATAAGAAAGTCGAAGCCATTTCCAAGATGTACAAACGCGGTCTTTTGTCCAACGAAGAACGCCGCGAACGCGTCATCAAGATCTGGGAAGATGTCACCAAGGATGTCACCACGGCGCTCCAAGATAACCTTGACGAATTCAACACCATCAAGATGATGGCGGATTCCGGTGCCCGCGGTTCTATCAAACAGATCCGTCAGCTTGCCGGTATGCGCGGTCTTATGGCCTCGACCTCCGGTAAGACTATCGAACTCCCGATCAAGGCAAACTTCCGCGAAGGCATGGATATCCTGGAATACTTCATCGCCGCGCGCGGCGCACGTAAAGGTCTTGCCGATACGGCTCTGCGTACCGCCGACTCCGGTTACCTTACCAGACGTCTTGTCGATGTATCCCAGGATGTTATCGTCCGTGAAGAAAACTGCGGCGATAAAATCGGTATGTGGGTTTCCACCATCCGCGACAACAACGAAATCATCGAACCTCTTGCCGACAGACTTTTGGGTCGTTACGTCATCGACGATGTGGTCGATCCGGCAACCGGCGAGATCATTGCCGAAAACGATACCATGCTCACCGAACAGCAGGTGAACAAGATCATCGCGGCCGGTATCGAAAAAGTACACCTTCGTTCGGTACTCAACTGCCGTACCAAGCACGGCGCGTGCATCCACTGCTATGGCGCCGACCTTGCGTCCGGAAATCCGGTCAATATCGGTGAAGCTGTTGGTATCATCGCGGCTCAGTCCATCGGTGAACCGGGTACACAGCTGACCATGAGAACGTTCCACTCGGGCGGTATCGCCGGCGGCGATATTACCCAAGGTCTTCCGCGTGTTGAAGAACTGTTTGAAGCAAGACGTCCGAAGAAAACTTCGGTGGTTGCCGACTTCGACGGTCAGATCAGCATTGAAGAAGACAAAAAGGCACGCCATGTCAAGCTCACCAATTCCGCAACCGGTGAAGAAAAAATGTATATCATTCCGTTCGGTACCCGTATGGTGGTTCAGGACGGCGATTATGTCACCCGTGCGCAAAGCCTGACCGAAGGCAATATCTGCCCGGCCGATATCGTCCGTATCAACGGTCTGAATGCCGTTTACGACTATATCATCAAGGAAGTTCAGCGCGTTTACCGTCTGCAAGGTATCGATATCAATGATAAGCATATCGAAGTTATTGCACGTCAGATGACGCGTAAAGTCAAGATTGAAAATCCCGGCAGTACCGACTTCCTTATCGGTTCGCTTGTGGATATCAACGATTTCAACGAACAGAACGAAGCCATTGAAGCACGCCTTGCCGCCGGCGAAGTCGGCATTGCCGTTGCAGAAAGCTCGCCGGTATTGTTCGGTATCACCAAGGCCTCCCTTTCCACCGAATCCTTCTTGTCCGCCGCGTCCTTCCAGGAAACAACCAAGGTTCTTACCGAAGCCGCTATCAAGGGCAAGGTCGATCCGCTGATCGGTCTGAAAGAAAACGTCTTGATCGGTAAACTGATTCCGGCCGGAACAGGTATGCCGATGTACCGCAATATCGAAGTAACCGACAACAAGGGCAATCCGCTCGAAATCGAGGAAAACGAAACGCCTGCCGGCTTTATGCCGTATGTCCCGTCGTCCGAACCGGAGGATGAGGATATCGACGAAAAAGACGAAGAGGCCGACGATATGCTCGATGATGAGGACGAACCGTTGTCTGCCGAAGATGAAGCTCTGCTTTCAGAGCTTGACAAGGCGCTTGACAGCGAAAGCCACAACAAGAAAGACTAAGAATTATAAGCGCCGGACAGCGTAAATCTGTTCTTTTCAGCTCCCCTTCCTTTCAAATTCGGTAAGATTTGATTTTAAGGGGAGCTTTTTAAGCCTATCAATATTTTTAGAAAAAAGGAGATTTTTCTATGCGCGCCATTATCACCATGACCACCGGCAAAACCATGACCATTGAGCTTGACCCTGCGTCTGCTCCCATTACCGTCCAAAACTTCGTTGACCTTGCTAAAAAAGGCTTCTATGACGGACTCATTTTCCACCGTGTCATCGAGGGCTTTATGATTCAGGGCGGCGACCCGACCGGAACCGGCTGCGGCGGCCCCGGACACACCATTAAAGGCGAATTTACCGCCAACGGCGTGAAAAACCCGTTAAAGCATACGCGCGGCGTCATTTCCATGGCTCGTTCCGCCTCCCCCAACTCGGCCGGCTCCCAGTTCTTCATCATGCATGAGGACGCTCCGCACCTTGACGGCCAATATGCCGCATTCGGCAAAATGACCGACGGATTCGACACTTTGGACGAGATCGCCACCACCGATACCGACCGTTCCGATCGCCCCAGAACCGAGCAGAAGATTCAGACGATCGTGATTGAGGACTAAAATTAAGTCAAGCTGACAAAAGGAGAAACTATTATGGACAACCGTGTATTTTGCCTGACACCGGAGTTTTCGCTTCCGGAATCGATCTGCAACGCCTGGAATTATATTTTCGACCGCTTTTTCTGCCCCAAAACGCATTTACTGTATGACGCCTTGAAGGGTGATACCTCCAAAGCTTATGATTTTCTCCCCACACCGGAGCGGATACATGCCGATTATCCGAACGCCTGCGGCTGGGGAACCGGCATGGAGGATTCGGTTCTTACCGGCGGTCTTGCGGCGGACGCCCTTCTTGCCTTATACCGTAAAACCGGAAACAAGGCGATCAAGCCCATGCTTGACGAGCTGTTTCAAGGCCTTTTTGCCTGCGCCGAAGCAGACGGCGACAGCGGCTTTCTAGCACGCAGTCTTTCTCCGGAGGACGGCAAAAGCTTTTATTCCAACTCCTCTCGTGACCAGTATACGCACTATGTCTACGCCTGCATTCGTTTCTATGATTCCGACCTGTCGGATGAAACACAAAAGGCAACCATTCGCCGCACGCTCGCCAATATCGCGGCAAAGTGCTTACGCGACGTTACGCCGGAACACGGCTATATGCTTCTTCGCGCCGACGGCGGCGAAAGCATTGTCAGCACGATGTGGGGAAAACTCGGCGAACATGAATACATGCGCCTGCCCATGTTTTATCTTGCGGCCTACCATGTGACCGGCGATAAGAAATGGGAAACGGAGTATATGAAATACCGCGATGAAGCAATCGAAAAGTCGCATGGATTCGATTATAAAAAATTGCATTGCTTTGCCGCATTGCAGATGGTATATTCCTTACGGTTGGTGTATGATCTCGACCCGGACGAAAATACCCGTGAAAAGCTTCTTTTCCTCATGAAAGAGGCCGCTGACTTCGGACTTCCGTATGCCCTTGAAAGAGGCAAACCGCTTTGTGAAAAGGCGGCGCGCGAGACTTTCAATTTTACTTACAAAAAGTGGTATGAAGTGGAAAAAATGAAGGATGTCGGCACTTTCGGCGGCAAACATTATTTGAATCCGGGACAAAACGAAAGTACGCATGTCAATTCGGCGTTCTACCCGATACGCAATGTTGGCGAAGGCGCTTCTCTTGTCGCGCTTTGCCCGGAATATCCGGTTTCAGATTCCCTTTGCGAAACGCTTGCGGCTCTTGCCGGAAACATCGATTATGCAAAGCATCATACCTATGCGCCGTTACTGGTGGCAGGCGGTTATATGCTGTGCATGGAAAAACAGGCATAAGCATAACAAATCCAAAGATACTGAAAGTAAATCCCGAGGTTTTTATGGATAAATCCGGTTTAACACTCTCAAATTTCAGCGCCCTTGTCAAAAAGCAGAATGCCGAAGCTTTGCTTGCTTTAAACGAAAAAACAGCACAGTACGGTCTGACGCTCACTGCGGCACAAGCGGCCGCCCTTGCCGAAACCCAGGCGGAAAGCTTAAAACAGGCAGGGCGAATCGAATTAGGCGGTACAGCGGCAGAAAAGTTAGTTCTTGCGTTTTGCGATTCACCGTACCTCCATTCGGCCAATTACGAAGAAACTCTGCATGAACTTTTCGAGTGTTTTTATGCTTTCAAGAACGAGACAAGCGACGTGCTGTCCGACCGGACGCTTTTACTTTTCATGCGCGACGCGTTTGATACGGTCTGCGGCGGCTCGGTGGAGCAGCTTTCCGGGACGGTTGTGCCGGAGCTTGCAAGGCACTTGAACGCTGGCGGTTCGTTCCGTTCGTATCTTGCGGAAAAAGCGGCGAAGGAGTCGGACGGAGAGGAGCGCGGCATATGAACGTGCTCCCCATTTCTGCCGATACGCCGGAATCCGCTTTTTCCGACATCCGGGAAGAAGCTTATGTCGCAAGCCTTGTTTCGTGCGCCGAACGCGCCGGTCTTTTCTCCGCAAACGACAAAAACGCTTTGCAAGCCGAGCTCTATGCACTTCTTTGCGAGCTTGCGGCACGCAATTCCGGGGGAAAAAGCAGTTCCCTGCGCGTGGAAAAAGCGGAGGAACTGCTCGAATCAGCGTTATTTTCCGTTGGTATGGCCCTAAAAAGCGAGCCGACTCCCCAAGATTCTCTCGAAAAGCTTCGTCACACGCCGCTTCGCACGCTTTTTGCCGACGGGCAAAAGAAGATCAAACGGAAAATTCTGATGTGTCAGGCAATGCATCAGAAATTATGTAAACAATTGTTTGATACGCCGAATATCTTTTACCGCTCAACGGTGATTGAGGGGATTGCCGGCTTTTTCAAGCTGTACGACCCGGTTTTTGGCGGTCAGAAACTGCATATTACAGCGGATTATCCGACTTGTTTAGGGCGGCCGCATGCGTGCGGTATTGAATTCATCGAAAGCTATTTGCAGAGAATTCAGACCGAAAATGCGTTTTTGCTCTTTTTTCCGGCGCAGAAAGTGCATGTTTTTCTCGAAAAACTTGTACCGGCTTACGCCGAAACACCCATGAACCTGTTTGAACCGGTTTTCTGCCACGCGGTGTTTCTGGCGGCAACAGGAAAGAATCCGGCAGATTTTGATTCGGTCAATGTGAAACGCGAGGTTCTTATTCCTGCGATGCAGGAGGATATTTCGTTCTTTTCTCATGCAGCAGAGCGGTTACTTAATCAATTGAATGCGCCGGAAATGGTGCGGCAATACGCAAAATTATGTCAACCAAATCTTACGGCAGCCGCCAAAGCTCAGTTGAAAATCGCTCTTTAAAAAGGAATCAAACGTTACAAGTATTCGTTAAAAGGAGATGTGAACGTGAAAAAAGCACTTTGGATTTTCGGCCTTGTTTTGCCGCTTGTTTTTCTATCTGCCTGCGGAAACAAGAAACCGGAAAACACTTCTGACGCGATGTATCAGATTGGATTGAATGCTGTGCAAGCCGCGGACGATTACATAGCCGGAAAGCTTTCGGGGGAAGAAGCGTATGCCAAGATAGAGGAATATACCTCGCAGGCAAATGCGCAATACAATCGGGAAATACAGGACACAAACGCGGATACCCTTGTAAACACCGAATTCTCAAACGACACGTTTATATTATTTGACATTTCGTCCCTATCGTATCAGATCATGTCCGCCAAGCACGGTTCCGGCGCCATGAGCGATGTGCGTAAAAGCCGGGACAAGCTTGCAGAATCTCTCGGAAAGTAAAAAGAATACAGCTTTTCTTAAAAGAAAAGCTGTATAAAGAATGCCAAGGACTATCGCCCTTGCCCTTTGTGTGTCAAGCCTGTTTCTGTCCCTTGATCACACGTCTGACATATTCCTTGGTTTCGCTTGCCACAACCCCATTGAGGGCAAATAACGCGATAAGGTTCGGGAACGCCATCAAAGCGTTTACAATATCCGCAAGCGTCCAGACAAACGAAACCTGCAAATACGGACCTGCAAAAATGGCAAGAATATATAACACACGGTAAACTAAAACCGGCGCTTTTTTATCTCCCACAAGATACTGTAAGCACTTTTCCGAATAGTAATCCCAGCCAAGAATCGTCGTAAAGGCAAAGAATACAAGGCTGATCATCAAAAGGAAAGCGCTGACCTTCGGATCAAACGGCAGTCCGGCTTGGAATGCCTTTGTCGTAATGGCAACGCCCACTAAGGAGCCGTTCATACCGTCGGCATAAGCGCCGGTAAGCACAATAGAAAGACCGGTGATCGTGCAAATGATGATCGTATCCAAGAATGTACCCGTCATGCAGACAAGGCCCTGACGGACAGGTTCTTTGGTCTTGGCAGCTGCCGCCGCAATCGGCGCAGAACCGATACCCGACTCATTCGAGAAAATACCTCTTGCAATACCGTTCTTCATTGCCTGACGGATGGTGATACCCATAGCCGCACCGAACACGGCCTGCGGGCAAAACGCACTCTTGACGACCAAGACGACAGCGTCTGGCACTTTCGTAATATTGCAGACAATCAGAATAATACCGCAGATAAAGTAAATAACGGCCATAAACGGCACAACGATTTCCGAAACCTTGGCAATTCTCTTGATACCGCCGATAATAACCAGCGCGGCAAAAAGCGTTACAAGAATTCCGGCGATAATGGTCGGCCAAGCGTAGGTCATTTCACCGATATGGAAAGCCACCTGTGCCTTGTCCGGATCAAAGAAATTTTGGACAGCGGCAGTGATACCGTTGATCTGCGTCATAGTTCCGATACCCAAAATACCGACTAACATTCCGAACACAGCAAAGATCTTGGCAAGCCATTTCCAACCCTGTCCCATACCCTTTTCAATGTAATAGAACGGACCGCCGAGAACCGTACCGTCTTTGCGGATCTCTCTGTATTTGACGGCAAGAAGACCTTCGGCATATTTGGTCGCCATACCAAAAAAGGCGGCAATCTCCATCCAGAACAACGCACCCGGACCGCCGGCAGCAATAGCCGTCGCAACACCGACAATGTTACCCGTACCGATGGTGGCGGACAGAGCCGTACAAAGCGCACCGAAACTGGTGATATCGCCTTCGCCGTTCTCTTCGTTATGTAACATATACCGAAGAGCCTTGGGCAGGTGGATAATTTGGATAAGACCGGTGCGCACCGTCATGAGTACGCCTACGGCGAGGATCAGAACGATAAGCGGAATTCCCCAGACCAAATCGTTGATGACGCCCAAAACGTTATTTAACGTTTCCATAGTGTTTTTCCTCCAAAAAAATAAATGTGTACAAAAAAGCCGCCGACCAGTGGGTCGGCGACTTCAAATACAAAGTAAAAGCGGCACGATTAAAAAATAATCGTGCTATCTTCGTCCTTTTGCCTGAGAGTTTCGGCTTGCGCCTTGCCCCTTCGGCACTCAACTGAATGAGGTTCTCCGAAGTTCCCTACGTTTCCGGTTTAGTCTCCTATTCCGGAACAATCCACGGGTCATATGAAATTTTGTGAGAATCATTATAACACAGGTTTTGACATTTGTCAAGTATTTCCGACAAAATTTTCACTTGCCGCCTTGTTCCACTTACTCACTTCGTTCCGATACCAAACAAGGCCGATAACCGTTGTCAGCGTTTCCGAGATCGGGAAGGACAGCCAAGTGTAATTGAGTCCGACAAACGAGAAGAGCCAGAAAATCGGCACAAGGCAGATGATTTGCCGGAACAGCGACAAAAATAAGCTTTGCTTTGCTTCGCCGATCGCCTGAAAGACCGTCGGAGAAATCAAGGAAAACACCGCCGGTGCAAAGCTTGCGCCGATAATCCGGAATCCGATTTTTCCAATCGATAAAACCTCTTGGTTTTTCGAGAATATCCGGATCAGATACTCCGGAAGCACTTCAAACGAGAAAATCCCAAACGCCATTAACACAAGCGAAAACAGCACCGAGTCCCACACGATTTTCCGGCATCGGTCATAGCTCTGTCTCGAATAATTGTAGCTGAGTACCGGCACAATACAGGTTTGTAACGCAAATAGCGGAATAAAGAAAAACGACTGCCACTTGTAATATAGTCCGAGTACCGTTACCGCCGCGTCTGAAAAGCCGGACAGGATGATGTTGAGCAGCATTATGTAAACTACATACAGCATCTGCATAAAGATCGACGGAAAACCGTAATAGTAGATTGGCTTGATATATTCGCCGAGCTTTTTTATCTGCGGCGGACGGCGTATGCCGCGCACGCCCGTAATGACCGCCGCGGCAATCTGTCCGATGACCGTCGCGATGGCTGCCCCGACAACACCCATTTGCGGAATAAACCCGAATCCGAAAATGAACAGCGGGTCTAAGACGATATGTAAGCGCTCCTACAACCTGCGCGACCGTAGGCAGTGTCATGTTACCCGAAGCTTGGTGAACCTTGGTGAAGCACCCCTCCAAATACACGCCGATACTGCCGATAGACACGATTCTTCCATACGTCACCGCATCCCGGATAACCTGCGGCGATGAGGTACAAAGCCGGACAAACGGTTCCATGATAAAGACGGAAACAGTCGCAAATACCGCCCAAGACGCAAGCGCTAACACCATGCCGATTCCGGCGGTCTTGTCGGCTTCATCGTTTTCCTCGTGCGCATAGCGGCGCGCCATAAGCGTGTTGACGCCTACACCCGTGCCAACGGCAAGAGCCGTAATAAAGAGCTGGATTGGATAAATGACCGAAAGCGCCGTAAGACCGTCGTCGGAATAGCGGCCGACGAAATAGCTGTCCACCACATTGTAAAGCGCAAGAATCAGCTGCGCAAGCATCACCGGCGGCGCGATCTTCAATAAAATCTTACCGATTCTTTCCGTACCGAAAAGGGCGGCCGTATCTGTTCCTTTGACCGGCAGACTTCTCAAATGCTTCATAAAATTCTCCGTTTGACCGCATGGCGTGTTTTGAAGTAAAATGCAAGACGAAAGACAGGACGCCCCTATGGGACGCCCTGAGCACATCACAAAGCTTTGATTTACAACGCGAAATAAATTTGTGTGTTCACACCGTATATTCTGCACAAAACTTCATGAAATCGTTTTTTTGAGACAATGGCGGCAGATCGCGATATCCTTTATGGCATATTCGTTGTCTGCTCAAAATTATGTAAACTTACTCGCCAATCAGCCGTGCAATCACACGATTGTTTTTGATAAGCTCCATGACAAGCACCGAAATGATGATGCCGCCGACGCCCTGAATGAGGTTGCCGGGGATAGCGCCGGCCGCGCCGATTCCGTAACCAAGCAAAGTCGCTTCATAGATAAAGTATCCGAACACCATGACTGCTTCTGCGAAAACAGCAGACAAAAGGCGTGCTACAAAGCCATTGATTCCGGAAAGCGACTTGTAAACGATATAGGCGACAAACGCCATCAACGCTTTGATGACAAGCGTTCCGGGAGCAAAAGACGCATAGCCTAAGATCACGTCGGAAAGCATGGAACCGATACCGGCCGCCGCTGTTCCGTAAACGCCGCCAAGCATCCATCCGGACAGAATGACGATGCAGTCGCCGAGGTTGATATAACCGCCGGTTGCCGGAATAGGAATATTGATAACCATAGTCGCAACGCAGGCCAATGCGGCAAACATAGCGGCAATAACGGTTTTTTTCAAGCTGAATTTGTTCTTTTCGGATTTCATGAAAAACACTCCTTTTTGTTCTGAAAATCCATTTTTAATTTATATAAACCGTTTGATTTTTGCAAAAAGCGTATAAAGGAGCGTTTTTGCAAGCATCAGACGTATTTATTTCCCGCTCAAATATTCGTCCATAGCATCCGCAGCATTTTTACCGGCGCCCATAGCGAGGATAACGGTAGCGGCGCCGGTGACGGCGTCGCCGCC
>CAKSOW010000041.1 GCA_934479825.1 uncultured Eubacteriales bacterium
CTTAACCTACTGTCCACTCAAATCAAACTTTGTCTTTTTATAAACACCCACAACTCCTTGCGCAGTAAAGTACGCGTTTCGCACCGGTTCAAAATATTTCCGAGCTGTATGGCACAAGACTGCAATTTTTATAAAAATTTCTTGATAGGCAAATAGCTTGCAACTTAATCAAAAAATCTACCGCTCGGAATTTTGAACCGAGGTCGCAGGGCGTTAGCCCCGTCTGCTTTTTGGTTCTTTTTGCAGAAGCAAAAAGAACGTAAAAACGTCCCTTTTATGCTTTTCGAGAAATGAAAAGCACGCTCTTTCTATGCCTTTCCGAAAAAGAAAGGCATGTCCCTTTTCTTGCTTTTCGGGAAAAGAAAAACATAAAAATACGCGTCCCATCGGGACCTATAATTGAGGAGAAAAAAGATGAAAAATTTGCCTTTTGAACTTGATCTGACCGGAAAAACCGTCGTGATTACCGGCGGCGGCGGCGTCCTCTGCTCCGGCTTTGCCAAAACGGCAGCCGCTTGTAAAGCAAACGTGGCCGTGCTCGACTTAAAACTGGAAGCCGCTGAAAAAGTCGCCTCCGAAATCAATGCCGACGGCGGAAAAGCTATCGCTATCGCCGCTAATGTCCTCGATAAAGCCAGCATGGAAGCAGCAAAAGCTATCGTAGATGAAAAATTCGGCGGCTGCGATATCCTTATCAACGGCGCCGGCGGCAATAACCCCAAAGGCTCCACCACCAAGGATTATCTCGAAGAAACAGACCTCGAAAACAACGCAGAGATTTCCGGTATCAAAACCTTTTTTGACCTTGATCCGGACGGCGTTTCCTTTGTCTTTAATCTGAATTTCTTAGGTACGCTGATCCCGACACAGGTTTTTGCCAAGGATATGGCTAAACGTGCCGAAACCAGCATTATCAATATTTCGTCTATGAACGCGTTCCGCCCGTTGACACGTATCCCGGCTTATTCCGGTGCAAAAGCCGCTGTTTCCAACTTCACTCAATGGCTGGCCGTTCACTTCTCCAAAGTCGGTATCCGCGTCAATGCCATTGCCCCCGGCTTTTTCTCGACGGCGCAGAACAAGGCGCTGTTATATAATCCGGACGGCTCTCTTTCGGCACGCAGTGAAAAGATTTTAGCGCATACGCCTATGGGACGTTTCGGCGTGCCGGAGGATTTAGACGGCGCGTTGTTGTTCTTGATGAATGAAAAAGCGTCCGGTTTTGTCAACGGAGTTGTCATTCCGGTTGACGGCGGCTTTGCCGCATACAGCGGAGTATAATCTGCGATTATGAGACTTTTTGGGGAGCTTTTTGTGATACGAAAGTTCCCCAAAAGGGAGTCAACATTTGTATATTTGCCGTAAATCTTGCCAAAAATAACCTATGAAAGGAGAGGCTCAGATGAGAAGAACAAAAATTGTGTGTACTTTGGGCCCGGCCAGCGATAATGCCGCCATGCTAAAAAAACTGATTGCATGCGGTATGAATGTCGCTCGCCTGAATTTCTCTCACGGCACTCACGAAAGTCACCAGAAAGTCATCGATACCTTTAAAAAAGTTCGTGAGGAGTCCGCGAAACCTATTGCGCTTATGCTTGATACCAAAGGCCCTGAAATACGCGTAAAAACCTTTAAAAATAATATGAAACCGGTTCTTGCCGAAAATGCCGAGTTTACCCTTACCACCAAAGAGCTTGAAGGCGACGAAACCTGCGTTTCCATTACCTATCCCAACCTCCCGTCTGAGCTTGTTCCGGGAAATCGTGTTTTGATCGACGACGGCCGTATCTGCCTTGAAGTCGTTTCGACAACCGATACCGATATCCGCTGCCGGGTGCTTGTCGGCGGTGAGATCAGCAGCCGCAAGGGCATCAATATCCCTTATGCACACTTAGAAATGCCGTATCTCAGTGAACAGGATAAATCCGACCTTGTATTCGGCATAGAGAACGATGTCGATTTTGTCGCTGCATCCTTTGTCCGCTGTAAGGAAGACGTGATTGCTTTGCGTAAATTCCTGGATTATCACGGCGGCCATTCTATCAAGATTATTTCTAAAATTGAAAATATCGAGGGCGTCAATAATTTCGACGATATCCTTGCTTATTCCGACGGCATCATGGTCGCGCGCGGCGATATGGGCGTTGAGGTGGAATATGAACGCTTGCCCGGTATTCAGAAAAAGTTTATCAAGCGCTGCTATAAGGCCGGGAAAATGGTTATTACTGCGACACAGATGCTCGAATCCATGATTCACAGCAACACGCCCACACGTGCCGAAATCACGGACGTGGCCAACGCCGTTTTCGACGGTACGAGCGCCGTCATGCTGTCCGGGGAAACCGCTATGGGCGATCATCCGGACTTGGTGGTCAAGGTTATGGCGAAGATTGTGGGACGTGCCGAAACGGACTATTTTGACATGCAAATGCAGGATGACGGTCCGTATGTGATGGATACCAAAGATAAAACCAATGCGATCTGCGACGCGGCCTGCACAACGGCGCGCGATCTGAATGCCAAGGCGATCATTGCGGTTACAAAGTCGGGTGAAACGGCGCGCCGCGTATCGAAATTCCGGCCGGTGGAGGCGATTGTTGCCGCTACTCCCGAAATCAAGACGTTCAATCAGCTGTCGCTTTCGTGGGGAGTTCTTCCGGTACTGGCGTTAAATCAGGATAATGAAGAAAAATTATTTATGCATGCGGTTGACTGTGCCAAGCAGACTGATCTTGTTTCCAAGGGAGACACGGTAGTCATCACGGCAGGACTTCCGCTCAACACGCCCGGAACGACCAATCTGTTAAAAGTGGAAACTGTGAAATAAGAAAGAAACGGAAAAGCTATGCTTTTCCGTTTCTTTCTCCGGCGGCTGGGGAGCCGCTGTTACTTTTCGGAAAGTAAGAAAAGAGGCACTTTGGGAGGGCTTTTCTTTTCCGAAAAGCCCGGAAAGAGCGCTTTTCGTTTCGCGAAAAGCAATTAAGGGACGGTTTTAATGTTACTTTTCGCGGTGTGCCCCAAGCCCCAAAAAGTCCCCAAGGACGTTTTTACGTTACTTTTTCGTTTGTACGAAAAAGTAACCAAAAGAGACGTTTTTATGTTCTTTTTGCTTCTGCAAAAAGAACCAAAAAGCAGCCGGGGCTCCGCCCTGCGACCTCGGTTCAAAGCGCTACACAGGCATGCTTTTTTATAGAAATTGTAGCTTTCCGTGTCTGAAACAACTTTCAGGCTTTGAACCGGTGCGAAAGGGAAACCGCAGATTAGACGCTCGGACGCGTCAAAAGTTGCCGGTGGCAAGTTTTGGCGTGTCGGAGACCGCCGAAACAGGGAGTATTGTGAGCGGACGCGAACAAGACGACCATGTTTCAAGGAGACTATCGCTAAATATCCATATTTTGACTTTGGTCGGTTAGTGCGTGCTTCACGCCGCAAGCAGTCGATGAAAAGGAAGATTGCACGTTATCTTTGTTGCGGCGGAAAAAGGCTATCCGTTTTTCCAAATAACAACTTTCTGTTCTCTCAAAAACAACTTCCCACCAAACTCCCCCATTCCCTGAAACACATAACCTGCTGCCCGCCCAAATCAAAGCTTTTCTTTTTATAAATACCTGCAAATCCTTGCGCAGTAAAGTAACCCTTTCGCACCGGTTCAAAATACTCCGAGCTATATGGCACAAGGTTGCAAATTCTCGTAGAAATTCCTTGATAGGCACAAAACTTGCAACTAAATCAAAAATTTACTGCTCGGAATTTTGAACCGCACTCTGGGTATCCAGAGGGTCGCAACCCTCTGGTGTACTTTTTGGTTACTTTTTCGTACAAGCGAAAAAGTAACATGAAAAACGTCCCTTTTATGCTTTTCGTAAAACGAAAAGCATCCAAAACCGTCCCTTATATACTTTTCGGGAAAAGCATGCCACCCTTTTGATTCTTTTTACAAAAAGAATACCCCCTTCATCCGGGAATCCCGTCAATAGCCTATGTTACACTTATGTTACACTTTGAAAGAAGCTATTGCAAAAATAAGGCTTGTGCTGTATGATAGTAGCGTAAACAAAACTCATCGTTTTGGACTACAAAAAATTTTTTCACAGGAGGAAAAAGAAGATGAGAAATTTTAAAAGATTTCTTACGCTCGCACTCGCAGTGGTAATGGTCGCAAGCATGTTTGCTTTCGGCGCATCCGCTGCACAGTTTACCGACGTTGACGAGAATAATGCTTATCTCGCCAAAGCAGTAGACCTTCTTAACCATGTTGGCGTAGCTAAGGGTACTTCCGAGACCACTTTCGGTACCGAAGAACTCGTAACGCGCGAACAGATGGCGGCATTCATTTACCGCCTCATGAAGAAAGGTAACTCGGTTGAGGGTGGTAACAACGCATCCCGCTTTACCGACCTCGAAGATCCGACCTTCTTCTTCATGATTTCTTGGGCAGATAGCCAGGGTATCATCAAGGGTACCTCCGCTACTACCTTTGAACCGAAAGGCTCGATCACCCTTCAGGACGCTTACACCATGATCGTCCGCGCTCTCGGCTACGAAAAGGAAGAATCCCTTCCTTATCCGTTCGGCTACATCGGAGTTGCAGAAGACAAGGATGTTGCTCTTGACGAAGGCCTCGGCTCTGACGTAACCTACACCGACGCTCTTACCAGAGGCGACGTAGCGATCCTTCTCTACAACGCATTCTTCGCTAAGACCGGCGTAGCTGAAACCAAGCAGGTTGAAAGAGAAATCGGTAAGGGCGATAAGTCCACTTGGGTTCTCGAAGCCAAGACCGAATATCCGACTCTCGCTGAAAAGATCTATGACGTTATCGAAGTTGAGTACCAGGCAGTAGCTACTCCGAAGTACGCTTTCGATTCCGAAAAGGAAACCACCGGCGACCTCGGCTATGATGCAGTTCTCTTCACCAAGATCAGCAGCGATTCCGACACGAAGGACGCTCCGGATCAGTTCTATGCTGACTTCAAGGATCTCGGCCTTACGGGTACCGCCGATGATTACATCATGGGTCACTTCAATTTGTTCGTAACCCTCGATGACACCGATATCGACGAAATCCTCTATGCTGAATCCCTCATGACCAAGAAGTCGGTTAACGAGATCAAGCTCGAAAGCCTCACTTCCAACACCAAGTCCAGCTACTATGATGACAATGCCGACAACGCTAAGCGTCTCTCCGGTAAAGCCACCATCGACGGCAAGGACGTTTACTTCTTCGATGCTCCGTATTCCTACGCTAAGCCGACCTACGGCAACGGCTGGAACGAAGCTGAAAAGTACAACGAAAGAAACGACGAAGATATCGAATTCATCACTATGAACATCATTGGTGATAAAGACGATCACGAGTACAAGTATGTACTTGGTTCTGAATTCTCTCGTTACTTCTACGAAGAAAACAACTACAACGGCGTTAAAGAAGACTTTGAAGCAGTTGACGAGTACAACAAGGTTGACTCCGAAAACCTCATCAAGGCTCTGAAGCAGGTTTATACCGGCGGTCTTTACGAAGCAGTTGTTTACGATGTAGACGGCGACGGTATCTACGATTACATCAACTACATGCCGTACAGCTTCGCATTTGTTGACGTTGATGACGACAAGGAATTCTCCAACGACGGTATCGATACCGTTTCCGGCAAGACCACTGTCTACACCAACGAAGCAGTTACCGAAGGCGAAAAGTTCAAGGATGAAGACTTCATCCTCGGCTACTTCAACAAGGATGCTAACTACATCAAGGTTGCTAAGGTTGTTGAACCGGTTAAGGCTACCATCTCTGACATCAAGAAGAGCACTGATTCCGTTACCCTCAGCACGGGCGACAAGGTTTCCGTTAAGGACGCTTGGAAGCTCGTTAAGAACTTCAACGACGACGCTGACCTCGAAAACAGAGGCTACATCGTTGACGACGTTGAATGGACTGACCTCTCTGTTGACAACCAGGATCTGAAGAACCTCCTCAATGCCGGTTCTCTTTCCAGCGACAAAGCAGACTTCTATGTATACGACGGCGTTGTTCTTTACCAGGAAGGTATCGACAACAACGTAACCTTTGATAACAACCTCATCGTTGTTACCACCGATGAAGACGGCAAGTGGATTGACACTGGCTCCTTCAACCCGGCAACCGGCGAAAAGACCACCTACGTTTACGCATGGGTTGGCGGCTCCCTCAAATGGGTTGCTGTTGATACCGACGCTGATGTATGGCCGGAAATCAAGGACAACGAAACTTCCAAGAAGAATTACGTAAACAAGGTTGCTTCCTACTCTGTTGATTCCGACGGTCTCTACACCATCAAGCTCCTTGGCAACGCTTACGATGCTAAGGCTATGAATCCGGAAGACTACATCGGTCTCAGCACGGATCTGAAAGACCTTGAAGACGAAAAGGACGATACCCTCCAGGTTCTCGTCGACCGCACCGAGACTGAGAAGAACGATTACCTCGAAAAGTATGTAAGCAAGCGCTTCACTTCTACCGGTATTGACTTCAACCTCGTTCTCAACAAGAACTCCACCATCCTTATCAGAAATGAATACACCGATGAAGACGGCGACCTCAACATCGACTTCGTTCAGTACGATGTAAACAGCCTCACCGAATCCATCGAAAACAGCTTGAAGAATGTTCAGGTTGTTGTTGCTAACAATGTTGATTACACCAACAGAGAAAACCTCGTTCTCTACTTTGCAGAAACTTCTGACAACAAGGAAATCAACATCAAGGGCAAGACGGCTTCCAAGTCTGACAGAATCGTTAAGATGTCTGAGCCGAAGCTCAACTCCAACAAGAAGTACTACATTGAGTACACCCTCTACAATCCTTACACCGGCGAAACCGAAACCGCTGCTGGCAGCAACACCAGCTCCGACAAGAACTACTCTGCTAAGTTCAACCCCGGCGATGTTGTTGAAGTAAACACCAACGGTGAAGTTGATGAAAAGAAGTCTCGCAAGTCTTCTGTCATCGAAAACAGCGAACTCTACTGGATCATCGATTACGACGCAGAGTCTGACATGATCGAAGTTGTTAAACTCCCGACCGATAAGGCTGGCGTAGATGAAGCAGACGCTGGTAAGAACACCATCAAGCTCAGCACTGAAAATGTTGCAGTCACCAAGATTGGTAACCAGACCAACAATGGCGACAACATGATCAAGTGGGGCTCCTTCGCTAAGGCAGCTGTTGCTGACCTCGGTTCTGACAGCAAGTCCTTGAAGGCAGTTAACAAGAACTACTTCAAGAACGACAATTCCGCAGCTAAGACCGTTTATGCTAAGTATATCAAGGCATACATCGCAATTGACTGGGAAAATGACGCTGATCACACTAAGGTTGACAAGGACACCAACTGCAACGGCGACGCTACCTACGTAGCTATCATCGTAAACGACGCAGAAGACCTTGTTCGTTGCGACCTCAAATAATTGATTCACAAGAATTAGTTACAAGGGAAAGAAAACCCCGGCTTCGGCCGGGGTTTTCTGCGTGTGTTGCAGCGTTTTTGCAGCAGATCAAGAGAGCGGCTTTGCCACGAAATTTACATTTTGGATATAGACTCATGCGGAAAACGTGGTATAATAAAAATAAGGCAGAGTAGAGAGCTTTGCGTAAAGTGCCGATTGTACGGGGAGTTGACAGTCGGACGAAAAGACGTCTTTGAATTTTATCAAGACGCTTGCGGTAACGCTCTCGCATCCCACTGCAAAATAACCGGCCGTTTTGCGGCTTCTGTTGTTTTATTGTGCGGATTTTTGTCGCGCAATTTTTTTATTTTGTGCGACTTTTTAAAATCCGCAGAATCGGGAACGGAGATTTTTTCGGGGGTCCGGCTTTCCGTCAAAATCTCCGGCACAAGCTTTCCACCAAAGCGCTCCCATGAAAGGTCAGATCTATGTCCAATTACTCAAACATTCAAAATCCCGTAAGCCCGGAGCAAACGTTTCGCACCCCTTTTTCCGCCGCCTTTTGGAAAAGTGCTTTCGGCGAACTCAAAAAGCCGAAAATGCTTGTACTGGCCGCCCTGTTCATTGCTTTGCGCATGGCGGTTAAAGGCTTTAAAATCCCGGTTGCCGATAATATGAGCATCTTTTTTACGTTCGTGGTCAATGCACTCGGTTCGTTCCTTTACGGACCGGTCGTCGGTTTTTTGTCGGGCGCGGTATGCGACACACTGTCGTATATTCTAAAACCGAGCGGCCCTTATAATCCGGCGTTTATGTTGGTCGAGGGGCTTGGTTCGTTTCTGTTCGGCGTGTTTTTGTATCGTTCGCGCGTGTCGGTCGTGCGGTTGTTTTTCTGCAAATTCTCGGTCAATCTCCTTTGCAATATTCTTTTGACGCCGCTTTTTCTTTCGATGATGTATGGTGAAAAAACCATGTTTGCCTATATGGTGACGCGAATCCCGAAAAATTTGATTTTATTACCGTTTGAAACTGCTTTGTTAGCGGTTACATTTGGCGTAATGCTGCCGGTATTGAGCCGCACCCGGACTGTTCCGTGGTTAAAAAGCGGACTTGCGGTGGGTATATGCGGCCATTAGTGGAGTTTTGTTATGGAAAACCGGACGATTGAGACTCAGGTAAGGCAGATACTTGCGTCATACGGTATTGAAGTCTGTGCTTTTTTAGGTGCACAGGATCTGCATGTGATTCAGCCACATCTTATGCCGGAGCATGTGAAGAGTGCGGCGATATGGCTGATTCCTTACTATACCGGCGCACATCCGGAACGCAATGTGTCGCTTTACAGTGTGAGCAAGGACTATCATTTGTTTTCGCGCGCGCTTGGAAACACGCTTGTTTCGACGCTTTCAGAAAGGCATCCGGACGAATTTTTCAAGTCGTTTTGCGACAGCTCGCCGATTGATGAAGTCGGTGCGGCGGCGGACGCCGGTCTTGGGGTAATCGGAAAAAACCGGCTGTTGATTCATCCGAAATACGGCAGTTTTGTGTTTATCGGGTCGCTTCTCATGTCGGCGGATGTACCGCGTGACCCGAAAAAACCGCGCGGGCATTGTCTGGAATGCGGTCTTTGCGGCAAGGCATGTGCGTTTTTACGCGGTGAGAGTGATTTTTGTTTTTCGGAATTGAATCAGCGGAAGATTTTAACGCAAGAGGAATTGGAGCTTGTCAAGAGCCGGCCGGTACGTTGGGGATGTGACGTTTGTCAAGAGGTTTGTCCGATGAACCGGGATGTACCGCACACGCCGATTGCATTTTTTTATGAGGACACTTTGGAGGTTGTTACGCCGGAGATTTTGGAGGCCATGAGCAAAGCGCAATTCAAAGAGCGTGCGTATGCGTGGCGCGGCAAGAAAACAATTTTGCGGAATGTATCGCCTTAAATTAGTGCAAGGGCTGCTCGCCCTTGCATCCTCACCCACTTTTCTTAAAAGAAAAGTGGGGCAAAAGAATTTTGATTTTGTCAGCCGATGGTTTGGACACGCAAACCATCGCTGATCTTGTTTTTCCGGAAAGCCCGGAAAGAGTGCTTTTCGTTTTACGAAAAGCAAATAAAGGACGGTTTTAATGTTACTTTTTCGCTTGTACGAAAAAGTAACCAAAAAGTACCCCAGAGGGTTGCGACCCTCTGGACTCCGGGAAATGGTTCAAAGCTCTACACAGGTATGCCTTTGATAAAAATTGTAGTTTTACGCCTCTAAAACAATTTTCAGGCTTTGAACCGGTGCGAAAGGGGAATTTTTGATAAAACGCAGAATCAAGTTTCGCGGAAAATCGAAGTTGCAGTGGGGGCTTTCCGCCGCAAGTGTCGATGAAAAGGAAAGTTGCACGTTATCTTTGGTGCGGTGAAAATGGGAAATTTGCGTGGGTAAGTGAAAAGCTTAGAGTAAAAACACGGCTTGTTTGTATGAGAAAACTTGAAATTTTGCAATTCTGTCTGAAACTATCCGTTTTCCGAAAGAAATATTTTCTGTCCTCTCAAACACAACCTCCCACCAAACTTTCCCATTCCCTGAAATACATAACCTACTGTCCACCCAAATCAAAGCTTTTCTTTTTATAAAAAACTACAAATCCTTACGCAGTAAAACCCCCGTCTCGCACCGGTTCAAAATACTCCGAGCTGTATTGCACAAGACTGCAATTTCCCACAAAATTTCTTGATAAGCACACAACTTGCAACTTAATCAAAAAAATCCACCGCTCGGAATTTTGAACCGTACTCTGGGTATCCAGAGGGTCGCAACCCTCTGGTGTACTTTTTGGTTACTTTTTCGTACAAGCGAAAAAGTAACATTAAAACCGTTTCTTACTTGCTTTTCGCGAAACGAAAAGCACCCTTTCCGGGCTTTCCGGAAAAAACAAAACCGCCAGACAGTTTGAATGCTCAAACCGTCTGGCGGCCAAATTTTAATTCTTTTGTCCCACTTTTCTTTTAAGAAAAGTGGGCGAGGATGCAAGGGCGAACAGCCCTTGCACTTCTTGTTATTCCTTTTCCTTAACCGTGACAGCAAGTCCTAAATCGTCAAGCGCCTTTTGGTCAACCGGAGCCGGACACATGGTCATCAACTCAGACGCATTCTGTACTTTCGGGTACGCAATAACATCCCGTAAGCTTTCACAGCCCAGTAACTGCATCGTCAGTCTGTCAAGACCGATACCCATACCGCCGTGCGGAGGCGCACCGTACTTGAAGGCGTCAAGCAAATATCCGAATTTTTCGCGTGCTTCTTCTTTGGTTAAGCCAAGCAAATCAAATATACGGCTTTGCAGTTCCGGATTGGTAATACGAATCGATCCGCTGGACAGTTCAATTCCGTTGAGTACCAAGTCATACGCTTTGGCGCGTACCTTGGATTTGTCGGTTTCGAGGTATTCCAAACATTCATCTAACGGCGCGGTAAAGGGATGATGCATGGCAACCCATTCACCGGCCTCTTCGTCGTATTCAAAGAACGGGAATTCGGTAATCCACAACAGACCGATGCCCTTTTTCTCGATACCGAGCTTGTCCGCCGTCTTGATACGCAGTGCGCCTAATTCCGACAGCACTTTTCCAACGTTGGTGTCCGCGATAATCAGAATAACATCACCGGTTTTGGCGTCTGCACGTGCGGCAATGGCATTCATTTCGTCCTCAGTCATGAACTTGGCAAACGACGAAGTCATACCGTCCGGCGTGTAACGAATCCAGGCAAGGCCTTTACTGCCGATGCCCTTGACATATTCCGTCAGTTTGTCGATTTCTTTACGGGTTAAAACCGATACCGCATTTTCCGCTTTTATGGCACGCACTGTACCGCCTGCGGCGCAGGCTCCGGAAAAGACGCTGAACGCGCTGTCCTTTACAAGGTCGGTGATATCGAAAATCTCCATACCGTAGCGGATATCCGGCTTATCACTGCCAAAGCGTTCCATTGCCTCTTTATAGGTAAGGCGCGGAAGCGGAAGTGAAATGTCCGTGTCAAGCAGTTCTTTAAAGACGGTTTTCATAAAGCCTTCGCCAACGGCAAGAACATCTTCCATTTCGACAAACGACATTTCCAAGTCAATCTGGGTAAATTCCGGCTGACGGTCAGCGCGCAGATCTTCATCACGGAAGCAGCGCGCAATCTGCATATAACGGTCAAAACCGGCCACCATGGACAGCTGTTTATATAACTGCGGCGATTGGGGCAAGGCATAGAACGAGCCTTTATGCACACGGCTGGGCACAAGGTAATCGCGTGCGCCTTCGGGGGTCGATTTGATGAGAATCGGGGTTTCAATCTCAATAAAGCCCTGCTTATCGAAATAATCGCGTGTGACCTTGGCAAGCTTGTGACGGAAAAGGATATTTTTCATCAAATCAGGGCGGCGCAGGTCAAGATAGCGATACTTCAAGCGCAGGTCCTCGCCGGCTTTGGAATTTTCGACAATCTCAAAGGGTGGCGTCTCGCTTTCAGCAAGGATTTTAAGTTCGGAAACGTAGATTTCGACGTTACCGGTCGGGATAGCCGGGTTTTTGCTGTCGCGTTCGCGAACCGTTCCGGTCGCGCACAAGACATATTCGCTTCTCACGGAAGAAGCCTTTTCAAAAAGATCTTTGGGGGTATTTTCGTCATAGGCAAGCTGGACGATACCGGTACGGTCGCGCAGATCGGTAAAGATAAGGCTGCCGAGGTCGCGCGTCTTTTGAACCCAACCCATGACAGTGACGGTTTTGCCGATATGGTCGTCGCGAACCATACCGCAGTAATCGGTACGTTTGGAGTTTCCTAAAAATTCTGCCATAATATCTATCCTTTCGGCGGCAAAATGCCGCGCAACCGGCACAGCCGGTGAAATTTACGTTTTGGGGAGGCCATGCCGCTTTTGCGCAAAAATCGCACTAAAACAGCAAATTGTCGAGTTCGACCTCGCGTCTGTCCTCTTTGTCGCGCATGTTTTTAAGCAAGGCTTTGCCGCTTTCCAATTCATTGTCGCCGATGACCAATACATATTCCGCACCAATCTTATCGGCATATTTCATCTGTGCTTTCAAGGAACGCGACGCAATGTCACATTCCGCATAAAGGCCCTTTGCGCGCAGTTTTTCCACGGCCGCAAGCGCATATACCGACGCTTTTTCTCCCATCGGCGCAATGTAAAGCTTCGGCCCTGCATAAGCCGGAAGCGTCGTTTTTCCCTCAGCCGCAAGCGTTTTCAACGCAAGCGCCAAACGCGTTAAGCCCATACCAAAGCCGATGCCGCCGAGTTTCGGACCGTCCAACTGTTCGACAAGTCCGTCATACCGTCCGCCGCCGCAAACCGTACTCTGCGCGCCGATATCCTCCGAAATGAACTCAAACACCGTTCGGACATAATAATCCAATCCGCGCACGATTTTGGGATCGACCGTATACGGGATTTCAAGTGCCGTCAAGGATTCCTGCAACGCATGGAAATGCGCGCCGCAGTCCTCGCAAAGGTAATCGATGGTTTTGGGAGCGGCGGCTGCGATTTCCGAGCAGATCGGACTTTTGCAGTCCAGAATGCGTAACGGATTGGTCTTTAAACGTTCCCGGCAGGTCGGGCACAATTCTTCTTTTCTGCCCTCAAAGTATTCCACAAGCGCCTGTCTGTATAAAGGCCGGCACTTGGGGCAGCCGATTGAATTGATATGAAGCGACGTTTTCACGCCGATCTTATTCAGAACATCCGATGCAAGCGAGATGACCGACGCGTCGGCATAAGCGCTCTCCGCACCGAACATTTCCACGCCGAACTGGTAAAATTCACGGCTTCTGCCTGCCTGCGGTTTTTCATACCGGAAAAACGGGCCGATATAGTATAATTTCAGCGGCATAGCCTCGTTGTACAGACCGTTTTCGATGACACTGCGCACAACGCCGGCCGTTCCCTCCGGACGCAGGCACATTTCGGTATTATCGCCGCGGTCTGACAGCGTGAACATTTCTTTTTGGACAATATCGGTCGTTTGACCGACGCCGCGCTTATAAACGCCGGACAGTTCAAACGTCGGAATGCGGATCTCGCGGAAACCGGCATTTTTGGTGCAGTCCCGGATGATTTCTTCCATTTTATGCCATACGACGGTTTCTTCGGGCAGTATATCCACCGTACCCTTGGGTTTCTGGAACATATGATTAACTCCTTTAAGGGAAAATAAATAACAAAACTATTTATAATAATCTGCAACTATTATAATAACGTAAAATTATAACAAATGATGTTTTTTAAAGAAAATAATTTCCACGATCACGATAATAAGGCTGAGCACAAATACGATCGGATACCCATATTCGGAATTCAACTCCGGCATATTGCGGAAATTCATGCCGTACCAACCTGCAAGTAAGGACAACGGCAAAAACACCGCCGAAACCACAGCCAACAAAGTTGTATTTTTGTTCTGACGCTCATCAAGCGACGCCTGATAGGTCTCACGGAGCTGTAAAACGTATTCGCGCAGATAATCTACCCGTGCCGCAAGCCGCGACACCCGGTCGCACAGATATCCGTAGGACAGCATGTCCTCCTCGGACAGCATCCCGTTTGTATTGGCGCGCATGGCAGAACAGAGTGCGGCGCATTCGTCATAATAAGCGTCCAAACGCATGAGATTTTTGCGGTAGGGATAGACTCGTTTGAGAAAGCCGGGCTGTACGCCGTCCATAAGAGAATCTTCCAGTTCGGAAAGCCGTTCTTCCAGGTTTTGCAGATAAGCGGCGTCATTTTCAAATAGGGTATTAAACAGGATACAGAAAAAACCGGGCAAAGAAAGCGCAGGGGAAAAACGGTTTTCCTTCATGCGATGAAAGACAGGCAGTATTTTTTCGGTTTCGCCGATAAAGTACAGCGTGTCCTGTTCCATGAAAAATCCGAAATGCAGATTTTTTGTCAATGCTTTTTGCGGCGATGAGCAAGGATCGGCACGGAAAAACGGAACGTCAATAATACCGAGAATGCAAGAGCCGTATAATTCGGCTTTGCAATAGCGCACAACGTTCATATCCTGCAAGACTTTTTTCTTATGCGGCACGCCTTCGGCGCTTTTGGCGAATTCACCGGTATCGAGCAAATATATTTTTTTGGCGGAAGCGTCGGCCGAGTCGGGGATTTCCTGTTCTTTTAAAAAGGTATCCAAAAGAAATCGTTTCATAGATGTTTCACCGATTATTTTTTATAATTGGAAAGGTAGTCCATAAAATCATAGACGGTTTTTTGTTGGCTTGCGGAGAGATTTTCATACATCTGCTGGATATCCAAGGTTTTTTTCTTTTTAACCGGTTTTTGTTCGGAAACGCTTGTTTTCCCGGCGGCCAGCAGATAATCTTCCAATTCGATACCGCCGGCGCTGTTATTGGCTAATTTTGTAATCAGCTTCAAGCCGGGAGCGCCGAGTTCGAGTTTATGGAGCTGGACATAGCTGATACCGCAATCGGCGGCGAACTGTTTGGAGGAACGTTCGCCTTTGGCTTTTTCCAAAAGCATAGCGAAAATTTTACGGTTAAAGGGTTGGCTTTTTTTCATGGAACGGGTCATCTCCTGCGGCATATGCGTACATCACAGCTTAAAAAAGCAAGTTTTATTTATTATAGCACACAATTTGCGTGTTTGCAAGTTTTTTCGTTTATTTCCGCAAAAGTCTTTGGCGGCGTGCCGCCTGCCGATTCTCACGCGTCAGCGTGAGTTAGCCGCCCTGAAAGGGCGGCTGGGGAGCCGCGTTATTTTTGCGAAAAGTAACCAAAGTGGCACTTTGGGAATGCCTTTGTTTTCCGGAAAGCCCGGAAAGGGTGATTTTCGGTTCTCGAAAAGCAAGTAAGAGACGGTTTTAATGTTACTTTTTCGCTTGTACGAAAAAGTAACCAAAAAGTACACCAGAGGGGCGGCGAAGCGCCGCTGCAAATAACCCTCTGGATACCCGGGGAACGGTTCAAAATTCCGAGCGGTGAATTACTTACTAAAACGCAAATTTTGTGCCTATCAAGAAATTCCTACGAAAATTTGCAACCTTGTGCCATACAGCTCGGAGTATTTTGAACCGGTGCGAGATGGGGGTTTTACTGCGTAAGGACTTGTAGGTGTTTTTGAAAAGGCATGCTCCGATTTGGGTGGACCGCTGGTTATGTGTTTCATAGAATGGAAAAGTTTGGTGGGAATTTGTTTTTGAGAGAACAGAAAGCTATCTTTGAGAAAAAGAAAGGTTTTGTGAGAGAGAAAAAATTCCAGTTTTTTGCACACAAAAATATTTTGGACAAATCTCAAAATCTTCACCGGCTTACATCATTTTTGTGTAAAGCTAAGCCTATTTTTGTTCCAATTTTCCCCCAGCTCACACCGACTTCCCATTTCCACCGCAACAAAGATAACGTGCAGCTTTCCTTTTAAACAATTGCTTGCGGCGGCAAGCCCGCACCGCAAATTCGATTTTCCGCAAAATCCGATTATGCGTTTGATGAAAGTTTGCGTCTCGCACCGGTTCAAAGCCTGAAAGCTGTTTCAGACACGTATTGCTACAATTTCTATAAAAAGTACGCCTGTGTAGAGCTTTGAACCGCTCCCCGGGAGTCCAGAGGGTCGCAACCCTCGGCGTGTTTTTGGTTACTTTTTGCACGCCGCAAAAAGTAACGTAAAAACGTCCTTTTAGTTCTTTTTGCAAAAGCAAAAAGAACACAAAAACCATCCCTTTTATGCTTTTCGTAAAACGAAAAGCACTCTTTCCGGGCTTTTCCGGAAAAGTCAAGTCTCCCAAAAGTGCCACTTTGGTTACTTTCGCAAAAGTAACCACGGCTCCCCAGCCGCCCTTTCAGGGCGGCAAACTCACGCTTCGCGTGAGCATAGGCAGGCGGCAAAGCCGCCGCAAAAGAAAGAGAAACCGCATGGCCAAAGCCATGCGGTTTCTCTTTAAAACGCTATCTCACAGCCGTCATACGAGACGCCAAAGCCTTTTTCGACGGCTATCGGCGCAAAATCGTCATATACCGCTCCGCCATTGTGCGAAAAATGATGAACATAAAAAATCGTTTTTTCATCAGCACAGCCCATCTGAATCAACCGTTCCTTTACTTCCGCATCTTCACGCAGATTCATGTGACAGTCGTAATCCACTTCCGTATTCCCGGCCGTACAGTCTAATGAGATAAACGAATAATACGGTCGCTTATCTTCCAAATACGCCCAAGTCTCGTCTAAAAATACCCCCGTGTCGTTTCCGTATAATAAATGCTTGTCCCCGTCGGATATGTCATAAATATAGGGATAAGTCGTATAATCATGCTTGGCTTTGAGGGGCGTGACCAAATGCTTTCCGATCTTTCGCGTTTCATACGGCATAAGCTCATATAATTCCCAGCGCTTTTGCTTGGCACAGCCGGCTCTTTGCAAAGTCGAAGAGATCAAATCCACCGTGGGTTGCGAACCGTATATATTTAAAGGAGACTCTTTGCCGCTAAGAAAGGCATAGGTTTCTTTGCGCTGTAAAAAATCGGTCGGATAGAGGTGATCGGGATGACGGTGCGTGATGATCAGATTTTCTATTTTGTGCAACGGCAGACCGAACGCATAAACATGATATAACGTATCAGCCGGAAAGTCGATGAGCAGACAATCGTCGATCAGCGCCTGCGAACGGCTGCGCAGATTTTTTCCGCCAAGCGCACGGGCGCGTACACAGTATTCACATTCGCAGAAAATGCCGGGAAATCCCTCTGCTGCCGCTGTGCCATAGTATTTTATCTTCATATTTTCGCTTCCTTTCGACTGATAGGTATATTGTATCACGCCGGTAGGGGGGATTTCTATGCCATTTTATAAGAAAATCATGAATATTGCAGGCGCTGTTTGTTCATAAAATTAACATATTGGAAAATGATAGACCTATCTTTTTAGACGCTTTCGTAGTAATATATAACTATAATATAAGGAAAAGGAACTATTGAAACATGAAGAAGATCATGCTTGTATTCGGGACGCGTCCCGAAGCGATAAAAATGTGTCCGCTTGTCAACGAACTGAAAACGCGTGCAGAGTTGGATACAAAGGTCTGTGTGACCGGTCAGCACCGGCAGATGCTTGACCAGGTATTGGAAGCTTTTCATGTCACGCCGGACTATGACCTTTCCATTATGAAAGATAAGCAGACGCTGTTTGATGTCACTGTCAACATTTTGGAACGCATCAAAGCGGTGCTTGAAACCGAAAAGCCGGATGTTGTGCTGGTCCACGGAGATACATCCACAACCTTTGTGACCGCGCTTGCCTGCTATTATCTGCAAATTCCGGTCGGACACGTGGAGGCCGGACTTCGCACCTATAATATTTATTCGCCCTACCCGGAGGAATTCAATCGTCAGGCCGTGGGGATCATCGCGAAATACAATTTTGCGCCGACCGAGCTTTCCAAAGAAAACCTGCTTCGCGAGGGCAAGGATCCGGATTCGATCTTTGTTACGGGAAACACGGCAATTGACGCGCTCAAAACGACGGTGCGGGGGGATTTTACGCATCCGGTCTTAACGTGGGCGCAAGGCAGCCGTTTAATTGTCATCACGGCGCACCGGCGCGAGAATTTAGGCGAGCCAATGCATCACATGTTCCGCGCGATACGGCGGATCATGGACAGTCATCCGGACGTTAAGGCGGTATACCCGATCCATATGAATCCGGTGGTGCGCAAAGCGGCCGAAGAGGAGCTTGGCGGCTGTGAACGGATAAGAATTATTGAGCCGCTGGAGGTATTGGAATTTCACAATCTGCTGGCAAGAAGCTATTTGATTCTGACGGACAGCGGAGGAATTCAAGAAGAGGCGCCGTCGCTGGGAAAGCCGGTGCTTGTCATGCGTGACACGACCGAGCGTCCGGAGGGAATCAAGGCAGGCACATTAAAGCTTGTCGGCACAGACGAAGCGACGATATATGAAAATTTCAACCGGTTATTGTCGGACAAAGAGGCGTATGACGCCATGGCCAAGGCCTCGAACCCGTATGGGGATGGCCATGCTTGCCGGAGAATTGCGGACATCTTATGCCGATAAGGGGTACTTTTAAAAAGTACCGAAAATTGGCGGCTATGCCGCCTGTCTATGCGCACGCGAAGCGTGAGTTTGCCGCCCTGAAAGGGCGGCATTTCTTTTCGCGAAAAGTTTCTAAAAGAGACGTTTTTTACGTTACTTTTTGCGGCGTGCAAAAAGTAACCAAAAAGCACGCGGGACTCCGTCCTGCGACCTCGGTTCAAAGCTCTGTACAGGAATGTTTTTGATAGAATTTGCAGCTTTCAGCCTCAAAATCAGTTTTTAGGCTTTGAACCGGTGCGAAAGGGAAGTTGTACTACAAACGCAGAATCAGGTTTTGCGAAAAAATGAAGTTGAAGTGCATGCTTGCCGCCGCAAGCAGTCAATGAAAAGTGAAAGTGTACGTTATCTTTGTTGCGGTGGAAATGGGAAGTTGGTGTGGGCTGGGGGAAAGTTGGAACAAAAATAGGCTTAGCTTTACACAAAAGTGATGTGAGCCGGTGAAGATTTTGAGATTTGCCCAAAATATTTTTAAGTGCAAAAAACTGGAATTTTTACTCTCTCACAAAACCTTTTTTCTCAAAGATAGCTTACTGTTCGCGAAAAAACCACCTCCCACCAAACTCTCCCATTCCCTGAAATACATAAC
Source organism: uncultured Eubacteriales bacterium (assembly GCA_934479825.1). Lineage (GTDB taxonomy): Bacteria > Bacillota > Clostridia > Oscillospirales > CAG-382 > UMGS882. Next base: position 19,123 of record CAKSOW010000041.1, read on the forward strand.
CTACTGTCCACCCAAATCGGAGCAGGTCTTTTCAAAAACACCTACAAATCCTTACGCAGTAAAACCCCCGTCTCGCGCCAGTTCAAAATACTCCGAGCTGCATGGCACAAGACTGCAATTTTCCGCATAATTTTTTGATAGGCACATAGCTTGTATTTTAGCAAACAACTCCTACGCTCGGAATTTTGAACCGTTCCCCGGAGTCCAGAGGGCCGCAGCCCTCTGGTGTACGTTTTGGTTACTTTTTCGTACAAGCGAAAAAGTAACAGAAAAAACGTTCTTTTGGTTGTTTTTGC
>CAKSOW010000042.1 GCA_934479825.1 uncultured Eubacteriales bacterium
ACCAAAAACACGCCGAGGGCCTCTGCCCTCTGGACTCCCGGGGAACGGTTCAAAGCGCTGTATCGGCATGCTATTTATAGAGATTTAAGCGGTTCGTATCTAAAACAGCTTTCATGCTTTGAACCGGTGCGAAAGGGTTACTTTACTGCGTAAGGATTTGTAGGTATTTATGAAAAGGCAGGCTCTGATTCTGGTGGACAGTAGGTTATGTGTTTCATGGAATGGGGAAGTTGGGTGGGAAGTTGGTTTTTGTGGCAACAGATTACAGCTTTTCGGAAAGGAGAAATTTTGGTGAGAGATTTTTTTCGCGGACAGAAAGTTATTTTCCGGAAAAATGGAAAGTTTCAGATGAAAATGCAAAATTTCAAACTTTCTGCACACAAAAACATTTGGCTAAATCTCAAAATCTATACCTCCCACATCGTTTTGGTTTAGCGCCAAGCCATGGTTTTGCTCTAAGTTTTCCACCAACCCACACCATTTTCCTTTCCCACCGTAGAAAAGATAACGTGCAGTTTTTCTTTTAACCAAGTGCTTGCGGCGGCAAGCACGCACTGTACTCTTAACTTTGTACAAAACTTGATTCTGCGTTTCATCAATGGTTTCCCTTTCGCACCGGTTCAAAGCCTAAAAGCTGTTTCAGACACGGAAAGCTACAATTTTTATAAAAAGCATGCCTGTGTAGCGCTTTGAACCGTTCCCGGGAGGCGAGAGGGTCGCAACCCTCGCGGCTGCTTTTTGGTTCTTTTTGCAGAAGCAAAAAGAACGTAAAAACGTCCCTTTTGTTACTTTTCCGAAAAGTAACAGCGGCTCCCCAGCCGCCCCTTACGGGGCGGCAAACTCACGCTTGCGCGTGAGCCTATGTAGGCGGCAAAGCCGCCTTAGAATGCAAAGGCAAAAAAACCCTTGCATTTCTTATTTCGCCGTTGTGTTGCCGGCTCCCGGCTTTGCGTCGCCGTCAAAAACATCGTCAACAGCATCGGCTACACCGCGTGCCGCGTCATCCACACCACGCATGACATCATCTGCCGCGTCGCCGACCGCACCGCCAACCGTTCCGTTGTTGTAGTCCGTCGCCGTGCCGTTACCTGTCGTGCTGGTGCCGGAATTCGTACCCGAATTGTTTTCCATGCCGGATCTTGTGCCCGAATTCGTACCGGCACCGCTTGTCGCTCCCGTTCCGATCGTATTGTCGTTTGTTCCTGTGGTCGGATTCTTGTCACCGCAGGAGGACAGTACGGCAAGCGCCATAAAACATATGATTAAAAGTAAACTCATCTTGATTTTCTTCATTGTTTTTGTTTCCTTTCCTGATTCTCAAATTGACCGTGTCTTTTCTTGCAAGGTCATATTTATTCTTTCACGCTCTTTTTCGTAAATACAAGTAAAACATTTGCGATTCGTTTAGGATTTTCTTAAAAATACAAATTTTTGTTGACGTTTTGACGTTCTTTCTTTATAATGGCCTTGTAACCAATATTAAAGGAAAGGATATTTGCTATGCTTAAAGAAAAAATCGCATCGCTCGGCAAAAATACCGTCTTGTCCCTCCGCCGCTTTCCTGTCACTGCAATGTTTATCGTACTTGCCGCCGCTGATTGTATCGTTATGATTTTCGGCAACTCCGGCCGGATTCCTTTTGATATCCTTGCCACAGCGGGCTTTGGCGCCGCAGTCTTTTTGCTTTGCGAGCTTTGGCAGGAAACCCGGAAAGAGTCCGGAAAGAGCAGTCTTGTTTCGGCCCTCGTGACCTATGTGCTTGCCGGCGCTTTGACGGTTGGCGCTTTTGTCCTGTTGTTCTTGCAGATTTCTCCCGATTATATTTCTCTCGGCATGATCGGAATGGCCGGAGCATGTGTCGTCGGCAGTGTTCTTTTGCTGACGCGCGGCGATGAAAACCTGTGTGCCACGGCAATTCTTATCCGTACAGCCATTCTCGTGTTTGTCCTGTGGGGCGTTGTGTGGTCGGGCATGGCTGGCAGTTATGCCGCGTTTTTGGAATTGGTCTTGGACCGCATGGATACGGCGCACGGCGTGCTTACGATATTAACGCTTTCCGGGATGCTTGCCGCGTTTGTCTTTCTGGCCGGAATTCCGAAAAGCGGTGAAAAAAGGGTGCTCGGCAAGGCCTACAAGGTCGTGTTCGTCTATGCGGAATTGCCGGTTTTCTTGCTTCTTCTCGGCGTGCTGTATGTGTATCTGATCAAGATTGTTATTTCGCTCCATTTACCGAATGGCGGGGTGAACTCCTATGCCCTGACAGCCGATTTTCTGTACTTATTCAATCTGTTTGCTGTCAGCGCCTTTGCCGCTGAACAGCCGCTTGCACGCTTTTTCCGCCGTTTCGGGGGACTTCTCATGATACCGGTGCTTGTCATGCAGGGCATTTCTGTCGGCGTGCGGTTGTACCATTACGGATTGACCGTGCCGCGCGTGTTCGTTCTGTATGTCATGGCTGTGACGCTTGCTTTTGCCCTCGGCTCGTTTTTCAAAGCCCTCGGAATTTCAAAAGCGCTCGTCTTTACCGCTGTTCTGGCGATGATTCTGACCGTGACGCCATTAAACATGATCAATCTTCCGCTATGGCAGCAAAGCGCTTCGTTAAAGCATATTTTATCCCGAAACGGTATGTTTGAAAACGGAAAAATCGTGCAAAAAGAATCGCTTCCCACTGAAACCGAACAGAAGATCTGCGCGATCTACGACTATTTGACCGACTATCCCGACAAGCTTCCGTCTTGGCTTACCGACGGCGGTGTCAAAGAAAACTTTGGATTTGAAAGACCGGAGTATGATGTTTATGTCAGCACGATCCGGTGTTCTTATCGGTCCGATCCCTTGGAAAAAGGCCTTGCTATTTCGGACTATGCCTATATCCAGCATGTTATTTGGACGGAGTCCGACTTCGCGAAAGACAAACTCACGTTTACAGACGCAAACGGTGTGACACATTCGTTTTCCCGGCAAGCTGTCTGCGATTATGCCCATGAATTGTTCGCGAAATACGGCCGCGGCTATCATGACGAGATTCCGACAGAAATGCGGTTCTTGGATGAAACGACCGGTTTTGTGAGCAATGAGATCCATTTTAAATACAATGTACAGACGGAAGAATTGGAGGATCTGTACTGGGAGGGCTATCTTTTCTGCAAAACGTCTGCCGGGTCTTAAAACATGGGTTTTGTGAGCAAATATAAAAAAATCGACAGGTTTAACGAAAGAACGAAACTTTACAGGCGTATTCTTTTATGGTAAAATGTTCATATATTATATAAAGGAGTTTGTCTATGTTCAAGAAATTCTTTGTCGCACTGCTTGCTGCCGGATTACTCTTTTCCTTCGCTGCCTGCGATAAAAAAGATGACGGCAAAAAACCTGAAAATCCTGTAACTCCCACCGAACAAACCGATCCTGCAAACAATCCTTCTTCCGATAATTCCAATGACGAAGAAGAAATCGACTATGATTCCGTTCTCTCCCAAGAAAGATACGACGGCTACAATTACCGCATATTCGTGCGTAAAGGTTGGGCGTCCACGCAATATTTTGACGAGGGTCAGGAGGATATTGTTGACGACGCTATCTACCGCCGCAACAAGAATGTCGAAGAAAAATACGGCGTTACCATTTCCATATCGGAATCCTCCAACGGCAACCATGAAACCGACGCGCTCAATTCGATCTTAGCCGGAGACGATGCCTATGACATTATCTTCCCGCATTCCCGTTCGGCCTTTACATATGCCATTCAGGGCGCGGCCTATAATGTACACGACATTTCTACCATTCATGTGGATATGCCGTGGTGGTCGAAGAACATTAACGACAACTGCACCATAAACGGAAAGCTGTATGTTCTCGACGGCGATATTTCGATTTACAGCTTGGAAAGCGCTATGTGCATGCTGTTCAACAAGCGTATTTTCGATGAAAAAGGTTTTGATTACCCGTATGAAACCGTCAAGGACGGCGAATGGACGTTTGACGAATTTGCGTATCTTGCCAAAAAGGGCGCAGAGGATCTCAACGGCGACGGTGTTATGAATCCGGAGGACGACCAATACGGTTTCAACACGACCGAATGGAATGGTCCGATCAACATTCTGTATGCCGGCGGTCAGAAAGTTTACGGCAAGAACGATAAGGGCGAATTGGAGTTAACGCTGTATTCCAACAAGACGGTTGAAATCTTTGATGAATTTTTCAGCCTGATGAACAACGAGGCTTGTTTTTTGCAGTTTACCGAGGGCAATATCAACTATTCCGGCGCGGACATCTTCCAGAGCGGACGTTCCATGATAACGACCGGCAGTCTGGGAAGTGCCAAGGGTTACCGCAACATGGACGATGATTTCGGCATCATTCCGTATCCGAAATTTGATGAAAACGACGATTATTCTACCACCATAAACGGATATGCACCGCTCGTGATCATTCCGATCAGTGTTTCGGATGTGGAGCGCACCGGTGCTATTACCGAAGCGTTAGCCGCTTACGCTCACAGAGACGTACTTCCGGCATTCTATGAAGTATCGCTCAAATCCAAATATGCGCGCGATGATGAATCCGAAGAGATGATGGACTTGATCCGCGACAGCATTATTTATGATATCGGCTATGTGGCCGGCGGCCCGTTGAATTCGGTCGGACGTGATCTTGCCAAGACCACGACGCGCGATTTCTCGTCGTTCTATGCGGCAAGAGAGGAATCGGCCAAGACAACGCTTGAGGAATTCAACAAGGATTACGGCGGATTTTAATATTTAGTATTGCAGGGGACTGCCGCAAAGCGGCAGTCCCCTGCGCGTGTCGCAAAACTGCGTTTTACGACACGGAAACAGATTCGTACGCTCGCGCCTCATGCCAAAAAGCTCCGCTTTTCGACACGCGCGAATCTATCGGTGAAAAATCCGTGGCACATGTCCCCGGATTTTTCGGATTTTTATTAAAATCGGGCTTCGCCCGAAAAGTCTTATAGACTTTTGCAACAATCTGAGGGGACTGCCGCTTTGCGGCAGTCCCCTTTTGTCTTATAAGGACGGCTATGCCGCTTTTTTGGGCGTTTTTGCAAATATCTCAAAATCGTTTTCGTTATTTTGCACAAGCATTTACTTTGAAGTTTGTGCAAATCGGCTATTTACAGAAAACGCATATTTGTGGTAAAATATCCTTATCAAACAGTAAGGAGAAAAGTTTGCAAAATGATGAAAAGGATTCTCGCAGCGCTTCTTATTGCCGGTACAGTTTTCACACTGGCCGCCTGCAATAAGGATGACCAAAAACAGCCGGATGTCAAGCCGGATACGCCCATCGATCAGCCGAATACGCCGGACACCCCGACGGACTCCGATGATATTGATTACGACGCCGTTCTTTCCAAGGAAAAGTATGACGGTTACAACTATCGCATACTTGTCCGCAAAGGTCAGACAAAGACTCAATATTTTGAAGAAAGCCAAGAAGATATCGTAGACGACGCAATTTATCGCCGCAATAAGGCGGTTGAGGAGAAATACGGAATTACCATTTCCGCCTCGGAATCTTCTCATGGCAACTATGATACCGACGCGCTTAACTCGATCTTAGCCGGTGATGATGCTTATGATATCATCTTCACGCACTCCCGTGCAGCGTTTGCTTATGCTGTTCAGGGCGCTGGCTACAACATTCACGATATCTCCACCATTCATATGGATATGCCGTGGTGGTCGAAGAACATCAACGACAACTGTACCGTAAACGGCAGACTGTATGTCCTTGACGGTGATATCTCAATTTCCAGTTTGGGAAGTGCCATGTGTCTTTTGTTCAACAAGCGTATTTTCGATGAAAAAGGCTTTGACTATCCTTATGAAATGGTCAAAGACGGCGAATGGACATTTGATGAGTTCGCATACCTTGCCAAAAAGGGCGGCGCTGATCTGAACGGCGACGGTGTTATCAAGCCGGAAGACGACCAATACGGTTTCTTTACTTCCGAATGGGCTGCTCCGATCAATGTACTTTATGCCGGCGGTCAGAAGATTTACGACAAAAACGATGAAGGTGCGCTGGAACTGACGCTGTACTCCAACAAGACGGTTGAGATCTTCGACGAATTTTTCAGCTTAATGAATAACGAAGCCTGCTTCTTGCAGTTTACCGAAGGCAACATCAACTATTCCGGTCCGGATATTTTCCAGGGCGGCCGTGCGATGATCGCTTCCGGCGGTTTAGGTTCTGCACAAGGACTTCGCAACATGGACGACGATTTCGGTATCATTCCGTATCCGAAATTTGACGAAAACGATGAATATTCCACCGCTATTAACGGTGCCGCACCGCTTATTATCATTCCGATCAGTGTTTCGGATGTAGAGCGCACAGGTGCTATTACCGAAGCGCTTTGCGCATACGGTCACAGAGACGTTGTTCCGGCATTCTACGAAGTATCGCTCAAATCCAAATATGCACGTGATGAAGAATCCGAAGAAATGATGGATATTATCAAAGACAGCATTATTTATGATATCGGTTACGTGGCCGGCGGTCCGTTACAGTCGGTTGGACGTGATCTTTCCAAGACCACGTCGCGTGATTTCTCGTCGTTCTATGCGGCAAGAGAAAATTCCGCCAAAAAATCAGTGGAAGAGTTTAACAAGGATTACGGCGGACTTTAATACTTAAAAAATTGCAGGGGACTGCCGCTTTGCGGCAGTCCTTTTGTCTTTTAAGGGCGGCGTGCCGCCGACATATTCTCACGCGGAGCGTGAGTGGCAGTCCCGGCAGGGGTTGCCGGGGAGCCGTGTTACTTTTGTGAAAAGTAACAAAAGGGGACGTTTTTTACGTTCTTTTTGCTTCTGCAAAAAGAACCAAAAAGCAGCCGCGAGGGTTGCGACCCTCCCGACTCCCGGGGGATCGGTTCAAAGCGCTACACAGGCATGCTTTTTATAGAAAATGAAACAGTTCGTCACTAAAACAGCTTTCAGGCTTTGAACCGGTGCGAAAGGGAAGTTGTACTACAAACACTCGGACGCGTCAAAAGTTGCCGGTGGCAAGTTTTGGCGTGTCGGAGACCGCCGAAACAGGGAGTATTGTGAGCGGACGCGAACAAGACGACCATGTTTCAAGGAGACTATCGCTAAATATCTGGATTTTGACTTTGGTCGGTTAGTGCTACGGGCTTGACGCCGCAAGCGATGGATTAAAAGAGAAACTGCACGTTATATTGGATGCGGCGAAAAAAACGATGTGAGCTGATAAAAAGTTTAAGATTCATCCCAAATGTGTTTCTGTGCAGAAAACTTGAAATTTTGCATTTTCATCTGAAACTATCCATTTTTCCGAAAAATAACTTTCTGTCCGCGAAAAAATCTCCCACCAAAATTTCTCCTTTCCGAAAAGCTGTAATCTGTTGCCACAAAAACCAACCTCCTACCAAACTCCCCCTTTCCATGAAACACATAAACTACTGTCCACCCAAATCAGAGCCTGCCTTTTTATAAAAAATTGAAAATCCTTGCGTAGTAAAATAACCCCCTCGCACCGGTTCAAAATACTCCGAGCTATATTGCACAAAACGGTGATTTTCCGCAAAGATTTTCTGATAGGCACATAACTTGCGATTTAATAAATAACTCCCACGATCGGAATTTTGAACCGTTCCCCGGGAGTCCAGAGGGCAGAGGCCCTCGGCGTGTTTTTGGTTACTTTTTGCACGCCGCAAAAAGTAACGTAAAAACGCCCTTGGGGACTTTTTTTTGGGGGGGCTTGGGGCACGCCGCAAAAAGTAACACAAAAAACCGTCTCTTTTCTTGCTTTTCGAGAATCGAAAAGTCTCTTTCCGGGCTTTCCGGAAACAATGGCACGGCCCCCGGCCGCCCCATATGGGCAGCCGGGGGCCTATCCTTACTCCATCGTCACATAGACGCATTGCGCTTCGGAACGTCGAATGGCTACAAGCGCCCCACCGACAAAATAAGCAGTCGGATCGCCGAGCGGACTGCTAAAAACGCATTCAACCGGCGCACCGCGTACAAATCCAATATCTTGCAGACGCCTGCGGACGGAGCCGGTAAGTTCCAGACTTTCCACATGGCCTGTCATGTCTTTTTGAAGTTCTGAGAGTGTCATACTATCACCAAAAGAACCGCCTTCGCGGTTCATATGTTTTTTTGAGGCTCTCCGATGTCAGTATATGCTGTCGGCTGTGCCGTGTTTCCACCGCAGTTTTTGTGAAAAAACAAAGTGGCAGTTTTTTGTACAAAAAGGCGCTCACGTTTTGTTACGCAAGCGCCGGAATTTTTATTTCTTTGTTTTTTTCGGGATAAAATAAATCTCTGTTGTATCAATCGCCTTTTTTGGAAGAATGGACTTTGGCGCGCGTCTCCTCTTCGGAATCGCCGTCTTTGTCCGTGTCTTTATCCTTATCCTTGCCTTCGTCCTCCTCTTCATCTTCGGGGTGAACCACAAGTTTAATTTCGGAGGCACGTCTGCCGTCAATCTTCAAGACCTCGACTGATAAATTCTCAAAATCAAATTTATCGCCGACCTCCGGAATTTTCCCGAGGTTATCAAGTACCCATCCGTTGACAGTCGCATTATCATCCAGAACCTCATCCGAAAACGGATAAATATCAGCAAGGTCATTCATCGGCGTACTGCAATTGATTAAGTACACATTGTCTTCGAGCTCTTTGATATTCTCAATGACTTCATCGTGTTCGTCCCAGATCTCGCCGACAAGACCTTCCAAGACATCCTCCATCGTGACAAGTCCTGCCGTACCGCCGTATTCGTCTACGACGATCGCCATATGTGTTTTTGCTTCTTGGAACTCACGCAAAAGCTTGGATATCTTCATGCCCTCGGTAATGCAGAGCACTTCATGTACAATCGAAGAAAAGTCTGTACCGCCGTCATAGACCAAGCGGTTGAAATCCTTTTCATGGATAACACCGACAACGCTGTCGATGGTATCGCGATAGACCGGAAGTCTTGAAAAACCGCTGGTACGGAAAGTTTCCATGATCTCAGGGATCGGCGTATCGACGGAAATAGCGACAATATCCACACGCGGTGTCAGAATTGCGGCGACTTCCAGATCGTTGAATTCGATAGCGCTTTTGATGAGATCGCCCTCGTGTTCGTCAATGCCGCCTTCATTCTGCGCTTCTTCAACCATGGTCATGATTTCATCTTCCGTAATGGAAAGGGTAGCGTCATGTTTGAAAAGCATGGAAATGAGCTTTCTCCAAAGGGAGAACAGAGCGGTGAGCGGTGTGAGGATCATCATGAGAAAACGGACGATTCCGACCACACGCATAGTGTAGCTGTCTGCAAAGTCTTTGCCGAGGAATTTCGGCGTAATTTCACCGAAAATCAGGATGATGACCGTCATGGCGGCTGTTGATGCCGTTGCGGCAAGACTTGTATTGCCTTTGATGAAAGAGGCAAAAAGAAGGGTTGCAATGGTAGAAGCGGAAATGTTGACGATGTTGTTGCCGACAAGCATGGTAGACAAGAATTTTTCGTAATTCTCCTCGACCTTCATGACGGCTTTGGCTTTTTTGTTGCCGTCTCCGGCAAGTGTTTTCATACGGGTTTTATTAAAACTCGTAAAGGCTGTTTCGGTTCCTGAGAAAAAAGCGGATAACAGCACTAAAACAAAAAGCGCCGCTATCTGCATACTACTGGCAGGATCCATGAAAAAAATCAACTCCTTAAAATTTTGTAACGAATTTGTTTTACAACGCACTCGCATTATTCTATGCCGGACAATAAGTCCAGTTTCGCATATTGTATCACAAATTCAAAAAAAAAGCAAGAGTTTTTCTAAAAAAACTGAGTATTTCCACAATTTTACCTTTTTGAGAAAGTGTATTTGATTCTTTTGGCTTTTTCCAAAAGAACCAAAAAGTACACCGAGGGCGGCTGGGAGCCGCTGGTACTTTTCGGAAAAGTATCAAAAGGGGAGCCTTTCTTTTTCGGAAAGGCATGAAAGGGACGTTTTTACGTTCTTTTTGCCTCTGCAAAAAGAACCCAAAAGCAGACGGGGCTCCGTTCTGCGACCTCGGTTCAAAACCCGTGCGGTGGGATTATAGATAAAATTTGAAAGGTTCAGTGCATTAAGTTTTTTTGCAAAAGTTTATTAGTGCCGCAAATACGCACGGCCATGTTTTGAACCGGTGCGAAAGGACAATTGCAGTACGAACGCAGAATCCGGTTTTGCGAAAAATCGAAGTTGCAATACGGGCTTGACACCGCAAGCAGTAGGCTAAAAGAGAAACTGCACGTTATCTTTGTTGCGGTGGAAAAGGAAAATTGATGTAGGTTAGTAAAAGCTTTGGAGTAAATCCATGATTCGTTTTTAGCAGGAACCGGAAATTTCATGTTCTCGCCTGAAACTATCCATCTTCCGGAAAATATCTTTCTATTCGTTCAAAAACAAATTTCCACCAAAACCACCCATTCCCTGAAACACATAACCTGCTGTCCACCCAAATCAAAGCTTTTCTTTTTATAAATACCTATAAATCCTTACGCAGTAAAGTAACCCTTTCGCACCGGTTCAAAATACTCCGAGCTATATGGCACATGGTTTCAGTTTCTCACAAAATTTCTTGATAGGCACAAAGCCTGTGTTTTAGCAAGTAATTCCTACGCTCGGAATTTTGAACCGCACCCCGGGAGTCCAGAGGGCAGAGGCCCTCGGCGTGTTTTTGGTTACTTTTGGCACGTCGCAAAAAGTAACATTAAAACCGTCCCTTTTCTTACTTTTCGGGAAAGGCCTTTTCACACAAAAACCAACAAATAACAGATAAATCAACAAGATAAACCAGCAAATTGCACAAAAAAACAGAAAAAATTCGTAGGTTTTGCCAATTCCATTTTGTAGGTATTTATGATAAAATAAAGGTATTCCAAAAAGGGAAACAGCCATCATTTTCGGCTGAAAAAATCAAAAAGGAGAGAAGAAAATGAACAAAAGAATGTTAGGCTTTGCCGCCGGACTTACTGCTGCGCTGACCCTTGCGGTGAGCGTCCATGCAGATTTTGCCAAAAGCAAAGACTACACAGACGGTATGTTTGCCGACGTACCGCAAACCGAATGGTACGCTGCCAGCGTCAAGGATGCTTACGAATACGGCATCATGCAGGGCGACAGCGCTACCACATTCAGTCCGAACGGCACGCTCACCATTGCGGAGGGCGTTACCATTGCCGCTCGTATCTACGAAAACCTGAACGGCAAGGCCATTCCCGACGCAGACGGCGAATGGTACACAAAGTATGTCAACTATGCAATCGCAAACGGCTTCTTGCAGGATGGCCGTTACGAAGATTTTGAACGTACTATCAAGCGTTCCGAAATGGCGGAGCTGCTTGCCGATGTGTGCGGCGATCTCCCGGCTATCAACACGGTTGAGTCGCTTCCCGATGTCGGCGAAGGCTCGTCTTACGGCAAAAAAGTATTCAAGCTTTACCGTGCCGGCATTCTGACCGGTAACGACAATTTCGGCACATTTGCGCCGGATTCCAAGCTGCTTCGCAGTGAGATTTCGGCGATGGCAGTCCGTATCGCGCTTGCTGACAAGCGTGTGCAAAAATCCTTTGATAAAACGGCTGTCCGCACGCTTTCCGACGCGTATTACATCATTGATATGATGGGCGAAAACGGCCCGACCGGTCTTGCCAACGGATGGGACTATGACAACCGTTTCGACCTCTTCAATACGTCCGGTACCTATCGTTCCTTTATTAAAGATACTTCGGATGAGGCTTTCGGTTCTCTTATTCGTAAATTTAAGACCGAACGTGACGGAATCTTGCATTTAGAGCTGTATTTCGGCGCTTATTCGAGCGACGGTGCGGCTTATGTTGCTTTTGAGGATGCAAACGAAAACAAGATCGTTTCGATCACTCCGAAAAACGGCAAATGGGTACTTGTCGGCGCGGATGAAAAGGCAACGGCCATTGCTGTTCCGGCTAATGAATCGACCGGTTACAAGCTTGTCTGGAATGTTGACCTTGACAAGCGCACCGCTCACCTTGTGCTGAACAACACCGACTGCGGTACGGTAAATATCAAGGACGGCGATATCTCGCGCCTTGTTCTCGGTTCTGAAAAGAAAGGTTCGGGCTATGTCAAGCTGTACAACGCCCGTCTTTCCAAGAACTATGCATTAAGCGAGCACTTTATTGCAGAAGATACGGGCGACGCGCCTGCTATGTGGAACGTCACCGGTAACTGGAAACTTACCAAGACCGCTTCTGAACGCGGCTATGATTTGGTCAGCGTCAAGAGCGAGACCAAGGCCGGTGAAACCTCAACGGCATCCCGTTCGTTCACGCCGATTGCCGGCAAGATCAGCTTTGAGACTATGATTCTTCTTCCGGAAAAGACCGACGGCGCTTCTGTTTCTCTTACCTCCGGCGGCGAAAAGGCCATTACCTTTGAAACGCGCGACGGCAAGATTTACGTCGGCGACAACATGGTCAATGATTTCCGCGCCAACGTATGGCAGAACCTCCATATTGAGGCTGACACAAATGCCGGAACGGCCGACATCTATGTAAACGGCAAGAAGAAAGCGACAATTGAGATAAACGACAAGAGCTTTGACGGTATCACCGTAAGCTTTGCGCCCAAGACCGATGCCGTTATGTGGTTTGACGATGTTCAGATCTGCAACATTATCGACCATGACGATTATCCGTCCTATCCGCAGGTTGCCGAAAGCAAGGATTACAACATCGGCGTCAACGTGTGCTGGCTGTGGCGCGACCAACATTCCGGCGAGGGCTGGGACTCGGTCAGCTCGTTCCCGGAATTTGAACCGTACATCGGTTACTACGACGAAGGCTTGCGCGAGACGGCCGATTGGGAGCTGAAGTGGCTTGCCGAACACGGTATCGACTTTATGCACGCTTGCTGGTACTGCCCGAGCAGTAACATCAAAGAGCCGATCAAGAAGATGCGCCATTCGTACTATGCGCTTCACGACGGCTACATGATGGCGAAGTACAGCGACCTTGTCGATTTCTGCATCATGTGGGAAAACAACGGTCAGGACTGCACGTCGTTTGAACAGTTCCGCGATTATATCTGGAACTATTGGATGGAATATTACTTCTCCGACCCGCGTTATGCGCGTCTTGACAACAAGGCGGTCCTCACGGTCTGGAACAGAAGCAACTTTGAAAAGGCGTTCGGCGGTGCAGAGGGCGCACGCCAGGCTGTCGAATTCATGAACGAAGAGCTCAAAAAGATCGGCTATGACGGCCTTATTCTCCTTGCTTCGACGCAGGGCGCAAACCCCGAGGGCACGTATTCCGGACTTAAAGAGCTTGGCTATGACGCTACCTACGGTTACCATTGGGGGCCGAACGGTTACAGTGCAGAACATCAGATCAACTGCAACCGGACCGACCTTGCCAATTCCCATGCAGTCGGCAGTCACCACATTCCGACCGTTTCCATCGGTTTCAACGATGTGGGACGCAACCATTCGCGTGACCCGATCATCACCAAAGAAGATCATTTAAAGGTTTGCCAGGAGATCAAGAAAGAACTTGCCGAAATGAATACCGGCACGTGGATGGATAACACGCTTATCGTGTCCACTACCAACGAGTATTCCGAGGGTACGTATGTTCTCCCGACGCAGAACATCGGCTTTGATTATCTTGAAAACATCCGTCTTACCTTTACGGACGACACGAGCGACCACTCCGCTCTTGACGTGAGAGCGACAGCCGATCAGATCGACCGCGTTACTCACCTCTATCCGCCGCACCGTTCGGTGATCCGCTGGTTCCAGTTTGAAAAATCCGACACGGCGGAAGACGAATCTTCTTTGACCGGTGACAACCTTGTTGCAGTCCGTTCTTATGATATGTCTAAGGCAACAGACGCCGCTAAATGGAAAGCCGGCCACGGTCTTGCTTCCTATGAAGTCAAGGACGGTGCCATTACCGGTTCCAGCACGGCAAGCGACTATGCCGTTACCGCCAAAGATTTTGAAGCGCTGAATGCCGCAGACGCTCCTATTCTTCATATCCGTATGAAAAACAGCGAAAAAGCAAGTTTTGAGATATTCTTTGCTACTGCCCAAGAGTCGACTATGGATTCTAAGAAGTATAAGACGGCTGCCATTACCGAAACCGGTAAGTTTGTCGATTACTACATCAATATGACTACCTGCGCCAAGTGGACGGGAATCATCACCGATTTCCGTATCGATCCGCAGACCAAGCCCGGTTCGTTTGAAATTTCATTGATCGAATTTATGAACTTCCCGACAGAGGATGAGTCCAACATTCCGGCTGTTGAAGTAAACGGCACAAAGCTTTCGTTTACCTTCAAGATCAAGGAACTGGACGACGGCGATTATGAAGTGGTCGGTCAAAGAGATGAGGACAGAGGTTTCTATTCTTCGCTCAGACTGTACCATGAATGGGATCGCTTTACCGGAAAACTGACCTTAAAGACAGTTGATGAAAAAACGCTTGTCTTTACGGTCGGCAGTGATAAAGTATTTGTAAACGGCAAAGAACAATCCCTCGGCTACACGTTCACGCTCCGTGACGGACTGCCGGTATTCCATATGAAGAAACTCTGCGACCTGATTGGTTGGAAATACACCATGAAAGGCAAGACCATTGCCGTTCAGGCCGGTACGGACGAAGAGTATCAGATGATGATCTCGCGCGAGCCCAACAAGTGGGATTTCGCGATGGACGGCGAAATGGAGGATTGGACGCTGCAAAACAGCTCTGCCACTGTTTCGGGCGGTCTGTTGCATCTCAAACCGACCAACGGCGACCCGGCTATCTACCATGCTGTCGGCTTTAAGGCTACCGAATACAACCGTATCACGGTTGGCGTTAAATACAGCGAGGCTGTCAAGACCGGCGCACCGCAGCTCTTCTTCACAACAGCCGGAAGCAAGAACTATTCGGCCGATAAGTGCGTCAACAGCAAATATGCTCTTGACGGCAAAAAAGAGGGCGACACGGTGGAAGTTGTGTTCGATATGACCTCCAACACGCAGTATTCCGGCACGATTACCGGTATCCGCTTTGACCCGTTCGGAACAAAAGCCGATGTTGATATCGATTATGTATACTGCACTAAGGCAGATGCGGCAGAGGGTAGCAAACTTCTCGAAGTGGACGACGAAAACCAGTGGAGCTTCGCCGATGCATCGGATGTTTTAGGCTGGAAGAGCCAGAATGCCTCCGAACTTGTTCTTGAAAACGGTGCAGCTGTTGCAACCGGTACCAACGGCGACCCGGCTATTACCCATGCCGTTTCGTTCAATGCAAATGATTATCAGGTCTGCGTGATTGGTGTGCGTTACAGAAAAGGTTATGAAAATCAGAATCCGCAGTTCTTCTTTGTCACCAAGACCAGTCCCAATTGGGAGGCTGCCAAGGGTGTAACCGGTAAATACGAAGTCCCGGCTTTCACGAACGAGGGCGAAATTGTGGAGGTTTCCTTTAACCTTGTCAATTGCTCCAAGTGGACGGGCGATGTTGCAACGATCCGTTTTGACCCGTTCGGTGCGGCGGAGAAATTTGAAGTAGCCTATGTGCGTTTCTATAAGCTTGACGGCTATGTGCCGGAAGAAGCGCCGGAACCTGAAAAAGTAGAACAGGCCAAGGCTACCAAGCCGACCGAAGCTGTAATTACCGATGTGGAAAAGCTGCCGGAGGGCATTGAAGTGACCTCCGAATCCAGCGGCAAGCTTGTGATTACCGAAGATCCGGCCGATTCCGCGAAAAAAGTCTTTAAGGTAGAATGCGTCAAGGAAGGCGAACAGTATACCTATCTCAACGTCAGAATGCAGTTTGTGGCAGGCAAGACTTACAAGGTTTCCTATAAGCTGTATCCGTTGAAAAACAAGGCCGGCAAGGATTTCTCAAATACCATTATCGGCGGCAACTTCCGCTATGCGACCACTGAAATTCCGGCGATTAAGGATCACACGTTTGCCAACAAGGCAGACCGTTCGACCGGAGATGAATGGATTGAAGTGAATGAAACCGTTGAAGTTCCGGCCGACTATACGGCGATGAACGACGATTGTTTCCAGATCTGGGGCAAACCGGCTGAAGGTGCAGGGGTCGAGTATTTAGTCAAAGATATTTCGATTACGCTTGCAGACTAATAGCTAATTTTAAAACGCGCTTTCCAAGAAATTGGAAAGCGCGTTTTTCGGGCATGCTGCAAAACTCTGTTTTCAAAGGCATTTTTTGAAAAAGCTCTTGACATATGGCAAAAAATACAGTATAATATATTCGTTCGTTATATTGGGGCGTCGCCAAGCGGTAAGGCACCGGACTTTGACTCCGGCATTCGCTGGTCCGAATCCAGCCGTCCCAGCCAAGATGACAAGTCAATTTAGATCCGGGCGAGAAAAAACGAGAAAACGGGAGATTTCGAGAGATTTCTTCCGTTTTTTCGACCCTGCATTTTTTCGGAGTTTCATAGATCCCTTTTGCCCTTTTCGATGCTGTGTCCGGACTCGGACTCACGAAAAGGGCTAAATTTGATTGTTATCAGTTTGTTGAGAGCCTTTCTCGCTCGGCGGTATTTCTTTCCAAGTTAATTGGTAATATAGATTGAAAAGTGGATAGATTTATGATATAATAAGTTATCAACAAATCGGAAATTGCAGGTGTGATTGATGAGAATTGCAGAAGTTACGGAAAACAAAAAACAATATCTTGATTTGCTCCTATTGGCGGATGAGCAGGAAGATATGGTTGACCGTTATCTCTATAAAGGTAAAATGTATGTTCTTGATGATGACGGAGTAAAATGCGAGTGTGTCGTAACGGACGAAGGGAATGGAATACTTGAAATTAAGAATATCGCTACAGTTCCCCCATTTCAGCGAAAAGGCTATGCCAAAGCGCTGATTGAATTTCTTGTTGAAAAATACCGCGGACAATTTTCGATACTGCAAGTGGGAACCGGCGACAGCCCGTTGACGATACCCTTTTATGAAAAATGTGGCTTTGTACGCTCGCATATCGTGCCAAATTTTTTTACGGATCATTATGATCACCCGATATATGAGTGTGGTGTACACCTTGTAGACATGGTGTATTTGCAAAGACCTCTATAAAACAAATTCCAGTTTATCTATCTAATCCTCTTAAAGCGCTGTATTTTCAAGGCTTTTCGCTTGCCTTGTGTTCCAACCTTATGTATTTTCCCTTGTTTTTGCCCTTATGAGCCAAAACAAGGGAAAGTTTTTTATTCTCCGCC
>CAKSOW010000043.1 GCA_934479825.1 uncultured Eubacteriales bacterium
TTCCTTTTGTGTCCATCCTTTTTTTTGCTTGCACTTACATTGTAAATTCAAGCAAGCGAAAAAGTAACACAAAAAACGTCTCTTTTGGAAACTTTTCGGGAAAAGAAAAGCTTCCTCTAAAAGCCCCTATCCGGGCTTTCCGGAAAAGAAAGGCAATCCCAAAGTGCCACTTTGGTTGCTTTCCGAAAAGTAACAACGGCTCCCTAGCCGCCCCTTTCGGGGCGGCAAACTCACGCTTGCGCGTGAGAATCGGCAGGCGGCAAAGCCGCCCTTTAAATTCGACACGATACGCGCAAATTGTTAACAAAACCGACAATCTTTCCTGTACTTTTTCGACTACAATAATAAGGAATGGAAATATCAAACACTGAAAGGAGTCTTTTCCATGAGTGAAAATCAAGTAAAAAAAGGCGGTATCTCCGTCGAAACCAAAAATATTTTCCCGGTCATCAAAAAATGGCTTTATTCGGATAAGGATATTTTCGTGCGTGAACTGGTCTCCAACGCGTGCGACGCCATAACTAAGCACAAACGTCTCGTTTCTCTCGGCGAAACCGAGTCGGACGGCGCTCCTTACCGCATTGACGTGACCCTCGACAACGACCTCGGCACACTCACATTTTCCGATAACGGTATCGGTATGAACGCCGAAGAAATCGACAAATATATCAACCAGATCGCCCTTTCCGGCGCTGTGGATTTCATTCAGAAATACGAAAAAGCCGATGCAGACGCCAAATCCGAGGGGACGGGCGGTATCATCGGTCATTTCGGCCTCGGCTTTTATTCGGCGTTTATGATTGCCGATAAAGTCGAAATTCTCTCCAAATCGTGGCATGATGACAAGGCCGTCCTTTGGAAAGGATCGGATGAGGGCGATTATGAAATGAGTGAAACCGACGAACGCACGTCGCGCGGTACGGATATCATTCTTCATATCAACGAGGAGGAAAAAGAATACGCAAACGGCTTCAAAATAAAGGAAATCCTCGAAAAATTCTGCTCTTTCATGCCGGTTGAAATCTATTTTAACGAGCTTCCCGAAAAGGAAGAACCCAAAAAAGAGGAAAACGGCGAAGAAACGCCCAAAGCCGCCCCTGCTCCCATCAATGACATCCATCCTCTTTGGCTCAAACGTCCCGGCGACTGCACCGAAGAGGAATATAAGGAGTTCTATCATAAAGTCTTTCACGATTACCGCGAACCACTCTTCTGGATTCATATCAATGCCGACTATCCGCTCAATTTCAAGGGAATTTTATATTTCCCGAAAATGGAAAACGAATTCGGCAATTATGAAGGCCAGGTCAAACTGTACTATAATCAGGTCTTTGTAGCAGATAACATCAAAGAAGTGATTCCGGAATATCTGCTCTTGCTGAAAGGCGTTCTGGATTGTCCGGATCTGCCGCTCAACGTTTCGCGCAGCTATTTGCAGACCAATGGCTATGTCTCCAAGATTTCGGCTCACATTGTCAAAAAGGTCGGCGATAAGATCAACGCGCTGTTCAATACCGAACGCGAAAAATACGAGGGCATGTGGGACGACATGAAACTGTTCGTCGAATACGGCTGTGTGCGCGACCGGAAGTTCTTTGATAAAGTTAAAGACAGCGTGCTGTATAAGACGACGGCCGGAAAATATATGACACTTGCCGAATATGCCGCCGCAAACGAGCATTTCGATAAGAAAGTTTACTACACCGACGATAAGAAACAGCAGGCGGCCTATATCGCCATGTTCGACAAACAAAATGTGCCGATCGTGATGCTGGATAAAATGCTGGACATCCAGTTTGTCAGCGCAGTGGAACACGCGGATTTAGATGAAACGCTCAAAGACGTGAAGTTTGTCCGTGTGGACAGCGGCGTCAGCGATATATTAAAGGAAGAAAATAACGAGCAGAATAAAGAAAACAATGAAAAGCTCGTGAAATTCTTTGAAAAAACCTTAAATAAGGGCGAACATTTCAAAATTGTCTGTGAGACGCTCAAAGACGCGTCTGTTCCGGCATTCTTGGGCCTTTCCGAGGAATCGCGCCGCTTTGCCGATATGATGAAATTGTACGGCGGCGGTATGAATGCCGGGCTTCCCGAAGAGCTGACGCTGTCGCTCAACCTTTCCAATTCGCTCACCGAAAAGTTGGAAAAGCGGATTGCCGACGGTATGGAGGACGAATTGTCCGAAAAACTGGCCAAGCAGGTCTACATGCTGGCACTTGTGGCGGCAAGACCGCTTGAAGCGGATGAGCTGTCCGAATTCCTTGCGCTGTCTTCGGAGCTTTATACAAGATTGTAACCGAATGTTTGTGCAACACGCACAAAAAGAAAACAAAACATGAATACGCAGACACAAAATGTAGTGGTTGAAAAAGGCTGATCACATATATCTTGTAAAGATGTGTATAAAGTAACAATTCCGCAGATTTGTTCGGGAATTTTATTTGTAACTATTGACAATAAAAATGTTTTGTTGTATAATATGGTCGTAATTCTATATGGGATAGCTGTCTGTATATGGCCCAAAACGCTGTATCGGCGGCTTTCCGGAGTGAGTACACACATTACTTTTAAAGGAGTGCAGTCCACATGAAAAAAATCCTCAGCTTAATCCTGTGCCTTGCGACGATTTTCTCGTCTGTGGCGTTTTGCGTACCGGCAATCGCGGCAGATATTGATTTCGGCGTAGAAACCGGCGAGGATCAAGCAACCCTGCCCGACATGGAAGAGGAGGAAGACGAAGCCGCGCTTGCGGAAGACGAGCTTACTCTCCCTGTCTTCTATGATTTTGAAGACGGTGTTGTTCCGGCAAACATTACACCGAACGATTCCAAAACGACTCTTTCTATCGTCGAAAAAGGCGAAGGGAAAGCGTTACAGGTCGCTGTAAGTGCAGGTACGGCCACGGTCAAGAGACGTATTACGTTCGATCTTACCGAGGGAGTTCTTCCGGCAGCCAGCTACAAGGTTTCCTTTGATTTTGCCTCGGATAAGTATCCGGCAAACGGCCATGTGCTTAACGTTTATTACAGAACGACGGTCGAAGGAAAGATCACAGCCACGCCTATCACGGGTACAGGCTATACCGTAAAGGAAGACGGAAAGCTCTCCTTTACCATGACGTTTACAGAACCGAAGACGCCGTTTTCCATTCAGATCGCAGACAGCGTTGACAAAACGAAACCGGCGGCAACCTATACGATCGATAACTTCAAGTTTGAAGAAGTTCCTACGCCTGCCACCATCGCTTTCAATGCAAACGGCGGTGAAGGAACCCAAGAGTCGATTGTAACCGAAACCGGCGCAACCGTTACGCTCCCTGAACCGACCATTACCCGCAAGTATTATGACTTTTTGGGTTGGTTCAAGCAGGGCGACAGCGAAGACAAACTCGCTACTACTTATACCGTTTCCAGACAAGACTTAGACAAAGATTATAAAGTTACGTTCTTTGCCGCTTGGAAGAGAAGAACTTTCGACGTTAACTTTGATTTTAACGGCGGCGCTTCCACACTTCCGGCCAAATACACCATCAACGAAGGCGAATCCAAGACGATGAACCTTCCCACAGCCACCGAGGTCAAGCTTTCCAAGAACCTGCTCGTTGGTTGGACGGATTCCAAAGGCAACGAATATGCTTGCGGTCAGTCCGTGACCCTCACCGAACCAGACACCCTCACGGCTGTCTGGCGCGATGTTTCCGATTACGGAACCGTTATTGCAACCGGCTTTACCGGTCATGACGGCAAGACCAAGGATGTTGACCCGCGTTATCCGGGTATCCGCTATACCCTCCCGACCGCGCTTGACCCCAACGGCGTCACGCTCGGCAACCTGAACCTCGCAAATGCTTCTGCTGTCGAATACGACGAAAAAGAAAATGTTCTTATCGTTTATCCGAAAGCAGAAAACGCGCGCACCGGCAGCACGATCTCGTTTGCTTACACGCAGACCATGATCGAAACGGCAGACCACAAATCGCTTCTTACGATCCCGGCTGCCTCTATCAAGCTTGCCGCTACATATGCAGGCATCTATGATAACCTCTTCCCCTACGGCGACGCAGAGGGCGCTTATCTTCCTTACTCTGCTTCGACCGGCTCAAACGGAAGCGTTGCCGCAGAACGTGCCGAAGAAAACGGCAACCACTATTCGTCTTTGAAAATTGTAAAAGACGCCAGCGAATGGCCGCATATGGGTATTTACTTCCGCTTTGACAACGGTGCAACCTATAAGTTCAGCGGTCGTTACAGAACCACTGTCGGCGGCGCGGCTCACTTTAACGTTTCATTCCATTGCAATAAAGACGAGAATATGCCGTATGCAAATCCGAAACTCGATTTGCATCAAAACAATTGGTATCACTATAAAGGCATTGGCAACTCGAAAGAGTGGCAAAACCTCAACTATGAATTTACCGTAAATAAGATCAGCGAAGACGCAAACGAAATTATTTCCGTGTATACCAATCCGAGCGACGGCAAAATGCAGACCTTCGACTTGGATGACTTTGCACTTTATAAGAGAATTGACGTTACTTACTCCGCAGGCATCAATGCCGAACTTGTTTCCGGCAAGACTGCTCCTGCTACTCACGGCGCATATATGGACGGTACCGGTACGACCGTTACTCTCGCATCCGAATGCCCGTATGAACCGATCAACGACGGTTGGAAGCTCAATACCGAAAAGCCTTGGCTCGACCAGAACGGCAATACCTATGCCGCAGGCGAAACGGTTGATCTCGCCGAGACCGGTGCACTCACCCTTGTTCCGAACCTCACAACCGATAAAGAAACCGTAACGCTTGCTTTTGTATGCGACGGTTTGAACACGACCATGGCTCCGATTCAGCTTGTCGCCGGCGACACGCTTGATATGACCAAGATCGAAGACGTTACCCCGATTGAATCCGGCAAACGCTTCAACGGTTGGTCTGCGACCGGCGAATGGAAAGATGTTCTCCATGGCAAAGTTCAGATCAACAAGAGCATGACCCTCTATCCGGTCATCAGCTACAACTTCGACTTCGCTGTTGCAAACAACCGCGCTGGTTGGGGTACTTCCAATGCAAAATTCTTAGATGAACTCTACGGAAACAGCTGGGTTATTACACAGTCCGGCGGCAGCAACGACGTTCTGTTCAGCAATTATAGCCTCTCCGTTCCGATGAATGAGTATAAATCGATCAATCTTATCTTTGACGCAACCTATAACGGCGACAGAGCAAGAAAATGGGAGATGGGTACACTTACTGATGGTATCTTCTTCATGAGAGCCGGCGAAGGCGCTTCAGAAGCAAGACATCAGGGCGGTAAAATTTCGTCCATGACGTCCGACGGTAAATATGCCATTGCTGAGATCGTGATGTACACCAACGCTAACTGGGTAGGCACGCTCACTGCTATGCGTATTGACCCGTATCAGAGCATGGAATCGGCCGCTATCCGCGGTATCGAATTTGTCCCGGTTGAAGAATTTGATGAAACCGAAATTCAGCTTTCCGGTCTCACCGCTCCGGTGGCCGGTCTGAAAGCCGTAACTTCCTTGAAAGAAACCTCCGGTATTGCTAATGTCAAGGAGATTAAATGGTCTCCGGCACTGGCCAACGGTCGTTTTGAAGAGCTTACTGCTTACACTGCAACCATTACTCTTGAACCGAAAACCGGTTCGGGCAAGCGCTTCAAGCCTGAAACCACCGTTGTTCTCGACGGCGAAAAGGCAATCAGCGAATACGACGAAGAAAGCGGTCTTATTACCGTTACCAAGACGTTTAGCGTAACCGATGCATACAAGAATTTTGAGTTCGATATCGTCGGACCGGAATCTATTCTGATTGACGGCAAACCGACTCAATACAAAGCCAACTTCACCGTAGACGCCGGCGTTCCTGACAAGTCGATCACCTGGTCGGTTGACAACACCGCCGTCGCAACGGTTGACGCTTCTACCGGCGCTCTTACGCCGATCAAGAACGGCACCATCGTTCTTACCGCAACTTCCAACTACAATTATCAGTATTCCAAGAAACTCACGGTTGACATCGATTACTACGATTTCGACATGAGCATTTCCGGTCCTGCCACCATTTTGAAGGCTGACAGAACCACCCAGTATAGCTTGTCTGTTATCTGCGACATTACGCTTCCGGATATGACCGCCATTTGGTCGGTTGAATCGGGCGAAATGGACGGCGAAGAATTCAAGCCGATCGCAGGCGCAAATTACGCAACCATTACCGAAACCGGTAAGGTTATCCCGAATTCCAACGGTGTTATCCGTGTCAGCGCAACTTCCAATTACAACCCGGCAGTTTCCGCTTCTATGCTGGTAACCATTTCTGGCCAGGCTACCAAAGGTAAGATCGTTTACCACCCCGGCACGACCGATAAAGTTATGGATATGCCCGAAGAACAGGAAGCATACGGCACCACGGCGCTTTCGACCGAAATGCCTTCCAGAGACGGTTATGTATTCTTAGGCTGGGCTACTTCCGATGAATCCGCAGAGTGCGTTGCAAGCGTCATCGTTCCTGCCGAAGAAACGGTTGATGTGTATGCTGTTTGGGGCAAGGGTGTTGTTTGGCTCTACGGTACGGCAAACAAAGGCAAAGAGGGCTATCAGTCCTTAGCAAGCACGACCGGCTATGTAGGCACCGGCGCAGACTATGATGAAATCAAGCCGAAGGTCGGCGACTATCGAATCTATATGCCGCTTAATGTCAGCGCAAAGGACTACACCACGGTTTCTATCCGCATGTCCAGCACCAGCACTGCTACTACAAAATTCTACTATAAGACGATCTTTACCGATGCAAACAACAACCAGGTTACCATGGGCTACGACACGAATGGATACGCTTATGCAGAAGCACAGTCTGTGGTTAAATCCGTTCCTTATGACGGCCTTGATAACTTCAAGACTGTAACGTTCGATGTCCTGAAAGATGATACTGCCGCTACTCCCGGTAAGTGGAGCACGGCCGACAAGGTAGTTCAGATCTATGTTGACCCGTGCAAGACGACCGGTCAGAATTTCCGCATTTCTTCCATCGCCGTTCTTACTTCCCCGACCGTAACCTTTAATAAGAATACGACTGATACCGTTACCGGTATGCCGAGTTCCACAAAGGTTGCTCTGGGTGGCACGCTTACTGTTAAGGAAACGCCGGTTCGCGAAGGCTACACTTTCTTGGGCTGGTCGAAGTCCGCTACCGAAAGAGACGTTGTCAAGACGACCTACGGTATTGCAGGCGATGTTACCCTGTACGCTGTATGGGATAAGACCGTTGACCTCGATCCGACCGAAGATGGTTCTGTCATCAAGTATCCTGTAAGCGGTATTGAAGCAAACCATACGGCAATTCTCGTCAAGGTCGGCACGACCAAGGGCGTCGAAGTTGGTTTCACTTACACCGACGCTAACGGCGAAACCCAGACGCTTGCTCCGGTCAAGACCAATGCAAACGGCTATGCTGTTATCGATTTGAGAGATGTTGAAAGACCGATTAGTGATGCGGCTGTTACCATCCCGTCGAACTATACGGCAACCAGCATTCTCCTTTCGGACTATGCAACAGCTAATGCAACAGCCAATAAGGTAAACAACTCCGGTTCGTCCAGCTCCGGTAAGGGCGGCAGCACCGGCGGCGGTAAATACAACTACGACAACACTGTTTCCGATATCAAGAATAACGGCAAGCAGTATGAAGTCGGTGGTATCACAAGCGGTGACGGCACGGCTAAGTCCGTACTTTCCGAATCCGCTGCTGAGGGCACGATCCTCTTCAACTTCGATGAAGAATATGAAAAAGAATTCTTCAAGGAACTCCGTCAGATGACGCTTTCCGGCATGGATTCCAGCGTTATTTCGTACAGATCCAACGGTAAGGCTTCCGGTTCTTCGGATAGCCCGGCACTCTTCACCGGCGCTCTTGCAATTGACGCCGCAACGCACAAATACGTTGTTGTCAAGGCAAAACAGTCCGGATTATCCAATGGCAATCTCCGCATTTACTTCCATAACGACAGCACAGGCTTCTCCGAAGCACAGGCTGAAACCCAAAAACTCGGCGAGGGTGATTATTCCATGCTCGTCTATGATATGGGTGCTAAGGAAGGCTGGAAAGACACGATTTCCGCCATGTTCTTCTCGCTCGACGGCGACGTTAAGGGCGTAGTCGATATCGACTGGATCATGTTCACCGATAAGGTTCCGGAAAGCATGGATGAAATAAACGGCGCTAAGGTCAACTTCCCGGTTGTCAACAAAGACGCAATGCCGTTTACCGATGTCAAGAGCGACGATTGGTTCAATGCCGAAGTGGCTAATGCTTACAAGCTTGGCTTTGTCGAAGGCACCACCGCTACCACGTTTGAACCGGAAGGATCGGTTACGATCGCAGAAGCTATTACGCTTGCTGTCCGTCTCAACTATATCTACAACGGAAAGAACCTTCCCAAGGCTGCAACCACGGGCGATTGGTTCAAACCGTTTGTTGACGCGGCTGTCCGCGAAGGCATCATCAAGGCTAACCAGTTTGCCGAATACGACGTACCCGCTCCCAGAAAGCAGGTAGCCGCTATCATGGCAAAGGCTCTGCCCAGCAACTTCTACGAAAAGATGAACGTATTCACCGAAGTTCCGGATCTCGATAAGAAAGACGCAACTTACAGTGCCGTTCTCAAACTCTACAACGCCGGTATCGTTATCGGTTCGGATGACAAGTTCAACTTCTTACCGGAAAGCACCATTACCCGTGCTGAAATCGCGGCAATCGTCAACCGTATTGCTGAACCGGCTAACCGCAAGAGAGTCGTTACCGAAGCAGAAATCGAGTCCAAGAAGAAGAAGTATTACGCAGATGATATCGCTTCTACCTGTTCTCTCGGCAACTGCACAGCTACCAAGATGACTGCAAAAGACGGTGTTGCTTGGGCAACCGGTAAGTCGAATGACCCGATCGTTTACCTCGGCGACCTTCTCGGCCAGATCAACGGCAAGGAAGTCAAGAAGATCACTTTCGGTCTGAAATGGGATTCTTCTAAGGTTACCATGGCTCCGGGTATCTTCTTTACGACTACATCCGGCGGTTGGGCTGCTGAAAGATATATTAAGGCTGAAAAGTCTACGGAACATGAAAATGGCATTGTTGATTACGTTGTTACGACATCGGCTAACTCGCAGTTTGAAAACGTAAAAGAAATCCGTTTCGACCCGTTTGACGCAGCACAGGAATTCGGTATTGCCTATATCATTCTTGAATAATCAAATACAGAATTCGTAAAACAGATGAAAAGGACTGTCGCTTGGCGACAGTCCTTTTTGTCTATAAAGGCGGCTTGCCGCCTGCCGATGCTCACGTGGAGCGTGAGTCTGCCGCCCTGAATGGGCGGCTGGGAACCGTTGTTACTTTACGGAAAAGTAACAACAGAGGTATGTCTTTCTTTTTTGGAAAAGCATGGAAAAAGCGCTTTTCGTTTTGCGAAAAGCCTGGAAAGTGGCTCTTAGGGAAATTTTCCTTTTTTAGAAAATTTCCCTAAGGGACGATATACGTACTTTTCGCTTATACGAAAAGCACCAAAAGTACACCAAAGGGGTGCAACCCTCTGGACTCCCGGAGACGGTTCAAAACCCGTGCGGTGGGAGTATAGGAAAAATTTGAAATGTTCAGCGCATTAAGTTTTTTTGTGAAAAATTTTTAGTGCCACAAAACGCACGGCCATGTTTTGAACCGGTGCGAACCGCGAATTTTTATCAGACGTGGAATCGGATTTTGCGAAAAATTGAAGTTGCAGTGCATGCTTGCCGCCGCAAGCAGTCGACGAAAAGGAAAGTTGCACGTTATCTTTGGAGCGGCGAAAAGGGAAAACCGGTGTAGGTGGATAGAGAATTTGGAGTAAATTCAAGGTTTGTTAGTGTGCAGAAAATTTGAAGTTATACAGTTCTGTCCGAAACTTCCTGTTTTCCGAAAATTTTTTCTG
Source organism: uncultured Eubacteriales bacterium (assembly GCA_934479825.1). Classification (GTDB taxonomy): domain Bacteria; phylum Bacillota; class Clostridia; order Oscillospirales; family CAG-382; genus UMGS882. The sequence continues at coordinate 9,984 of CAKSOW010000043.1, forward strand.
TTTGCTACAAAACAACTTCGCACTAAAGCTTCTCTTTTACGTAGAAGCGGAATCTGTCCTCGCAAAAACAATTTCTCACCAAACTCCCCCTATTTCGGAAACACATAACCTACCGTCCACCCAAATCAAACCTTGCCTTTTTATAAACACCTACAAATCCTTGCGCAGTAAAGCCGCTTTTTCGCACCGATTCAAAATACTCCGAGCTGTATGGCATAAGACTGCAATTTTCTACAAAGTTTCTTGATAGGCACATAGCTTGCAATTTAATAAATAACTTCCACGCTCGGAATTTTGAACCGAGGTCGCAGGGCGGAGCCGACTCCTTGAAACATGGTCGTCTTGTTCGCGTCCGCTCACAATACTCCCTGTTTCGGTGGTCTCCGACACGCCAAAACTTGCCACTGGCAACTTTTGACGCGTCCGAGCACGTGCTTTTTGGTTACTTTTCGTAAAAAGTAACGTGGCTCACGGGCAGCCCTCTAAGCCGCTCTTTTTGCAAAACACCTTATTTGCTGATTGCAGGTCAAAATCGTACAACAAGTGGATAAAATAATGAATTGACTTATTGACGAAAAAACTGTATAATATTCCTTGGAGGAGTACCTTATTCTTTCGGCATTTTAACAAGATTTTACCAAATATTACTACTTTTTTTCGGCAGTTTTTTCTGCCATATCCCATTCTAAGGAGGAAAAAACATGAAAAAATTCCTTTCCATCCTGCTGTCGGCGGCTATGCTCACGGCTTCTGTGCCGGTTGCCGGCGTGCACGTATCGGCCGCAGAACCGGCAAATCCGGTCAAAATCGTCGGTATGCAGACCGACCATATGACGGATCCGATCGGCATCGACAGCCAACCCCCTGTTTTTTCTTGGAAATTGGAAGCGCCTGAAACGCGCGGTCAGAAACAGACTGCTTACCGCATTCAGGTTGCCGATTCCAAAGAAAATCTGAATTCCGGCAAAACCGTTTGGGACAGCTCTTTTGTCGCCTCTGATGAAACGCTTGATATCCCTTATGCCGGAACGGCTCTTGCCCCCTCAACACGCTATTATTGGCAAGTTGAGATCAAGGATAAGGACGGCAAGATCTTCACAAGCGACACCGCACTGTTTGAAACCGGTCTTATGGATTCCGGTTGGAGCGGTGCCAAGTGGATATCGCGCTCCGAACCCAAGAGCGACGGATATTTCCGCCTTACCAGCTTTTCGCTCGATTTTGATTATACCATTGTGAACAGCGCCGCGTCGATTTTGTTCGGCGGTAAAAGCGACGGCGATTTCTACATGTGGCAGATTTCGGCGTTTTCGTGGCATAACGATCTCCGGCTTCGGCCGCATATCTGCCAAAGCGGAGGTTTTTCGGAAATTGCCGGTGTTACACTTGAAAGCGATAAAACCAATGCTTACAAAAAGCATCACATGACCATAGAATGCAAAGAGGGCGTTGTCAAGACTTATCACGACGGCACTCTCAAAGACACCCGTACTCTTTCCGGTCTGGAACTTGGCTTCATCGGTTTTCGTTGCGCCAGCCCGGAGAGCTTTACCGTCGACAACGTTGTTGTCAAGGACGGCGCCGGAAAATCTCTTCTGAACGCTGATTTCAACGACGGAAACCTGAATGGCTTTACCGGTATTCCGATTGTGGACGGCGCACTCTCGCTTGATTCGGCAAAGCTTTCGTCCTCGATTCTTTTGCGTAAATCAAGCGGTGAACTGAAAACCGAGAGCGCTCCCATGTTCCGCAAGGATTTCACGGTGAACGCCGCAAAAACTGTCAAGTCAGCCCGTCTTTATGCCACCGCTGCCGGAACATATGACGCATACATCAACGGCAAACGCGTCACTGACAGCGTTTTGAACCCCGGTATGACGGCGTATGACGACCATTTGCTTTATCAGACGTTCGATGTGACCGACCTTATCAAGAGCGGCGATAACGCCATTGGCGTATATCTCGGCCACGGTTGGTTCAACCGTGCTTTGCGCGGCTTTGGTTCGGCGCTTGCTTTCTATGGAAAATTAGCTGTTTTCTATACCGACGGCACAAGCGATATCATTGTTTCGGATGATTCATGGAGCTTTTACCGCTATGGTCCGATCCTGGACGACGACCTTTTCAACGGTTTCAAATATGACGCACAGATTGAAAAGAAATTAGATGGCTGGAACGAACCGGGCTTTGATGATTCCGGCTGGGATGCGCCGAATATCCTTGCGGCAAACAAGATCGTTTCCAATGGACAGACTCCGGCGATCATTGCGCAGAACATTCCGCTCATCCGTCCGACCATAGAGCTTCCGGCGCTTTCCGTTACCGAACCGGAAAAAGGCGTGTTTGTCTATGATTTCGGTCAGAATATCGCCGGCGTTGTCCGCGTGAGCGCGTTCGCACCGGCCGGAACGGTCCTGAAACTGCGCCACGCCGAAATACTCAACCGCGAAAACATGGCTGGCGCGACCGGCGAACCCGGCATGATCTACACCGGCAACCTGCCGCGTGCCGAAGCGACCGATACATATACGTTCCGCGGCGACAAGGAAAAGGAAACCTTTGAACCGTTCTTTACCTATCACGGATTCCGGTATCTTGAAATTACCGGCCTTGACGAGCCGTTGCCGTTAAGCGATGTGACGGCGCTGCTGCTTATGAGCGATCTTGACCAGACCAGTGAGTTTGTTTCCTCCAACCCGCTTGTCAACCGTCTGTATCTCAACTCGCTTTGGAGTGCGCGCGACAACTTTATCAGTGTGCCGACCGACTGTCCGCAGAGAGGCGAGCGCTTTGGATGGACGGGCGACGCGCAAATTTTTGCACGCACAGGCTCTTATCTTATGGACGTGAACGCGTTCTATCAGAAATACTGCATGGATATGCGCGATACCTCCACGAACAACCGCATTATTGCCGACGTTTCCCCGGCGTCGGTGGGCAATGGCTGGTACGGACAGGGCGACCGTAAGGGCGCTACCAACGGTTGGGGCGACGCGATCATTATTATACCGTACCAGATGTATATGCAGTACGGCAACAAGTCGGTGCTCACCGAAAACTATGAAACCATGTGCAACTGGATGGACTACTTAGTTTCCACCAGTAAAGACTATATCCGCGACGAGAGCTGGACGGGCGACTGGCTGCCGGTCGGCGAACCCAAATCGCCGATTGCTTTGACCGACACAGCGTTCTGCGCATACAGCGCAAGCCTGCTTTCTGAGATTTCCACGATTTTAGGCAAGACCGACAAAGCCGACGAATACCGTGCCTTATACGAAAACTACCGCACGGCTTGGAGAGCCAAGTTCTTGACCGGCGGCAAGGGCGGGAAAACAATCTGCGGCACGCAGACCTCGTATGTACTCGGCATCAAGTTTGGTCTTTTCAATGAGGACGAAAAAGCGCAGGCTGCTGAAAACCTTGCGAAGAACATCAAGTCGCGCGGCTGGCATCTGACCACAGGATTCTTGGGACTCAGCTATTTAAATCCCGTTCTGAGCGATACCGGTTATTCCGATGTTGCCTATAAATTACTCGAACAGGAAGAATATCCGTCATGGCTGTACAGCGTTACCACCGATTCCACCACTATCTGGGAAAGCTGGTATGCGTTCCGGACCTATGCGGACGGTTCGAGCGAGGCAAACGGCGAATCGTATAACCACTTCTCCTACGGCGCGGTTTCCGAATGGCTGTTCCGGTATGTACTGGGTATCGAACGCGATGAAAACGCTGTTGCCTATAAACATATTCTGTTGAAACCCACTTTCGGCGGCAGCTTTACTCATGCAAACGGTTCGTATGATTCGGTTCGCGGCAAAATTGAAAGCGGTTGGACGCTTGACAAAGAGTCCGGCGCGTTCACCTATCATGCCGTCGTTCCGGCCAATACCACCGCAACCCTCTATCTTCCGGCTGAGAGCGCCGAAAGCGCAGTGACCGAGGGTGGAAAACCGGTAAGCGAATCCGAGGGCGTGACCTTTGTTTCCTACAAAGACGGTGCGATGATCTATGAACTGGAAAGCGGTTCCTATGACTTTGCCGTCACGGTCAACCCCCATGCGAACGATATCACGTCGATTAAGCTTGCCAATGCACAGAAGATTGACGCCACCGTTACGGCGGACGGCAAAACGTACAGCGCTTTCCCGGCTACCTTTATTTCCTCTTTGTCGGCGGTGACGCTTGATGTCACGACCAACGATGAAAACTATGCATTCCTTCGCTTTACCGGCGAGGACGGCAAAACCTTTGAAAACGGCGAGGCTGTTTCGGGGGATAACAACCTGAATCTGTTGTTTGCCTATACCGGCAAGGACGACGGCACAGACGGCAAAAAGACCGTGACTCTGACAGGAAAAGCCGGTGTGAGCATTACCGTAAACGGAAATGCGGTGACATTGCCTTATACCGGCACATTCGACAAGGGCGCGGAGATTCGGGTCGATGTGACCTCTGTTCCAGAGGAATATGAATTCGACGCGATTGGCGATGTAAAAGGCGTCGGCAACACGGTTTACTTAAAACCGCTTTCCGATTTTACCGGCGAAGTAAAGATCAAAAACGAACTGTACCGCAAGGGCTATGATATTTTCTTCGGCTTTGATGAAAATATCGACTATTGGAGCGGCGGCAACGCTGCCGTTTCTTGGGAAGAGGGCGGATATATGCGCTTTAAGGCCGTTCAGAAGAGCGACGGTTCTTTCGACCCGCGCGCCGGCTATAACTTCACCGGATCCAAGAGCACGATCACCGGGGGTGACTACGTCCCTGCCTCCAAATACGAGAGCTTGACTGTCGGTTATATTGCCGACAGCGTTGCCGGAGATTCCACGCCGGTCATGTACATTGCGACCGAAGAACAGCCGAGCTATATAAGTCCGGTTCGTTCAAGAGGGGCAACCTCCAAGATCCTTGCCTCCTATGCGGACGGAAAGACCTTGCGTGAAGTGACGTTCTCCTTGTCCGATTGGAGCGCTTGGACGGGCAATATCAAGGAAATCTATCTCGATATTATCGATAACGTGGACGGAGACCTGCGCGTCGATTATATTCTCTTGAAGCGCGGCCCGATTAAGCTGACGGTTAAGACCGAGGGCATCGGTGACACGGTCTATACCTATAAGCCCGGCCAGACAGTCGATCTTTCGACGCTTTCCGAATGCAGTAAAGAGGGCTTCTTGGGCTTCTTGCTTGAAAAAGGCTCGACCGACTATGTGACGTCCGTTACCATGACTGACGATATCACGCTTTATGCAAATTACGAAAAAATCACGCTCCCGGTTACGGTGTTCGACTTTGAGGACAATACAGCACAAGGCTGGAAAACCACCAATTCCTCCGGTTCTGTATCAAACGGCGCGTATAAGCTGACATTTGATACCGCAAAATCCGATGCATGGCTCTATAACGACAATGTGTCCTTGAACGCGGATACGCTCCGGTATGTTGTCATCAAAATGCGCCATAACATTCCGCAGGGCGCAACCGGCTCGAAAAAGATGGAAATCTTCTTCACACGCACGGTCGATACGCCCTGGCAGGCACATCTTTATGCTTCCATTGCCCAACAGGCGGCGTCAGATGAGTTTGTCACCTATATCGTTGATATGAAAAACTGCTCGTACTGGAACGGCACGGTCAACCGTCTGCGCATTGACCCGTTTGAGATCACATCTCCCACGGCAGGCGCTTATACGGTTGAAGTGGACGAAATTGCCGTTACTGCTCCGGCAACCCTCATTCTCGACGGCGGCTACGAAGGCGCGGAAAACGTTACGCTGACAGTTCCGGCACATGTTCCGTATGACTTAACGGCGCTTGACGCCCCTGTGCGCGACGGTTATACGTTCCTTGGCTACACCGACGGCGTAAGCGATACGATTCTTACTTCGGTCACGCTTACCGAGAATACGACGCTGTATGCCGCTTGGGAAAAACAGACCTCGATCGTCTGGGATTTTGCCAACGGCAAACAGGGCTGGAATGTGCAGAATGCATCCGGCGATGTTTCGGGCGGTGTGCTGAAAGCGGCGTTTTCGACGAGCAATGCCGACCTTTGGCTCTACAACAACTCCAATATCAACATAGACGCGTCAGTCATGCGCTATGTAGTGGTGGAATTGAAGCATAATATCCCGGCAGGCTCGACCGGCTCCAAACCGTTTGAAGTATTCTTCACGCGCACGACCGATACCCCGTGGCAGCAGCATCTTTCGGCCAATGTAACGCAAAAAGCCGCCGGTGATTTTGATACCTATATCATCGACATGAAAAAATGCTCGAACTGGAACGGCACGGTCAACCGTCTGCGCATTGACCCGTTTGAGGTGAAATCCCCGACGGAGGGCGCATACACGGTGGAATTCAAGACCATCCGCGTCAGTGAAGAAGCGAAACTCACACTTGTTGACGGAGAGCAGAAAACCGTTCACAGTATTCCGGCCGGTGTCACGGTAAATCTTTCTGACTATGCCAAATCCGACAAAGACGGCTTGGTTTTCTTAGGATATTCCGAAACGCCGAACGGAAAAATTGTCCGGACGACGACGGTTAGCAAAGCCAAGACGCTTTATGCGGTCTGGAAAAGCACCAAACCGACCGTTTCGGCAACCGAAACAAAGGTGAAAGCCGAAAATACCGGAAAGGCGGCTCTTGTTGTATCGCTCTATGATGCGGACGGCCGATTGAAGAATTCAGCTTTATGCGAATTCTCCGGTTCGGTTGAAAAGACTTATGCGGAGTTAGGGCTTAATTTAAAAGGTGTGAGCAGAGTACGGGTTTATCTATTCGACCGCGAAGTGAGCAAGGTAAAACCGTTATGCGAAGCGACCGAAGTAACGTTAGCTTCGCAAGGCTGAAAAGCTTAACAAAAAAATTGATTTTGCCGCCCGATGGTTTGCCATCGGGTGGCTTTGTTTTTCCGGAAAGCCCGGAAAGGGGCTGTTAGGGAAATTTCCCTTTTTCTGAAAATTTCCCTAAGGGGCACTTGGGGTTGCTTTTCGTTTCGCGAAAAGCAAGTAAGAGACGGTTTTACGTTCTTTTTGCTTCTGCAAAAAGAACCAAAAAGCAGCCGTGAGGGTTGCGACCCTCACGACTCCCGGAGAG
>CAKSOW010000044.1 GCA_934479825.1 uncultured Eubacteriales bacterium
CCAGAGGGCCGCAGCCCTCGGTCTGCTTTTGGTTACTTTTCGCAGAGGCGAAAAGTAACAGAAAATCGTCCTTTTGGTTCTTTTTGCTAAAAGCAAAAAGAACTCAAAAACCGTCCCTTACTTGCTTTTCGCGAAACGAAAAGCAAAAGCGCGCGATGGGGAAAGACATCCACCTATCGCGCGCCATCAATCAGCCAATCAGGCCGCTTTTTCCGACCAGCTCCGCAATCTCGGCAAGCTCTTCGGCCGGCTTTACCAAAGCAAACCGAACATATCCCTCTCCGGCCGGCCCAAACGCATTCCCCGGCGTGCATAAAATGCCGGTCTTGTCGATCAATGCCTCCCAGAATTCTTCGGAAGTGGCAAAATTTTTCGGAATCGGCGCCCAGACAAACATCGTCCCTTCGGAATTCGGTACATTCCAACCAATCTCCCGGAAACCGCCGCAAAGCGCGTCACGCCGCCTTTGATACTCCGCACATTGCGCCTTTACACTTTCCGTTTCACCGGTCAGCGCGGCAATCGCACCATATTGTACCGGCAGAAACATACCAAAATCATATTGTGAACGAATGGTCTTTATCGCGTCAATGATGTGCTTGTTGCCGATAGCAAACGAAATGCGCGCCCCGGTGGTGTCAAACGATTTGGAGAGTGAGAAAAACTCTATGCCGACCTCTTTCGCACCCGGAATCGATAAAAAGGAATATCCCTCTCTGCCGTCAAATATGATGTCACTGTATGCATTGTCGTTGACAATGTAGAAATTGTACTTTTTCGCATACCGGATCAAATTTTCATACATCTCTTTCGGCGCCGCCGCGCCGCAGGGGTTGGAGGGATACGACGTCAGAATGTAGCGCGTTTTGCGTAGAATTTCCTCCGGAATCTGAGTAAGATCGGGCAAAAATCCGTTTTCGGCGCGCAATTCGTAGTAATAGATCTTCGCCCCGGCTAACTTGACCCCGGCTTCAAAAACCGGATATCCCGGATCGGGCAGTAAAACATAATCTTCTGCATCGCATAACGCAAGCCCTAAATGTCCGATTCCGTCCTGTGACCCGTTGACCGAGGTGAATTCATCCGCCTTGATCGTTACCCCGTAGCGCTTTTGATAATAGGAAATGAGCGCGTCCCCAAGCTCGGGCAGGTCGATGAGAGCATATTTGAAGTTTTCCGGCTTGGCCGCCGCCTCCGATACCGCACGGACAATGTGCTCCGGCGTAGGAAAATCGGGCGTTCCGATATATAGATTGTAAACCTTGCGGCCGGCGGCAAGAAGTTCGTCGCGCTTTTTTGTCAGCCGGGCAAAAATGCCCGTATTGTCCCCGGCAGCTTTGGAGGAAAATTTATATTCAAACGGCATGTGTTTTAACTTCCTTTCGGCAGGACTGTAAATTTTCCTTTATTATAGCGCGCAGATACGACACTTTCAAGCAAAAATTGTAAACGGTTATACAGAACCGTCCGACAGGAAACTGCCTGTCGGACGGGAAACTATCTATGCCTTTGTCAGCTCTGCCGCTTCTCCGAGGATGGTGAAAGCGCGAAGATCGCTTAACACAAACGCTTTGATTTTGGCAATTTTGCCGTCTGTGTTAGAAAACTCCGTGCCAAAGGTGAGGGCTTGCCCGGGCACGGGATTGGCATATACATAACGCATATGGAGCATCCGGCCGTCCTTGTCATACACAGCCAAAAGAATGTTGCATACGCCGTCGTAGGTGTTGTTGGTGAGCGTCACTTCGGCGATGAAGTCGCCGGCGGGAATGGACGAAATCGGCTCATAAGCAGTGTTTTTGAGGGTGATACCGGAAAGAGCCACTTTGTCAGCCTCTGCCCAAACAGCGTAGAACGTCGTGTCGGCAGTAATTTCCACTGTATCTCCGGGGCAGCAAGTCACTTTTCCGTCCGGAACGGTTGACCAACCGAGAAAAGCATGGCCGGAACGCATGGGAATGACGGACGGAAGCGTGTAAGCACCGACAGCCGAAACGTCGTCCGGAAGTGAGGAAACCGGCGAAAGTGTATTAGCAGAGAAAGAAACTTTAAATTTTGCAGGGCCGAAATGAACGGTTGCCTGACTAAGAAACTCATTGTTTTCGCCGATACTTAATTTATTCCAGTCGGCTTCTGTTCCGCCGAAATAAATATCCATTAAACTGTAACAGTCATTGAACGCTTCCTTGTCAATTTCCGTTACACTTTCCGGAATGGTAACGCTCAAAAGACCGGTACAACCAGAAAATGTACCGATATCAATGGCAGTTATGCCGTCCGGAATAACCGCACTTGTAATTTCCGTGCAATTTTTGAACGCATACGGCGGAATGTGTTCAACCTCGTTTGGTATTACAAGGTCGGTGACTTCTTTTCCGGCAACATATAAGGTAACACCTCCGCTCGTATTGGCGTAAAGCGGATTAGATGAATAATCATCTACCCTATAAGAGTCATCCTCTTCATGATATGTACGTGTATAGGCAAAGCTAATATTTAGCCATTTAGCAAGATCCGCCACACGAAGCGAGGACAGCTTTGTGCAGCCGCTAAAAGCTTTTTCACCAATCTTTGTTACGCTGCCCGGAATCGTTATACTAACAAGGTTGGAGCAGTTATTGAAAGCGTAGTCTGTAATCTGCGTTGTGCCGGCCTTAACAGAAAGCTTTGCTCCCTGCACCATTGCGCCTTTCCAAGCGTAAAGCACCTTTCCGATGTAGACAAATCCGTCCGGCAAACTGTTATACCAAGGAGTTGAGGAAAAAGCTCTACTGTTAATTTCAGTAACGCTTGACGGAACAGTAACGCTTTGAAGATTTTTGCATAGTGCGAACGCACTCCCTTCAATGCGCGTTACTCCCTCCGGAATAGATATTTCCGTTAACCCGGATTCCGCAAAAGCGGCCACTCCGATACTTTTCAGATTTTTAGGAAGCTTGATACTCGTAAGATTTTCGCAACCAGAAAATGCCCATTTTTCAATCGTCGTCACACTATCCGGTATGGTGACGCTAACAACGTTTCTATTCATGTTAGTACCACCGCCACGACTAAGGAAAGCATTTTCCCATACTTTTGTTGCGCCGTCTTTTATGATAACGTTTAACGGCTCATCACCTGTTACAAACGCCTCATCGTCCAAAGTGACAATACTATTCGATATAGCGATGTTCGTAAGTGGTGTACCGCTAAATACACCAGAACCCACACAAGTAACACTGTTGGGCATATCAAAGCTTTTCAGTGATGTCCCCTTAAACGCTGAACTACCCAAATACGCAACATTGCTTGGAATATTAATAGCTTCCAATGCTGCACAATCATTAAACGCTTGTACTGAAATATATTTCAAAGATTCCGGTAAAGAAACGCTTGCAAGGTTAGTGCAGCTATAAAAAGTGTTATTCTCTATCGCAGTTACCCCATTCGGGATAACAATACTTGTCAATGCCGAACATTTTTCAAACGCACTGTTTCGAATTATTCTGACACTGTCCGGAATTGTAATGCCGGTAAGTGCGATGCAATTATAAAAAGCCTCTGCTCCAATTTGCGTTAGATTCTTTGACAAAGTAGCGTTTTTAAGTGCTTGACAATCACGAAAAGCACCTGCTCCGATTGTTGTCACACTGTCAGGAAGCGTAATGCCTTCCAAAGAAGTGCATGTGTTAAAAGCACCTTTTTTAATGGTAGTTACGCCATTTGGAATATTAATCCACTTGAGATTGCGACAAGAGAAAAAAGCATACTCTTCAATGTTTATAACACTTTCCGGTAATGTTATGCCAACAAGATTCTCGTCAGCACATAGCCAAGGATCACCCTTATCCGCAGTGGCAAAAAATGAACTGATACCGGTTGTTCCGGGTTTTAGACCCAGCATTGCATTTTCCGGCATAGTTCCTTTGTAGCAATATGCAATATTGTTAATGTACAGTATGCCGTCCGATTGATTTGCATACCAGGCAGTACGGTAAAACGCCTGATAACCAATTTTGCTGATATTTTTGGAAAAAGTAATGTTTTCCAAATTGGCGCAGCCATAAAAAGCAGCATCACCGATTTCTGTCACACTGTCCGGAATCGTAACGTCGGTAAGTTGTGATAAATTGGCAAAAGCACCGTTTGGTATTTTCGTGACACCGTCGGGAATTACAAGATGCGTCACAGCTTCACCGTTGAGAAAGAGTTTTGCATCAGAACTTGATATAAATAGTGGTGAAACGCCACAGTTGTCGAAATAGTCTGAACGTCTATAATATTCAATGTTGCACCACGCGGCAAGATCTGTGATGTAAACATGGTAAACGCGGTCGGAGGAAGGCTCCTGGAAAGCATTTTCTGCAATGTATTCTATCGTGTCGGGAATATAAAGACTTATTTTATTCGTAATCGGCACTGTAAAAAAGCCGGAAGCTATCCCTTTTGTTCCGGGTTTAAGTTTAATTGACACTTCAGAGTGGTCTGCACCATCTTTGAATTTATATCGATATGCGACACGGCCAATATAAAGAATATCATCTGTGCAAGCATTGTAATAAGTTCTTTCCCAAGGAGTTTGACTGAAAGACCCCATTCCAATGTTTGTTATGCTGTCGGGAATTGAAATCTCCGTTAACTCGGTGCAATCAAAAAAAGCAGAATCTCCAATAGTACTTAATCCATCCGGCAAAACTATTTTTTTGAGGTTTGAGCAGCAAGAAAAAGCACGCGCCCCAATCGTCGTTACGCTGTTCGGAATTGCGATATCAATAAGCGCTGCACAATCAAAAAACGCTTCCGGTGCAATGCTTGTGATGCCTTCTTTTATAATCACGTAGATTATTTTTTGTGAAAGAAAACTCCACGGCACAATATTTGAACGCATATCATAGTGATTGCCCCAGCTTTCATAATAGCACCCATTTGTACTTTCATATGGCATATCTCCATGTCCGCTAATGGTCAAGACGCCGTTTTCGTCCAACGACCAGGCAAAATCCTCCGCCACGGCCGAGAGACTGGCCGCGCCGCTCTGTTCAGTATACACTGTTTCTGCCGGTTCCACTGTTTCAACAGGAAACGCGCTGACAGCAATGGATACCAAAAACATGAGCAAAACAGTTGTACAAATTTTCTTCCACATAATTTCTCACCTTATTTGTTTATTTTTGTTTCGTAAAACGCCATTCTTTTTCTAAGTATATTTTCACGGTTTCTTTGACTATCGTGCGGTAATCCTCTTTTTCCTTATCTGAAAGAGAACTCCAAAAAAAGAAATTGTTTCTTATATAATCATCAATAATTGTACCGTTACCATCAATCCCGACTCGTGTATCAGTATTAGGTTTAGGTTCAAGTTTGTCTCCGTTCTCAATTAAAAGCTCTTCGCCGATTCTTTCGCCGTTCAGCTTTTTCCATTTCTCTTTCGACGGTTCCAAATACTTCAACAATTTATTTGGCTTGGAACAGTCTGCACTTGGGTCATCCAAGCATTCTGCCTGCCGGATCAGAACATTTTGCGGTTTTCCGCACTCTTTTCCGGTCGTAAACATGAGCATATCGGCATAAATAAAAACTTTGCCGCCTTTGCAGAACGAAACGCTGTTTTTTACCGTCTTCCCATACCGCACGCCATAGCAGAACGGGTCATTATCTCCGTAGGCTTCGGTTTCGGTAATACGAAGGTGCTTTTCGCCATATGTCAAGATTTTTCCAATCAGCTCCGGGGCGACTTCTGAACAATCTTTCTCGAAAAAAACCTTGATTTCATTTTCAGTCATTGTCATTCCTCCTTGATATTTAAAAAATTCCAAAACTATACATATATATAGTACAATTTTAATCTTATCACCGATATATGTATATATATACGAATTGTAAACTTTTCGGAAAGCCGGTCTTTTTTCCTCCCCCGTCATAATCCCTTCTCCTCCCACATACACTGGTACAAAGACCACAAGGAGGACGCATTATGACGCAGACTATTTATAACGATATTGCCGAACGCACGCACGGCGACATTTACATCGGCGTGGTAGGGCCGGTCCGCACCGGCAAATCCACCTTTATCAAGCGCTTTATGGATACGCTTGTTCTTCCCAACATGGACGACTCATACAGCCGCGACCGTGCGCGCGATGAACTTCCCCAGAGTGCCGCCGGAAAGACGGTCATGACCACCGAGCCGAAATTTATCCCCAATGAGGCGGTTACGCTTCATCTCGGCGACAATGCCGCTTTCCGGGTCAAAATGATCGACTGCGTCGGTTACATTGTTCCCGGGGCAATGGGGCTTACCGAAGAGGGCAAGCCGCGCATGGTCATGACGCCTTGGTCGGCCGAGCCCATGCCGTTTGAAGAAGCCGCCGAGATCGGCACGAAAAAGGTGATTCATGAGCATTCCACCATTGGTGTTTTAGTCACGACCGATGGAAGTATCGGCGAATTGCCGCGCGAGAGTTACATCGATGCCGAAACGCGCGTCATTGAAGAATTAAAGGAGCAAAACAAGCCGTTTGTGATTGTTCTCAATTCCGCAACGCCTTCTGCTGAAAGCTCGATAAGCCTTGCTGTGGAATTGGAGGACAAATACCATGTGCCGGTGGCTCTTGTGAGTTGCTTAGATTTAGATGAAGAGGACATCCGCAAGATTCTGGAACTTGTGCTTTTAGAATTTCCGATCAAGGAATTACGCTTTGAATTACCGCGTTTTATGACTTGTTTAGAAGAAAATCATCCGTTAAAGAAGAACCTGATCGGCGAAATTTCACGCCGCGCCGAGGGAATCGAAAAAGTGGGAGAGGTCAAAAACGCTTTTGAGGACTTAACCGAAGAAGATTATGGTGCGACCATTGAGCTTGCCGAGATCGACCTTGCCACCGGAGCGGCGCTTTTGGCGGTACAAGTGCCGGAGGAGGCGTTTTATCGGATTTTGGGCGACAAGACCGGATTTGACATTGACGGGGAAGAATCGCTTCTTTCGACATTGACAGAGCTTTCGGAAATGAAAAAGAAATATGAAAAGTTTGAATCGGCTATCCGGCAGGTCAACGACACCGGCTACGGCATTGTCACGCCGAGTGTGGAGGATCTGACGCTGGAAGAGCCGGAGATCGTCAAGCAACCGGGCGGCTATGGGGTAAGGCTTCGTGCGTCCGCTCCGTCGATCCATATGATCAAAGCCAATATTCAGACAGAAGTCAATCCCATTGTCGGCAGTGAAAAGCAATCGGAGGACATGGTGAAGTTCCTGCTCAAAGGGTTTGAGGAGAATCCGGCCAGTATCTGGGAATCCAATATGTTCGGAAAATCCTTGCATGAATTGGTAAACGAGGGGTTAAATGCCAAACTTGCCCATATGCCGCTTGACGCGCGTATGAAATTAACGGACACCTTGCAGAAGATCATCAACGACGGGGCGGGCGGACTGATCTGTATCCTGTTATAGCGTTTGTCCACAATATTCCAAAAGTATATTTCACTTTTGTGAACACCGTTTTCAGGTCAAATATATCGATTCTTGCATAAACTTATGTAAAAATCATATTAAATTTACGTATTTTCGCCGCAAAGTACGACAAAAAAAGCTGTTTTTTATGCAAATATGCGCATGCTTTTGTCGTATTTTGCGGTATACTGTCGAATCGTGTCGAATACAGTCGAACGATTTAACTTGCAAAAATCACTGTATATGGTATATAATAGACCCATAAACACAAGATATATGAATGCGAGGGGAACAAAACATGACAGAAGCTCCAAAGGCCGGATTTTTGTGCACCGGTAAAACGCCGTTAGAACTTGCCATTTCCATTCACTGCCAAAGCAAAATGGATACGATTCTGAAAAACGCCGGTTATAACATCGGTGGTTGTTATACCGCAATTCTGGACAATTCGGGTCCCGAAAAGATCAAGCGTGCCGGAAAAACGCTGGAATATCTTTGCCGTTCCAACGATGTTGTTTTTACGCTCGGTTGCGAGGGCTTTGCGCCGGGTGATGTGATTCCGGAGCTTACCGATGTGGTCTGCACCGGAAATGCGTCATATTTCACCTCCATTCTTTGCGGGGCGCAGGAACTTGTTTTACCGTCGGAAAGAACTTCACAGCCGGGTTTATGGGGCAACGCCTGCCGAATCTCGGACTGCGAGCGCATTTATTCCGGGGATTCGCAGGAGACGGCCAAAAACGGAACGATCGGAGAATTCCGTCCGCGCACACGCAAAAGCGAGAGCGCAATGCCGTTTGCCGAGCGTCTGCGGAAAGCGTTAAAACAGCTCAACAACGACAATCTTCCGCCGGAAAAGGCACATGCGGCAGAATCGCTGCATACACGGATGACAGCCGGCTCCGCCATGCGCATTTTTGCCGGATTACGAGACAGAACCGCGGTTTGGGGAACGGAAGAAACTGTTCCGGAAAACCGGAATCTGAAAGAGGGAAAAGGCCGTTTCGGAAAAACGTCTGAATATTCCGCGCGCGGACGAACGACGATCAAAGCACCTCTGTCGCGCGCTCATGCAGGGCTCTTAGGCAATGCGGTATTGCTCAATTTTTCCAATGATATCGGCACGGCGCTGCCGCTTTTAAAGGGATTACTCCCGGCGATCGGTTTTTCCGTTTACAATTTATCCGGAAAAAGTGCTGCTTCTTATGCTGAATTTGAAAAAAGTTTAAAAAATGCCGCCGGAATCGGAGAATCTTTGGAATTACGCCGAGCTGTTAATAATTGAGCATACATATATTTACTGCATATTCACCAACTTCAATAAGAAATAGTATATAATTAACTTCGGAAATAAAAAGTGTAAATTTTTTATAAAACGGAGGATAAAACAATGGGCTACAAAATTCTTATTGCAGATGATGATACAAATATCTGCGACCTTTTGAAGATCTATCTTGAAAACGAAGGCTACGAAACTGTTACGGCTTATGACGGAATCAAAGCTTTGAGCGCTTTTAAGATCTACGAACCGGATCTTGTGCTTTTGGATATCATGATGCCGCGCAAGGACGGCTGGCAGGTATGCCGCGAAATCCGCGAAATGTCCTCCAAGCCGATTATCATGGTAACGGCAAAAGGCGAAGTATTTGACAAGGTTTTAGGTCTGGAACTCGGTGCGGACGACTTTATCACCAAGCCTTTCGATATGAAAGAAGTTTCTGCGCGCGTCAAAGCGGTTTTACGCCGTTATTCCGGTCATGATACCGACGACAGCGAAGTAATCAAGTTTGATAATCTTGAAATCAGTTTGCAGAAATACGAACTCAAACTGGCCGGAAAGCCGGTGGACATCCCCCCGAAGGAATTAGAACTGTTATACTTCCTCACGTCCAACTACAATCGTGTCTTTACGCGTGATCAGTTATTGGACAAGGTTTGGGGCTTTGACTATCTGGGCGACAGCCGCACGGTAGATGTACATGTAAAGCGTCTGCGTGAAAAGTTAGAGGGTGTATCGGACAAATGGACCATCAAGACGGTCTGGGGTGTCGGTTACAAGTTTGAGCTTCTCCAACAGTAATTGGGAAATTTCAAGCCGCACGGTGCGTCTATACGCGCCGTGCGGCTTTTGCATTAGAAAAGGGCGGCTGCCGCCCTTTTGTTTCCTTTTGGAAAAAGCCCCCTCGCATATAAGAAATGCCGCTCTTCGGAGCGGTTTTTCTTCGTTTTGCTACTTTACAGAAACCCGGAAATATGGTATAATCGTCCCGAAATCTTATAAGTAAAGGTCGTATAAAGACATGTATAAATACGAAACCCATATGCATACCTCCCCTGTCAGCAAATGCGCCACCGCCACCGTGCGCGATAGCCTTATTTTCTACCAACAGCTCGGCTATGACGGCGTTTTCGTCACCAACCACTTTTTAGACGGCAATATCGGAATTGATAATCACTATTTTGACGACAATGCCGATACCACCTCTTCTGTTCCGTATGAGGAACGCATTGAATTCTATTTTTCTGATTATGAAAAAGGTCTTGAAGTCGGCAAGGAAATCGGCATAAAAGTTTTTTTGGGCGTGGAAAGCTCTTATAAAGGTACGGATTTTCTGATTTACGGCCTTGATAAAGCCTGGTACCTGGCACACCCGAAAATTATGGAAATGAAAAAAAGCAGCCAACTCTCGTTTTTCCGCGAACAGGGCGCGCTTGTCATCCAAGCGCATCCGTTTCGCCAGGCACGCTATATCGACCATGTCCGGCTGTTCCCTGACCGTGTGGACGGCTTTGAGGTCATCAATGCCAGCCGAACCGATACGGAAAACAAAATGGCATTGCTCTATGCCGACGAATATCATCTGTTAAAGACGGCCGGTTCGGATAACCATGACGGAATAGAAAAGCAGATATTAGCCGGCATGGCCTTTGAAACACCGTTGGAAAGCGAAATGGACTATATAAGGCGCATCAAAAACGGCGAAGGACATATTTTTACGGAGGTAAACTGCGCCGGAACACCCTCTCTGTAAAAGCGCATTTTTTCTATCCGCTTTTTGACAAAAAAGTACGTTTGCCATTGACTTTTTAACGAATATACCATATAATTTGTTTGAATATAAATAAATTTTCGTATGAAAAAGGAAAGGCAAAATTTATGAAGTCTTTACGAAGCAAAGCAAAAAATATTCTCTGCACCTTTCTTGTGGGGCTGTTCTTGCCGGAGGGTTAGCCGTTTCGGCTGCCTATGACATGAACTTTGGAAATAAGGATAACCCGGACAGCATAACCGCCATTACAGACAACAAAACGCTTGTCAAGGCCGAATCCGGCAAAGAAACGGCGGATACTCTTATTTACAAGGTACTTCCGGACGGAACAGCTGTCATTGCTGCGTATTTAGGAAAATTCCAAGACTTGGCTCCGACGGTCGAATTGAACATTCCGGAACAGATCGAGAGCCACACAGTGGTTGCAATCGGGGATAACGCGTTAAGGGACGGTCATGCAAAGATTGTCGGAATCACGCTGCCGTCAACCATAAAGGAGATCGGCGTAGACGCCATATATGCCGAAGAACTCCGCTATCTGCGGCTGAACGACGGTTTGGAAACCTTAAAAGACGGCGCTATCTACTGCGGAACGACATTGGATACGCTCGTCATTCCCCAAAGCGTCCGTTATATTGGATATGAAGCCATTTGCGCCGCAGAAGATAAAATAAATGCCGGTATCTTGTGTGAGGAAGGAGAAAACTGCGCCTCCAACCGCTTTTCCGATCTTCCTCCGGCCAACAAAGACGTTTCCCACAAAGGTATCGAATTCTGCTTGAAACGCGGTATTATTAACGGCAAAGGCAATGGGATTTTCGATCCCTCCGGCGTCTTAACGCACGCGGAGTTTGCCACAATGTTTTACCGTTTTGCCGGGTCTCCCGACGCACCCGAAACCGGGAAATTTACCGACCTGACCGAGGATTGGTATAAAAAAGCCGTCAACTGGGCGGCTTCTTGCGGCGTTATCAACGGCACAAGCGATACGACCTTTTCGCCGGACAACACTGTCACCCGTGAGCAATTGGCGGCAGTTTTCTATCGGTATGCGAAAGCGCAAGGGGTAGATGTAACTGTTGCCGAGGCCCGATTGTTAACCAATGGCGCTTATGCAGACGCTTCCCAGATTTCGGACTATGCGCTTGTTCCGATGAGTTGGTGCATGACGCACTACTTTTTCGGCACGTACAGCAAACTAACCCCAACCGGGGAGATTCCTTTGTGCGCTCCGCGTTTTAATACATTTCGAAGAGAAACGACGGAAGCTTTTTTCCGCTTTTGGAATTTACTGCCAAAACATTCCCAAGCGGAACTCGCGTAAATAAAAATGTGTTGCAAGAGCATTTGCGGCAAACTCTGATATTTCTGTTTTCAGCCATAAAAATAAAAACAAATCGAAAGGCGGAATCTATATGAACTTCAAAAAGCAGATTCTCACCACCCTTTGTGCGGCGTTTCTCGCCGCAGCCACAGCCGCAAGCGCCGGCGCATGGGATGTCTATGACACCGATTACGGCAACAATGAATACCATGAGGGCAGTATCACGTATATCGACGACGACACGGAAATATACCGTGAAAACGACAACCTTGAAGACGACTGGGCGCTTTTGTATACCGTTCGTCCGGACGGCACGGCTGTCATTGCCAGCTATGCCGGGAAATTCATGGAGGGCGCCAAATTTGAATTCAACATTCCCTCGGAGATCAACGGCCATACCGTCGTTGCCATCGGCGACCGGGCTCTCCGCGACGGCTATGCTCACATTGTCGGCCTTACGCTCCCGTCTACCATTAAGGAGATAGGCGTAAATGCAATCGACTGCCGCTATCTGAAATATTTAAAATTAAACGACGGCCTGGAAGTCATCAAAACCGCCGGCATCAACTGCGGCGATCTCTTAGATACCCTCGTTGTTCCCGAAAGCGTTAAATACATCGGTGAGGGCGGTATTTCCGGCGAGGCGTTAAAAAACATCACTTTGCCGAAAAACTTGGAATATCTCGGAAAAAATATTTTACTCGGTTCAGCCTATTCGGCAGACGCCTCCAACCGGGAAAACGAAATTCTGTATCACGGCCAATATCTTTTAGCCGGGCTTCAGATCGGATATGAGGCGCTCGAAAATCCCGACCCTTCCGCGCCGACCGAAACCCGTCAGATCCACGTCTGGGAGGCGACCGGCGACATCGCTATCCGCGAGGGCACGACCAAAATGTGTGAGGACGCCTTCGGCATGTCGAATATCACATCGGTAAAACTGCCGTCTACATTAAAGGATATTCCCTATCTCGGTTTCTACTGGTGCAAGAATTTGAATCATGTGGTGATTCCGGGCAACGTCAAGAAGATTGGCAACAATGCGTTTTCCTGGTGCGAAAGCTTAACCGACCTTACCATAAGCGAGGGCGTTGAAAGAATCGGTGAAGCGGCATTCTTCCGCTGCAACAATCTTAACCGGGTAACGATTCCGAAAAGCGTCACGCAGATTGGTCTGCACGCGTTCGGCTGGGACTATGTCAACGACTATGATGTGCGCAACGAGAATCTGATTATTAGCTGTTACAGCGGAACAGAGGCAGAGAAATATGCCCGTGATAACGGTTTTGAGTGCCATCTTCTCGATACCGGAGAGATTATTCCGAAAGGAGAACCGACTGCCGCGGCAGACGACAGAGAGCCTTGTGAAAAGGGAGATTCCTGTGCAGTCAAACGTTTTAAGGATATTGAAGCCGCGCCTGGCGACGAAAATCATGACGGCATCGAATTCTGCCTTGCGCACGGCATTATGAACGGCACAAGCGATACCACCTTTGAGCCGGATACCACCATTACGCGCGCCCAGTTTGCCACCATGTTTTACCGTCTGGCCGGTTCGCCCGAAGCGCCGGAATCCGGTAAATTCACCGACCTTACCGAGGATTGGTATAAAAAAGCCGTCAATTGGGCGGCTTCTTACGGCATTATCAACGGAACGGACGACACGACGTTCTCGCCGTATGAAACGGTCACGCGCGAGCAGATTGCAACTATTTTCTACCGCTATGCTCAAACAAAGGGCTTAGATATGACCGTCGAGGACAGTTGGGACTTATCGGCATCGACCTATCGCGACAAGACCGATATTTCGGATTATGCGCTTACTCCCATGAATTGGTGCTTTAACCATCACATCATGTTTATCTATATCGATAAAAGCCATGGCTATGAAGCCCTTATTGCACCGAAAGCCGCGCCGACGCGTGCGGAAACTGCCGCGCTGTTCTGGCAGTTCGGCCTTCTGTTGGGACTTTCTTAAACGGCAATAGAAACAGCGTTTGCCGCATTCTGCCTGTGTCCTCTGCAGCGGAGTGCGGCAAGATTCATTTTCTTTCGGAGCTTTCCGCTCCCAAACAGTCAAGCAAACCGGAGAATACCGGCAAAGGAGATGTTTTTATGGCGGCCAATTCCGTAAATACCGTATTTGAGTATCTCGCCTGGCGCGGAGATCTTTCCTTTCAGAGCAGTCCGTTCAATGAGGTGGACGGCGTTATTTTGGCGCGGCTTTCCTATATGCCATTTGAATATCTGGAAGATGCGGCAAAAAAGGGAATCACGGTAGGCGATGCGGCAAGAAAACTTCTTTTGCGTCCGGACATCAAAGAAATTGCCTTGATTGAGGGAGATGTGCCGCTGCTTGACGCGTTGAAAGACAACGAGCGCTTCTGCGGTATGGTCGTATCGGATTTTGTCAACGAGATCGATGAGAAAACGCAGACGCAATTTTCGGCTGTCTGTATCAAGCTTGACGAAAACGAAAGCTACATTTCCTTTCGCGGCACGGACAACACGCTTGTCGGCTGGAAAGAAGATTTCAATATGGGATTTGTCTGCCCGGTTCCGTCACAGGTCTTAGCAACGGAATACTTGAATCAGGCGGCCAAACGGCACGAAACAGGAACGTTTCGCGTCGGAGGGCACTCCAAAGGCGGAAATCTTGCGGTCTATGCGGCGGCATTCTGCGAAAAGGCGGTCAAAGAGCGCATAAGCGCGGTATACAACTACGACGGTCCCGGCTTTGACCGGACAGTCTTGGAAAAGGACGGTTATCGGGAAATCTGCGAGCGCACACGCACGTTTGTGCCGCAATCGTCCGTGGTTGGCATGCTTTTGGGGCATGAGGAGGCCTATACGATCGTTCACAGCACGCAGGTAGGCATTATGCAGCATGATCTGTACTCATGGGAGGTCATGCGGAATCGGTTTGTATATCTGGATACGGTGACCGGCGGCAGCAAAATGGTGGATTACACGCTGAAAAACTGGTTAGCACAGACGAGCGCCGCAGACAGGGAACGTGTGATTGACGCAGTGTATGCAATTTTTGCCGAGACGCATGTACGGACGGTAAAAGAGTTAAGCGAAAACTGGTATATGGCCGCCAAGTCCATGATAAAGACATTGAACGGTCTGGATGAGCCGACGCGTGCGCTGGTAAACGAGGCAATAGCGACCTTGATGAAAAGCGCGCGGATCGGTTTCGACAAGACGTTTCGCGACCGGAAAGAAAAATAAGCGGACGGTGGCAAAAAAGCGGCGCGATATAGGAAAATTGCGGAAAATTTTGAAAAATCTCTTGACAAAACGGTGTGAATATGGTATAGTATATAAGCGCCGATTGGAAAAGCGCTTTTTTGCGGGTGTAGTTCAATGGTAGAATTCCAGCCTTCCAAGCTGGTTACGAGGGTTCGATTCCCTTCACCCGCTCCACCGTCTTAAAACAGGAAATTTTGCAAGCGAATGCGGGCAAGGTGGTTCTGTTTCAGGATGATTCGGCGATATGCCGGGAAAACAAATGCCGCGCATGCACACTATGTGCCTGTAGCTCAGCTGGATAGAGCAACTGCCTTCTAAGCAGTAGGTCGGGGGTTCGAGTCCCTCCAGGCACGCCACCGACGACACGTCGGAACAGAACTTTACAAGCAGCAAAGTTTTCGAGTAAATAAGGCATACACATTTACCACAGGTCACAAATTTATAATGCGCGTTATACCGTGCAGGCCGATGTAGAATCGGTAAGATATGGTGGGATTAGCTCAGTTGGTTAGAGCGTCAGGTTGTGGCCCTGAAGGCCGTCGGTTCGAGCCCGATATCTCACCCCAGCAGCGTAGCTGCAAGAAGAATCGCGCTTCTTAGACAACGGAAGCGCGATTCTTTACTGTAACAGGTGCTATAAGACGTCATGCGGATATAGTTCATCGGTAGAACATCAGCTTCCCAAGCTGAGGAGGCGGGTTCGATTCCCGTTATCCGCTCCACGGGGACAAAACTTGCCACTGGCAAGTTTTGTCCCCGTGGAGACCGCCGAAACAGGGAGTATTGCGAACGGATGTGAGAAAGACGACCATGTTTCAAGGAGACCGGCGAAGCGCCGGTGCAATTTTCGCGCGGCAAGCAAGAGAAAAAAATCCAAGTTTGCGGCACGCGTCAAATTTCCGCCAATCGCCCAAAATGTCTTAGGGCTCAATAGTATTTTCCTTTTTTGTTCAACGTAACACCGGGGCGATTTCCTGTGCGACTATCGCGTTTTAATCACACCAAAGCATACAGAAATATAGCAGACATCCGTCTTTAGCTCAGTTGGATAGAGTATCAGATTCCGATTCTGAGGGCCGTGGGTTCGAGTCCCGCAAGACGGGCCAAAAGGATAGACACAGTTTGCGGCATGCAGAAAGGAACAATTCCGGTTTTGTGTGCCGCAAATGTGTTTTATATCACTTTTACAAAGTGTATAACGGGGGCGTAGCTCAGTTGGGAGAGCGTACGGTTCGCATCCGTAAGGTCAAGGGTTCGACTCCCTCCGTCTCCACCAGCGAACGGCAAGCATACAAATGCTTGTCGTTCTTTTTCATATAAGACCTGCTAATAAAAGTCAAGCCATAAAATCAAAAAAATTAAAGAAACTTTGGATGTAAAAAATGTGGCATG
>CAKSOW010000045.1 GCA_934479825.1 uncultured Eubacteriales bacterium
TCACAGGAGGTTTTCTTTCTCATCGGCAAAAGCCTTTTTCGAACCACTCGCTTAGCGAGTGGTTTTCATTAACCAAAAAGTAAGCCCCCGTTTCTTTCAGAAACGGGGGCTTGCCGCTAATTAGTCATATAAGTGGCTGAGCTTGACAAGTCTGTCATACTTGGCCTTGGCGAGGTCGCTTGCTTCACCGAAGAGAACCTTGGCTCTATCCGGGAACTGCTGTAACAGACGGCTGTAACGGGTTTCACTTTCGATAAATTCGATGTAGTCTGCCGTCGGAGCCTTGCTGTCAATAACAAGCGGATTCTTGCCCTCGGCTTTGAGAGCCGGATTGTAGCGGAACATCTGCCAGTAACCTGCCTCAACGGCACGTTTCATTTCTTTCTGGCAGTTGGTCATGCCGCCCTTGACACCGTGCATTTCGCAAGGTGCATAGCCGATGATGATGGACGGACCATGGTATGCTTCGGCCTCAGCCATTGCCTTGATGGTCTGGTTCATATCAGCGCCCATAGCGATCTGTGCTACATAAACATAACCGTAGCTCATAGCGATTTCTGCAAGATTCTTCTTGCCGATCGCCTTACCGGCTGCCGCGAACTGTGCAACCTGACCCATGTTGGAGGCCTTGGATGCCTGTCCGCCGGTGTTGGAGTAAACTTCGGTATCGAATACCATGATGTTTACATCCTCGCCGGAAGCGATAACGTGGTCAAGACCGCCGAAGCCGATATCATAAGCCCAACCGTCGCCGCCGAAGATCCACACGGACTTCTTGGAGAGGTAATGCTTTTCGGCGAGAACTTCTTTCGCAGTCGGGCAACCCTCTGCCGCTGCTTTTTCAAGCTCAGCAATAAGAGTTTCGGTTGCCGCCGTGTTGGCCTTGCCGTCGTCCTTGGAATCAAGATAAGCCTTTGCAGCCGCCTTGAATGCGTCGCTTGCCTTATCGGAGTTCATCATTTCCTCTACCTTGCCCATGAGTCTCTCACGGATGGTCTTCTGACCGAGGTAGATACCGAGACCGTGTTCTGCGTTATCCTCGAACAAGGAGTTTGCCCAAGCCGGGCCTCTGCCGGAATCGCGGTTTACGGTATACGGCGTTGCCGGAGCGGAACCGCCCCAGATAGAAGAACAACCCGTAGCGTTGGAAATGTACATTCTTTCGCCGAAGAGCTGTGTGATCAGTCTTGCATAAGACGTTTCGGCACAGCCTGCGCAAGAACCGGAGAATTCGAGGAGCGGCTGGTTGAACTGGCTGCCCTTAACGGAATTTTCCGCAAACGGAGTTTCTTTCTTGGTAACGTTGGCAACCATGTAATCAAATACCGGCTGCTGATCAAGCTGTGATTCCTGGGGAACCATGGTAAGAGCTTTCTTTTCCGGCTTGGTCGGGCAGACGCCTACGCAGACGCCGCATCCCATACAGTCAAGCGGAGAAACAGCCATGGTAAACTTATAAGCTTCGCATCCCTTACCGGTCATCTTAGCGGTGTACTTGGTGGCAGCAGGAGCGCCTGCGGCTTCTTTTTCATCGAGAGCGAACGGACGGATGGTAGCATGCGGACAAACATAAGCGCACTGGTTACACTGAATGCAGTTTTCAGCATTCCATTCCGGAACGAGAACTGCAACGCCGCGTTTTTCGTAAGCGGCTGCGCCCTGCGGATAGGTACCGTCTACATAGTCCTCAAAAGCGGATACAGGGAGCGTATCGCCGAGCATATCGTCAACCGGAACAACAACGTTCTTAACGAACTTGACAAGCTCCGGACGCTTACCGGTGATTTCCGGCTCAACTCTTGCCGGATCAAGCGACTTCCAGCTTTCCGGAACATCGATCTTGACAATTGCGTCAACGCCGGCGTCGATTGCCTTATAGTTCATTTCAACAACGGCTTCGCCCTTTTTGAGGTAGCTCTTCTTAGCCATGTATTTCATGTATTCGACCGCTTTATCGATCGGCATGATATTGGCAAGTGCGAAGAATGCAGATTGAAGAATGGTATTGGTTCTCTTGCCCATACCGATTTCAGCTGCCTTATCGATAGCGTTTACGGTATAGAACTCGATGTTGTTGTTGGCAATGTAATGCTTAACGGCGTTCGGGAGATGCTTTTCAACTTCTTCCGGCGTCCACTGGCAGTTAAGCAGGAACTTACCGCCCGGCTTTACGTCGTTGACGATCTTATAGCCCTTCAAAATGTAGGACGGGTTATGACATGCAACGAAGTCTGCCTTGGTGATGTAGTAAGAAGACTTAATGGGCTTATCGCCGAAACGCAAGTGCGAAATGGTGACGCCGCCGGTCTTCTTGGAGTCATACTGGAAGTATGCCTGGATATACTTATCGGTATGGTCGCCGATGATCTTGATGGAGTTCTTGTTGGCACCGACCGTACCGTCGCCGCCGAGGCCCCAGAACTTGCAGCTGATCGTACCGGCCGGAGCGGTATCGGGAGCAGCTTTTTCTTCAAGAGAAAGGTGGGTAACGTCATCGACGATACCAATGGTGAAGCTGTTCTTCGGTTCATCCACTTTGAGGTTTTCATAAACGGCGAAGATGCTTGCCGGAGGCGTATCCTTGGAACCGAGACCGTATCTGCCGCCGACTACCTTTGTGGTAATACCATGCGTTGCAAGTGCGGTAACGACATCCAAGTAGAGAGGTTCGCCCTGCGAGCCGGGTTCCTTGGTTCTGTCAAGGACAGCGATCTTCTTGGCCGTTTTCGGAATAGCTTCAATGAGCTTTTCAGCAACAAACGGTCTGTAAAGACGAACCTTGACAAGGCCGACCTTTTCGCCGTGTGCGTTCATGTAATCGATGACTTCTTCGGCAACGTCGCAGACAGAACCCATAGCAATGATAACTCTGTCAGCGTCGGGTGCGCCGTAGTAGTTGAAGAGCTTATAGTCCGTGCCGAGCTTAGCATTGACTTTATTCATATATTCTTCGACGATAGCCGGAAGAGCTGCATAATACTTGTTGCAGGCTTCTCTGTGCTGGAAGAAGATATCGCCGTTTTCGGCAGAACCTCTGAGAACCGGAGTTTCCGGATTGAGGGAACGCTCTCTGAATGCCTTGACAGCATCCATATCAACCATTTCTTTCAGATCTGCATAGTCCCAGACTTCGATCTTCTGGATTTCGTGAGATGTACGGAAACCGTCGAAGAAGTTGATAAACGGAACTCTGCCCTTAATGGTGGAAAGGTGAGCAACTGCCGCGAGATCCATGATTTCCTGAGGGTTGGATTCGGCAAGCATTGCATAACCGGTCTGACGGCATGCATAGATGTCGGAATGGTCGCCGAAGATGTTAAGAGCATGCGAAGCAACGCAGCGAGCCGAAACGTGGATAACGTTCGGAAGAAGTTCGCCGGCGATCTTATACATGTTCGGGATCATCAGTAAAAGGCCCTGAGAAGCGGTGTAAGTAGTGGTAAGAGCACCGGAAGCGAGAGAGCCGTGAACAGCACCGGCAGCGCCGCCCTCGGATTCCATTTCCATGATCTTGACGCGTTCGCCGAAGATATTTCTTGCCGGTTCGCCAAAGATATTCTTATCTGTTGCGGACCAGGTATCCGTCACTTCCGCCATAGGGCTGGAAGGGGTAATCGGATAAATGGCAGAAACCTCCGTAAAGGCATAGGCAACGTGCGCCGCGGCGGTGTTGCCGTCCATCGATAGTTTTTTTCTCTGCGACATTTTGATTCCTCCTGAATTTTATATCTTTATGAGAAAAGCGTTTTTAGGACACGCAAAGAACCGTGTGACTGCAAAAGTACGCACGGGCATTCGGTGTCAAATATTATTTTATCACGTTTTTGGGATATTGTAAATAAGTTTTTCGATATTTTTTTCGTTAATTTTTGAAAGTTTTTAGATTATCTTGTAAATATGACAAATTTCGCACAAACTGACACTTACAGACAAGCAAAAAGGTGCGTTCCCTTTTTGTCGGGGAAACGCACCTTTGCAAATCCATTTAAGATTTAAAGTTTAGGAAAAGAGCGGACCGAGGTCGATGATCGCATAGTTCGGGTCATCGGCAACGAGTGCGAGGATCGCATCGATATAGTCTGCATACTTATCGTAGGTAGCCTTATCCTCAGCCTTGATCTTCTGAGCAACTTCCGCAATCTGACGCTTAACCGTCTCGCCGTAGATGACCGTGCCGTCGTTCATGATATAGTACGGACGAGCGGCGATGTTCGTGGTAACAGCGGTCTTGGTAAGCGGGATATTGGTAGCGACAGCGGTAACAACCGTTCTTGTGCCGTCAACGTCGTAATAGATATCAGTGGTATCGTCATAAGCAATACCCTTCTTAGCCTTGCCGGCTGCAACGAGATCCATATTGAGGACGTAACCGGTCGGAAGTGCGTTGTATTCGGATTCAACGGTTACGAGGTAGCCGTATTCCTTAACAGAGCCCTTTAAGACTGTTGCAAAGGAGGACTTGAAACGAAGGCCGGTAGCGGTGGAATCCTTACGGAGAGAAGCGGATTCGGTTGCGAGAACGCCGTCAGCGTTTTCGGTCACTTCGGTAACTTTACCGGACTCTACTTTGTAGAGTTTCTGAGCAGTGAAGCCGGTGTTGACAACAACGTAGCCGTCGTCGGTCTTGGGAAGTTCAAAGTCGCCGGTGGTTTCAGCCTTGACAACGGTGTCATCCTGCAAGTAGATGATGTCGCCGACTGTTACCGGAACGGTGAGCTTTTCAGCAGGTGCAGGAACGACGTTGTTTTCAAAAAGAACAGGAGTGGGAGCACCAGTCTTGTTGTAACCATATTCGCCGTTTACACCGTCTGCGATATAGAGCGTGTCAACAGTAAAATCATCAGCTGTAAGATCGCTCGCAGTTTTGCCCTCAGCAAAGACAAAGGAAATCGTCATAATGTCGAGGTCGTTGGCATCAAACTTGTCACCGTCAGTGGTATAGCAGTCAACGGTAAGAGTTGTCTTATTTCCGCTTGTTTTCCAGATCGGATCAGCCGAAAGTGCATAAGTGTAAGTCTTTTTGCCAGATTTGGTTTCTGCCAAGAATATCGGTTCATCAACAACTGTATCCAAAGCAACCGCTTTGTACTCGGAGCAGTCGGCCGGAAGAAGAATTTCATTGTTGAAAGAAACAATTGCCTGAAAAGCATTTACCTTACCATCGGGCGAATTTACATTTACAACAACATCATAACCGCCGTCAGTACCTTCAACAGTTGTCAAAGAAAACGTAATTTTAGGGGTTGCCACAGCCGCAACAGAAAGTACCAATGCAGCAACCAAGAAAGCCATGGCCAAGAACAGCTTAAATGTTTTTTTCATATAATAACCCTCTCTATCTGTGCTTATTCAACCGTAGCAACTGCGTTGTAGTTGTTTAAAAGCTTACCAAGGTCAATAACGTCAATTGCGCCGTCGCCATTGATATCTGCTGACAAATCGCTACTCGAATTGTAAGCGTTCAAGAGCTTTCCGAGGTCAATAATATCAATCGTATTATCTGCGTTTACGTCACCGCCGACAAGCGTTACATCCTTAACGATATCTGCGGCTACTTCAAGCGCTTTCTTCGTGTAGGAAAAATGAGCGTTTTTGGTAACAACAAACTTATAGGTATCTGCCGGAACGCTTATGGTATATTCGCCGCTGGCAGTGGTAACCGTGAACACTTTGGTTTCATCGGTCGTGCTGGTAAGGGTTACATTCGCTTCCACAGCGGATTCCGAAGTAACCGTACCGCTGACGGTAAACTTTTCATCGCTCGTTTTATTGACATAACCGAGAAGCTTTGCAGCTGCAAGGTCGCTGCCGCCGAGGTAAACCGTGCCCTGCACGCCGTCGGTCTTTAACAGGATCTTGTTAAAAGCGGCTGTGCCGTCTGCACCGGCTGTTACCTGGTCGATATACTGAATGGAACTGGAAGTGATAACAGGAGCGGCGCCCTCATCGGCAATGCCCTCCACGATCACCAAGGCGTAATACTCGCCCGCCGTACCGGTATAGGTCACATCAAACGAACCGTCTTCGTTCGCCGTGTAATTCACCGGTTCTGCGCCCGCTGCAAAGGCAAATACAGCCATAGCAAGGAGAACAGACAGGAAAAGTGTGAGTTTCTTCATGTTTTGCACCCTTTCTTTTGTATGTGAATAATTTTTGCGCGATTGATGTAAAAATGGCTTAAATGCCAAAATTCCTTAGAGGTCAAGAAACATGCGGAAGAACGGCATGAGCACGTACTGCATAGCCTCCAACGCCTGCTTTTCCGCCTCTCGGTCAGGCGTCCATTCGGGAATGCCCGTATAGAACACCGTTCCGTTATCGGCATGATAAACACGCGAATCGGAAAGCTTACAGAGCAAGGACTCAGAAACCATGATACGGTCATTTTCCACGCAAAGTGCGTCGTTTTCCGTCACAGCATCGTTTTCGGCTTTTTCCCCTGTCGTGCTGACAGTCGAAACGCCGCCATCAGGACGCGTGACAGTCGCCGTTTTCGTTTCTTCGTTCCACTCCACGGTGCATTTCAAGCTTTCGCAGACAAAACGAAGCGGATAAAGCGTTTGTTCATTCTTATCAAACGGCCTTACGGCGCGGTTATTCGGGTCAATAGCGGCAAGCGCGCCGTTTACGGCTGCCGCATAATCGCCTTTCACCAAATAGACCGTTCCGGCAAGTCTCTGTTCTTTGGTAAAGTTTTTCGGGTATAATTCGGAATAATAATAGTAGACGGTCTGCTGTTTCTTTTCATTCGCCGGTTTGCCGTCCATGCCGGGTGTGCGGATAACAAGGTCGCTGACATGGCGTTTTTCGGTTGCAGATGTCACGACGGCTCCGTCCGGGAAGAACGGATCGTAAACACCGCCGTCATAGGCGCTGGCAAGGGAAAATGAGATTTCGCCCTCGGCAATTTTTTTGAAACGGAAACGGTAAAGCTCCGTTTTCTCGCCGAAATGAACCATTGCGTCCCAGACATGATCGCTTTTCGCGCCTGGATTGGCAAACAGCGTAAAGAGGAAATAGCCTTTTTCGGTATCCAGTTTTTCGCCGATACGCGAAACACCTTCAAAATCGGTGGAATCGGCAAAATCGGAAAATTTTTCCGCAGGCTCGCCGGAGTCCGTATCGACCGGGACTGTGATTTTCGCGTCGTAGCGAAGCGCGATTTCGGAAACCAGAAATTCCAGGTTTTCCGCGCTCACCGTCACATCGAAAAAGCCGTTTTCATCGGGCAAACCGGACTCGATGAGGATAAGCGGCGTTTTTTCGCCTGTTTCGCCGGCGCACACGCCAAAGGAGATTCCGGTTACCAGAATCATGACCGAAATAAGAAGCAGACTGACGCGTCTTACTGCGGCAAGTCGTTTCATATAACACCCCCAAAAGTCAGATTTCCCAATGCAATACTTTTAGTTACAGAATAATAATAGCACATCTCACAAAAAAAGTCAATCCTTTTTCATTATTTTCTGCATTTTTTAAAAAAAACGTCTTACAGCCTGAAAAAGCGCTTTTCAAGCGTTTTTTCGGCCTTACATCAAAAATTTTCATCCAACTCTCAAAAAAGTCAAAAAATCAGGATAAAATATCTGAAAACAGGATAACCTGCGCCGTCCTGCCGCATAAGAACGTTTTTTCTTTCATAGAATGCGGTAAGCGCACCAAAAAACGCGTTCCGTATCCGTCTCATAACCGACTTTATAATAGAAAGGTAGAAAAAATCATGAAAGTTCTTCTTGTCAACAGCAGTCCGCACGAAAAAGGCTGTGTTTTCACAGCTCTTGACCACATGGCGGAACGTTTGAAAACGCATGGTATTGAAACCTAAATTTTCCAATTCGGCACCACGCCGGTTTCGGGATGCATCGCCTGCGGCGCCTGTCGGAAAACCGGACGATGCTTCAAAAACGACTTAGTCAATGAATTCGCCGCGAAGTGCGAAACGGCTGACGGCTTTGTTTTCGGCACGCCGGTCTATTATGCAGGTCCATCCGGGCAATTAGTCTCGTTCATGGACCGGTTATTTTATTCGGCCAGCCGCTTTTTGCAGAACAAACCGGCAGCAACCGTAGTCAGCTGCCGCAGAGGCGGCGCGTCGGCGGCTTTTGAGAGTATCAACAAGTATTTTCAAATCTCAAATATGCCGGTGGTTTCATCGCAATACTGGAATCAGGTACACGGCAATACCGCAGAGGAAGTTCTGAAAGACGAAGAGGGCTTGCAGACCCTGCGGACTTTGGCGGACAACATGGCGTATTTGCTGTCCTGCATCGAATCCGGCAGAAAAGCCGGAATAACCATACCGGAACGCGAGGCGTTTTTACGGACGAATTTCATCCGATAACCCGGTGTCAGTATGCAAAAAGCGGCTCGGCGGCATGCCGAAATATTTTGAAAAGCGCGAAGAAAAATAGTTTGCATCGGAATAGCCGCACAAAAAGGCAATTTCCGTCACAGACAGCGCGGTTTCTCCCAAAAGAGACCGCGCTTTTTCCATGCGCAGTTTTTCTATGTACTTCTGCACGGTAAAACCCGTTTTAGCGGCAAACACCGCGCTTAAAGTGCGCCGCGAACAGCCGCAATAAGCCGCGACGCCGTCAAGCGTCAGCGCCGACGCAAAATTCCGGTGCAGATAGGTAAGCGCCGATGCGGCAACAAGCTCATGAGCCGACGCACAAGTGACCGGTTTTTCATGATAGGCGGCCACCATCATATACCGAAGCGGCAAAAGCAAAGCCGAAATTTCAGAATAGTCTGGAATCTGTTCCGAAAGATAGGTTTCAAAGTGCTCTTTGAGCGATGCATAAGACATCTGATACGTAAGCGCCGCGCTTTTGGCTTTATGCAGATTTCCGGCATAACCGCCGACACTGATAAAACCGTAGATCTCGCCGTTTTCGCAGACCGGCACAATGTACTCGCCCACCCCTGCATAGCAAGAGCCGAAAAAGATCTCGTCACCATAAGCTCGGATATGCTCAAAAATCTTTTTCTGATGCCGGATGCACTCATTCCACTGTTCGGGATAGGATTTTACAAGAACGCAATACGGGTTGGAATGGATATTGAACGGTGCAAGAAGTCCGGTCAGGTGCGTCAGTTCGTCGCCGTGGGAATGAATCGTAACATACAGCTTTTTCTCGTTTTTCAAATATAAAATGTAGTCGGCGATGGCTTCGGTGACAGGTTTCATACGTTTCTCCTCCGGAATTGCCCGATATTCGTTTCTGCTTGCCCGATTGTTAAGGTTTGTTTTCTTATTATAGCCTATAATGAGCATACAGTCAAGAGAAAACAAGGAGGAAATTTCATGACCTATACGGAAAAGCCGCGCGAATTACCCGTTGTCAAGACCGATGTACTTGTCGTCGGTTCGGGACCGGCCGGAGTAGCGGCGGCCTACACGGCGGCACATCTCGGTGCCAAAACGATTCTTGTGGAAAGTCTCGGCGCGTTGGGCGGTATTGCGACAAGCGGCATGATGAGCCATTGGACCGGCTCCTGCGGCAGTCGGTTATATCACAAAATTCTGGCTGACAGCGCGGCTCTCAACGAAGGAGAGCTGCACGGAAAAATCGTTATCGAAATCGACCCGGAAAAACTGAAATACCAGTTTTTGAAGATGTTATCTGACGAGGGCGTGCAGATTTATTTATACACGCTTGCCAGCGATGTAATTCTCGAAAACGGACAGGTAAAAGGCGTTATCGTCGAAAACAAAGAGGGACGCACGGCTATTTTGGCGCACACGGTCATTGACGCCAGCGGCGACGGCGACATGGCCGCCAAAGCCGGCGTACCGTTTGTGTTAGGGCGCGGCGACGGCAAAATGCAGCCGGCGACTCTCATGTTCAAAATCGGCGGCGTGGATATGCAACGCGCGGTCTTTCTCGGTTCGTTTGAAAGCACCTATCAGACCGAAAAGGGCGAATTGCAGGCATTGGCCAAAGAACATCTGCCAAGTCCTGCCGGGCATGTGCTGTTATACCGTTCGACGCTCCCCGGAATCGTCACCTGCAATATGACCAACGTTACCGGCATTGACGGCACAAAAAATGCAGATCTGGTAAAAGCGGAGCTTGCCTGCCGCGGTCAGATTGACGCAATTATCCAATTCCTGCGCGCCTATGTGCCAGGCTACGAAAAATGCTATCTCATCGCAACAGCGTCGTTGATCGGAATCCGCGAAACACGGCATTTTGAGGGACGTTACACACTGACCGAAGAAGATATTCTGCAAGCAAGGGTGTTTGACGACTGGATCGTGCGCGACGCATATTTCAATTTTGACATACACAATCTCGACGGTGCCGGTCTTGATAAGCACGGCGTACAGGCAGAGTTTACCCAATCAGCCGGTTACACCATTCCTCTCGGCTGTTTTCTGCCGAAACAGGTCGGAGGGCTTTTGCTCTGCGGCCGCAACATTTCCGGAACGCACATCGCGCACTCGAATTTCCGCGTCATGCCGATCTGCGTCGGCATGGGCGAGGGCGCGGGCGCCGTAGCAGCTATGGCCGTTCTTCGCCATGTGGCATATGACAAAGTGGATATCAAAGAAATACAGCGGTATCTCACCACGGGAGAACCGTTCAAAAGATAAATTAAAAAGCGCAAAGTCGGTCAATTTGCACAAAAAAGCTGCCGGAATGGAAGAAATTGTCTACATTCCGGCAATTTTTGTCTTGCTTTTCCTCTCATGAATTTGCTATAATTTTTATGTAAGCACAAGTCCTGGAAATCTTAGGGATTTGTGCATAGATAAAAATTTTAAAAGGAGTGACCACCCATGAAACACACACGCACAGTTTTAGCAACCCTTTTAGCGGCGGCGTTTTTGTGTATGAGCGTATTCGCGTTCACACCGGAAACAGTCGAAACTCCGGCAGAACCCACCTTGGCTGACGGCAAAGCGGCTCTTACGGAAGTTACGTCGGAATTGTTATTTTATCAGGATTTTGACCATCTCCCGGTCGGCACATACGACAGCGGCGCGATTGCCAGCATGCTTACCGGTACAGAGGGTGCCAAGATCGTCGATTTTGCCAATCAGGGCTGGGGTGTTCTCGGCGCAGGCTGTTCATTTGAAATCTGTGAAGAAGAAAACGGCAACCGTTATTTAAAAGTCACCGGAAACACCTACAACGCTTTCGGCGTTTGGTTTGAAAACGATGAACAGCATTACGCCGTCATGTCTTTCAACTACAAGTTCCCGGCTGCAACCGGCTGCAAAGGCCTCAACGAAGCCGCCTATGAAAAAAAGGGAACCATGCGCGTGGGCGGCAGTACCAGCAATAACACCGGCAACTGGGATTCAGGCGGCGCTTTGACGAATTCCGCCGTCACCGAATGGACACAGCACCGCGGTCACAGCTATGTAAAGAGTCCTTGCTTAGGCTTCGGTTTCAACTCGGCCGGCGAAGAGGGCGTTGTCTATCTCGATGACCTTGCTGTATGGTCGTTCTCCACAAAGATCGATGACGGAGCTGAACCGGCCCACACGAGCCAGGTCAAGAAAACCGTTTCTTTCAAGAATTCCACCGGCAGTGCGGATGCTGAAATGCCGGCCGATATCACCCGTTACGCCTGGTACAACTTCTATAACGGCCAATGGGTGCAAGTAACCGTCAATCTGAATTCTTTTGTACCGGCTACCGTTCCGGCAGGATACGAATTTGCCGGTTGGTCGGCCTCCGACGGCGGCACGAAGATCAAAGACTGCCACTATTCCGATTTTAAAGTGCCCGGCGATTTCACGTTCTATGCTATCTGGAAAAAAGCAAAGCCGGCCGCAGAATTTGAAGACTTTGAGCGGTTTGAGGTTGGTACAGAATTGACAAACGACGACCTTTCGTTCTTACAGCTCAATCAGTTCGGCGTTGGGAACTTCTCCGCAACAGTCGTTCTCGATGAGACCACAAACAGCAAGGTCTTAAAGCTCGCGGGCAACCAATATGCCGGTTTTGCGTTGAAAAACCGCGGTTCTTCCGCTCTTGACTGCCCGGAATACGTCAGCTTTGACTATCGCTACGACAGCGAAGACGGTTCAAGATTACATGCTTATGCCGGAAATGACCACACCGGAAGCCAGCTTCCGCTCATTCCGAAAGAAGCTCCGCGCAACACCGCTTGGGAGCGCACCATTCAGGGCTCTTCCACCGGCAAGAACGTTTTCGGCTATTTCTTTGAAAGCCGGGACGGCAACTATACGATTTATCTCGACAATTTCTACTATTGGTATGCTCCGGCCGATTCCAATGATGCAGACAAGAACGTAACGATTACGTTTGCAAACTCCACGACCGGACTTCATCCCGGCACCGTGACCATGCCGAAGCCGATCACCAAGAAGCTTTGGGAAAACGAAAGCACCGGCGAAAACACCATTGATCTTAACAGCATCGTTCCGACGTCCTATACGACCGGTTACCGTTTTGTCGGTTGGTCGCGCACCGACGGAGGAAAGATGATTTCCACCAAATACAATAATTATCTCACTATCAAAGATGAAACGCTGTATGCCGTCTGGGCTGAACTGGAAACGCCGGAGATTCTCGACACCGTTTCTATCCGCACCGCAGGCGTTCAGGGTATGCGTTTCAAAGCAACCGTTCACAACTCATTGACCCAATACGATACAGCTGAACTTGGTTTCCTTGTTACGCGCGGCGCAGTTTACGACACGTTGGAAATGGAGTCGGATTTCTCGTTTGAAATGTTGGGTGACGACTCATCTTCCCTCGTTTCGGGCATTGCCTACAAGAAAGCAGACGGAACCGTTATGCTTGACAAGTTATCGCAGGATCCCGAAGCCGGCGCTTATGCCGCCTTTACGGCCGTTCTTGTCGGCATTCCGGAATCCAAGGAAAACTACACGGAACAGATTTATATCCGTGCTTACATGAGTTTCGGCGGCAACACTTTCTACGGGGAGATCAAGCACATGTCGCTTTATGAAGCGGCTCTTGCCGTTAAAGCAGCCGAGGGATACGAGCCGACGGAATTTGTAGAAAAAATCATCGAAGTCTGCAAGTAATCCGGTCATCGGACGACGCGCAGAAAATCCAAACAAGCAAGTCCGGATTTCTCCTTTTCCGGACAGTCCATAAAGCGCATCATCAAGCGCGCATCTCTCCTTTTTGCAAAGTCCCTGTGAGGTATCTCACAGGGACTTTGCTGTTTTTCCGGGGAAAAACAGCAAGGGGCTCTTGGGGGAGTTTGACTTTTCCCGAAAAGTCTGGAAAAGAGTGCTTTTCGGTCCTCGAAAAGCAAGTAAGAGACGTTTTTTACGTTACTTTTCGCCTCTGCGAAAAGTAACCAAAAGCAGACCGAGGGCCGCGGCCCTCTGGCCTCCGAGGAACGGTTCAAAATTCCGAGCAGTGGATTTTTTTGATTAAGTTGCAAGCTATGTGCTATCAAGAATTTTTACGAGAATTTGCAACCTTGTGCCATACAGCTCGGAAATATTTTGAACCGGTGCGAGACGCGAGTTTTACTGCGTAAGGATTTGTAGGTATTTATAAAAAGAAAAGCTCCGATTTGGGTACACAGCAGGTTATGTGTTTCATGAAAAGGGGAAGTTGGGCAGGAGGTTGTTTTTGGGAACAACAGATTGACAAGCTTGTAAAAAAGAGTAAGTTTGGTGGAATGTTGTTTTGTAGCGGACAGCAGTTATTTTTTGAGAATACAAAATGGTTTATGAGGGAGTAAAAATCCATTTTCCTGCACAAAAACATTTGAATACATCACAAAATCACCGCCGGTCTCCCCACTTTCGTGTAAGGTCAAGTCCTGTTTTACCCCAAGCTTTCTACTCAACCACACCAATTTCCCTTTTTCGCCGCACCCAATATAACGTGCAACTTTTCTTTTAAACAATGGCTTGCGGCGTCAAGCCCGCACTGCAACTTCAATTCTCCGCAAAACCCGATTCTGCGTTTGATGAAAGTTTGCGTCTCGCACCGGTTCAAAGCCTAAAAGCTATTTTAGACACGAACCACTTCAATTTCTATAAAAGCATGCCGATACACTGCTTTGAACCGTTCCCTGGGAGTCCAGAGGGCCGCAGCCCTCGGTCTGCTTTTTGGTTCTTTTTGCAGAAGCAAAAAGAACGTAAAAACGTCCCCTTTTGCTTACTTTTCGCAGAAGCGAAAAGTAATACAAAAACATTTCTTTTCAGGCTTTTCGCGAAACGAAAAGTGCTCTTTTCGGGCTTTTCCGGAAAAGAAACGCCCTCCCAAACAGCCCCTTTTCTTACTTTTCGCAAAAAGTAACGCGGCTCCCCCGGCCGCCCCTGCCGGGGCGGCTAACTCACGCGTAAGCGTGAGTATCGGTAGGCGGCAAGCCGCCTTGTCGGGGCTTGGGCTCACCCAAAAAGCCTTTCCGAACAGATGTTTACATTATTTGATTGAATTTATCGAACAAATGTGCTATAATCATGTCGGACGATCCGGAAAGCGTCCTGTTTGCCGTGATGGAAAATTTTTCCCACGGCAAATTTTATAAAACTGAAAGGAACACAATTATGATCATAATAAACAAAGACCGTTCCGCTCAAATTCCGCAGTCTGAACGGCATATCGGCTTTGAAAAAGACCATTTGGTCGAAAAACGTCTTATCTATATTGTTGATTCAACCATCAAAGATTTTACTTTTAAACTCGATATCGAAAATTCTTCCGATATCGTTTCTCTTACTCCCCTTGCCGAGGGTGTGGCGTCCCTCATTGCATTCGGTTTATCCAAAAACGGCGAAACTTTCCCGACCGGAAAGCTTTTGCAATGGGATATCACACAAGATGTATTGGGTACCGGAGGTGTGATCGTTGCACAATTACGCGCTTTTGACCAAGACGGCACTCATGTCTGGCACAGCGAAAAAATGGAATTTACCGCCGGGGATTCGGTTCATGCCGTAAAGGACGCTTCCGACAAAGCCACACTTACGGAATTTGAACAGATTGAAGCACGTGTTGAAAAAGCGCTTGCTTCTATGGATGCACTTCATGGGGATGTGACGGAAAAATATGGGGAGATCACCGCACTGGGCGACCGGTATACGCAAGCCATGGAAAGCGTTGAATCGATTGAGCAAGAGGCAAACGAACATTATGTTAACCAGTCGAATCCTCATCAAGTTACCGCCGAGCAAGTCGGAGCATACAGCAAAACCGAACTAAACCCGTTTGTATCGGGAAACTTCGGAAACGGCAACACCAAACACGCCGCAGGCTTCGTCTCAGGCTCGAAGAACGAGGTCGGCACAAGGGGTTACCGGATATTAGCGTACACGGGCGTACACGGCGGCACAGGCACGTACACGCTGGACGGGGACAGCGCGGAATATGCCAAGCTCAAAGCGGTAATCGACGCGGAAAGCGGTCTCAAAGTAACGCTGATGAACGTCATGAACGCCGATTCTTTTTCGACTGTGACGGGCGCGGCATTCACCGGCGGAAAAATCGTGCTTTCGGTATCGAACATCTACACCAACTCCGATAAGACGCCGTATAACGCAAATACGAACTATGTTACCCCCGGCAAGTATTT
>CAKSOW010000046.1 GCA_934479825.1 uncultured Eubacteriales bacterium
AAAAGCGGAGCTTTTTGGCATGTGGCGCGAGCGTACGAATCTGTTTCCGTGTCGTAAAACGCAGTTTTGCGACACGCCCATGCACCGGTAAATACCGGTGCATATTTTATTTTTCCCTGTAATATACTATTACATGTTAAAGTAAATGACTGCAAGGAGGAGGGCACATGATCTATACCAAGGTGACCGTTCCGACAACCACCCAAAATTCCGAAAAAAGAAAAACACCGGCTAAACCGTCGGGTTCGTCTCAAAGCCTCGCTTCTTATGAAAAAACCTTCGTTTTCAACGCCAAAAGAAGTACCGCTCCTGCAAAACAAACGCCGGACAAGACGGAAAACAGCTTTGCCAAAACCGCCGAAATGCCGGAAATGCCGATTCATAAACCAGAAATCGTCATGACCGAACCGGAATCCGACATCAAAAACGTCCGTTTTTCCGAAAACACCAGATCCGCTTTTTCCCATTCTTCGCAAGAACACACCCTTTTTGAAAGATTCCTGCCGCTTTCCGGCAAATTTGCACTTTTGGCGGCTTTGTGCATGATATCCTTTTTGTTCGGCTGTACGGTGACTGACCGCAAGCTCTGCCGCGTCATGATTGCCGTCAGCGCGGCCGCGTCCGGACGGATTCCCGATACGCCTATCTCGGACACTTACGAAAGCGTTGCCAATGCGGTGAAAGCGGAATCTTCCGCCTCGGACAAAACGGAAACCTTTTATCGAAAATACGAAACGTCTCCCTTGCCCTCCGCCGATTCTGTGGATTACCTTGCCGCACATGCCGGTTCCCTCCCGGATGATTCCTCCGAAACCACGCCTCTTTCGGACAGTTCCGATACGTCCGTACCGGTGCAGACAACCGAAAACGGAAAAATCGGTTCGGATTCCGCCGTTTTGTATCCGGTGATAAAAAGCGATCTGCGCGCCAAAGATCTGTGTTCCCTTTCCAATGAAACGCGGTACACCCCGGACGTACAGTCGCTCATGCAGATGACGCCCGGCGCGCTCCAAGATTTGTCGCTTGACGGAAATCCCCTTGTTCTCATCGTACACACCCACGGCACAGAGTGCTACAATGAATGCGCAACAGACGGCTATTATGACGCGTCTCAGCCGGTGCGGAACGAGGACATTTCCCAGAATGTCGTGAGCGTCGGCACTTCTCTTGCCGAGGTGTTGAACGATTTCGGCATTTCCACCATACATGACACGACCATGTGCGATAAAGACTCGTTTGTCCGCGCCTATAAAACCTCAGCGGCGCTTGTGAAATCGTATTTGGAACAATATCCGTCCATTCGCTTTGTAATCGATCTGCACCGCGATTCGATCTCTTCCCCGGACGGTTCCGCTACCGCGCCCCTGTTTTCCTTTGCCGGGGAAGACGCGGCACAGCTCATGCTTGTCGTAGGCACCAATGCCGCCGGCGCTTCGCATCCGAATTGGAGTGACAACCTGTCTCTGGCACTGCATGTTGAAAAGCAGCTTTTCGCCGACTATCCCGGAATGTTCCGGCATATCAATCTTCGTTCGGCAAGCTTCAACCAACAGCTTTCAAACGGTTATCTTCTTTTGGAATGCGGTGCGTTTGCCAACAGCCGCGAACAGGCCGAACGCGCGGCAAAATTGTTCGGCACGGGATTTGCACGCCTGATTCTTCAAGCGGCGAAAAATAAATAGTTTTCCGGTTTCTGCATAAAACTCACCTTTTACATAATTCTGCGGCTTTTGCCTGCGGAAAATTTATATGTAAGAGGAAATTATGCGAAATCCTGTAAAACTTTCACACACACGATTCGTTCGGAATGCCGCGGAAAGCGGCACGGTTTTTGCTTTCGGTGCGTTTGCATATTTGTTTATGGAGCTTTTTTGGCGCGGTCACAGCCATTTTACGATGTTTTTGGCCGGAGGAATCTGTTTTTTTCTAATCTATGAGGGAGAAAA
The DNA here is from genome assembly GCA_934479825.1 of uncultured Eubacteriales bacterium. Taxonomy (GTDB): domain Bacteria; phylum Bacillota; class Clostridia; order Oscillospirales; family CAG-382; genus UMGS882. The sequence goes on from CAKSOW010000046.1 coordinate 1,947, forward strand.
ACGGTTAGGAGACTATGCCGTGTTTACGAGGTGCGTGATCTATGCCTATCTGATCACCGCTGTGGAACTTATTTTCGGTGTGGTATTCAATCTGATCTTAAAATGGAATGTATGGGATTATTCCGACCGTGCGCTCAACCTATGGGGACAGATTTGTCCGCTGTTTTTCTTTCTTTGGATCGGGGTTTCGTATCTTGCCGTCAAGGCGGCGCACTTCATTCGCCGCTTTTTTGCGAAAACAAGATGAAAATTTGCATAAGAATCCGGTTGTAATATGCAAAAAAATGATAAATCCAACAGAAATTCAAATATCCCCCTGTAAAATCGCATATTTTTATTGACAAGCCGCCACAATGGTTGTATAATAAATTATCCGTCGAAACGAATGCGTCACGGCGGAAATTTTATTATTTTTATCTTCATAAACACGGAGGTTACGCGCACATGAGCAGAATTTACAATTTTTCCGCAGGTCCGTCCATGCTCCCGCTCGAAGTTCTCGAACAGGCGGCATCTGAAATGACTGATTACAACGGTTCAGGAATGTCAGTTATGGAGATGAGCCATCGATCTCCCGTTTATGATGCTATCATCAAGCAAACCGAGGCAGATTTCCGCACACTCATGAACATTCCGGACAACTACAAGGTTCTCTTTTTACAGGGCGGCGCTTCCACCCAATTTGCCGCCGTTCCGCTCAACCTTATGAAAACCGGCAAGGCTGATTATGTCGTATCCGGTCAGTTCTCCAAGAAAGCCTTCAAGGAAGCCCAAAAGTACGGCGACGCGAAATGCATCGCTTCCTCCGAGGACAGAACTTTCTCCTATATTCCGGAAATTACGCCGGATATGGTTCGTCCCGATGCCGACTATGTTCACGTCTGCTACAACAACACGATCTTCGGCACGAAATATCCCGAAGTTCCGAACGTGGGCGACAAGGTGCTTGTGGCCGATATGTCGTCCTGCATCACCAGTGAACCGGTCGATGTGACCAAGTTCGGTGTGATCTACGCCGGCGCTCAAAAGAACATGGCTCCTGCCGGTCTTACTGTTGTCATTATCCGCGAGGATTTACTTGGCTTTGCCCGTCCCGAAACGCCTACCATGCTCGACTATAAGGTTATGGCAGACAACGATTCCATGTACAACACGCCGCCCTGCTACACCATATATATTGCAGGCCTTGTCTACAAGTGGGCGCTTAAAAACGGCGGACTTACCGCTATGAAAGAGAGAAACGAAAAGAAAGCAAAGCTTCTCTACGATTATCTTGATTCTTCCAAACTCTTCAAACCGACCGCCGAAAAGAAATACCGTTCCATGATGAACGCTTGCTTTGTCACCGGCGATGCAGAGCTTGACAAGAAGTTCTGCAAAGAGGCCGCTGAAAACGGACTTTCCAACCTCAAAGGCCACAGAAGCGTCGGCGGTATGCGTGCGTCCATCTATAACGCTATGCCGTATGAGGGTGTAGAAAAACTCGTAGAATTCATGAAGAAATTTGAAGCGGAGAATCTGAAATAAACCGTTTCTTAAAAAGGATAGGTACATATCATGACAAATATCAAATTATTGAATAAAATTGCTGCATGCGGCACGTCGCTCTTTGACGACAAGCGCTACAACGTCGGCGAAAATGTGGAAAATCCCGATGCGATTATGGTTCGTTCGGCCGCCATGCACGATATGACGTTCGGCGATGAATTACTTGCCATCGCACGCGCCGGCGCCGGCGTCAACAACATTCCGATCGACAAGTGCTCCGAAAAGGGGATTGTCGTATTCAACACGCCCGGCGCCAATGCCAACGCGGTAAAGGAATTAGCTGTGGCGGCCCTTCTTCTTGCATCGCGCAAAATTGTGGACGGTATCAACTGGGCACAGACGCTTGCTGGAAATGAAGATGTAGCCAAGGCGGTCGAAAAGGGAAAGAGCGCGTTTGTCGGACCGGAAATTGCCGGAAAAACGCTCGGTATTATCGGACTTGGTGCAATCGGTGCACAGCTTGCCAACGCCGCAACGCATCTCGGCATGAAAGTCTACGGCTATGACCCGTACATCACGGTCGATGCCGCCTGGTCGCTTTCCAAATCGGTCAACCGTGCCAAAACGCTTGCCGCTATTTATGAAAACTGCGACTATATTTCGATTCATGTTCCGTCCACGCCCGAAACCAAGGGTATGATCAACGAGACCTCGATCTCCTGCATGAAAGACGGTGTACGTCTGCTGAATCTTGCCAGAGCTGATCTTGTGAATGCCGATGCAGTGAAAAAGGCGCTTGAAAGCGGCAAAGTAGCAAGCTATGTGACCGATTTCCCGACAGCAGAAGTTTTAGGCGTACCGGGCATTGTCACCATTCCGCATCTTGGCGCGTCCACGCCGGAATCGGAGGACAACTGTGCGGTCATGGCGGCGACGGAGTTGATCGATTACCTTGAAAGCGGCAACATCAAGAACAGCGTCAACTTCCCGGAAGCGGTCATTCCCCACACCGGCGATGCAAGACTGTGCGTGTTCCACAAGAACGTTCCGGCCATGGTTGCTCAGATTTCGACGGTTCTGTCGGACAACAAGATCAACATTGCCAACATGATCAACTGCTCCAAGAAAGACAACGCTTACACGCTTATTGAAGTCAACGGCGATCTGCCCGAAGAAGCAGTGAAAAAAATCAAGGGACTGGAAAACATCACGCGGATAAGAGTCATCAAGTAACTTTCCGGGTCCTTGTCCGTAAGGAAAACGCGGCTTATATAAAAAAGCCGCACAAAAAGATTTGAATTTTAAGCCGCACGGTGCGTTTTATGCGCCGTGCGGCTTTTCCTATTCTCACGCGAAGCGTGAGTGGCAGTCCCGCGAGAGGCGGCTGGGAGCCTTGGTTACTTTTGCGAAAGTAACCAAAGAGGCAGTTTGGAATTGCCTTTCTTTTCCGGAAAGCCCGGAAAGAGTGCTTTTCGTTTTACGAAAAGCATAAAAGGGACGTTTTTACGTTCTTTTTGCTTCTGCAAAAAGAACCAAAAAGCAGCCGGGGCTAACGCCCTGCGACCTCGGTTCAAAGCTCTGTACAGGAATGTTTTTGATAGAATTTGTAGCTTTCAGCGTCTGAAACAGCTTTCAGGCTTTGAACCGGTGCGAAAGGGAAACCGTAGATTAGACGCAAAATCGGGTTTTGCGGGAAATTGAAGTTGTAGCGCGTGCTTGCCGCCGCAAACGGTCGATGAAAAGGAAAGTTGCACGTTATCTTTGTTGCGGCGGAAAAGGGAAATTAGAGTAGGTTGAGTGGAAAAGTTGGAGCAAAATCATGGCATGACACAAAAGGGATGTGGGCTGGTGGAAAGTTTGAGATTTTTCCAAAATGTTTTCGTGTGCGGATAACAGGAATTTTTGCATTTTTACCTCAAACTATCCGTTTTTCTAAATAATAACGTCCTGTTCTCTCAAAAACAGATGCCCACCAAACTTTCCCATTTTCTGAAACACATAACCTACTGTCCGCCCAAATCAAAGCTTGCCTTTTTATAAAAAATCGTGAATCCTTCCGCAGTAAAACCACCGTCTCGCACCGGTTCAAAATACTCCGAGCTATATTGCACAAGGTTACAAATTTTCGCAAAAACATCTTGATAGTCGCAGAGCTTGCGATTTAGCAAGTAATCCACCGCTCAGAATTTTGAACCGAGGTCGCAGGACGAAGTCCCGGCTGCTTTTTGGTTCTTTTTGCAGAAGCAAAAAGAACGTAAAAACGTCTCTTTTGGTTACTTTTTCGTACAAGCGAAAAAGTAACATTAAAACCGTCCTTTTGGCAACTTTTCGAGAAAAGAAAAGTTTCCCTAAGAGCCTCTTTCCGGACTTTTCGAAAAAAGTCAAGCCTCCCAAGCTACCCCTTTTGTTACTTTTCCGAAAAGTAACAACGGCCCCCAGCCGCCCCTCACGGGGCGGCAAACTCACGCTGGCGCGTGAGAATCGGCAGGCGGCACAGCCGCCTTTTTCGACGGCAATTCGCCAATGTACTTCTTGTATGTCCGCGTGAAATACGATAGGTTCTCGAACCCATACGTCTGCGCCGCCTCGGATACCGACGCCCCCTCGCGGATGCGCCGCTTTGCCTCCTTGCAGCGTGCAATATTGATATATTCCACCGCCGTCTGACCGGTCACTCGCTTGAATTCGCGCGCAAAATAATACTTGCTGATCCCGGCATGCGCGGCAATGTCCGCCAAGGAAAGCGGCTCACGCAGATTCTGCCGTATGTAGATCATCGCGTCTTTTACACGCTCTGCACCGATATCTTTCGGAAAATCCTTGTCGCGCCCCCGTAACGTGTGTGCTTCTCTTAATGTGATGAGTACATCCAATACCGCACGCCGGATCTTTGCCGCCCGGCAGACGCTCGCATCAGCATACGCCCGTCGTACATTTTTGCAGCATTCCGCTAACGCCTCGTCCCGCACGACCGTTTCAAAAATCAGATTATCCGTATCAATGCCGCATTCTTTGCAAAAATTGTGGTCGATAATCAGGCAATCATACACAAATGTCCCCGTCTCGGCATAGGTGGCATGCAGAACATGGGAGTTGACCACCACAATCTCATTTTCCGCAAAAGGATAATCGATGGAGTCCAAGCACGCAATGCCGCGTCCTTTGGTGGCAAACAGCAGCTCTAAGTTGGTATGCCAGTTGGGCAGATCGCGGTTGCCGTAACGCCGGGTATCCATATGAAAGATGAAAGGAATCTGCGGATCGGGTAAAATATGCGGCTCATACAGCATGTCCGCTTTGTGTTCCGTATTCTTGGACATAGCTTTTTTCCTCTGTAAAAATAGCAATATTGTGTTAAAAAATGATAAAAACAGACCTTGTTTTTTGTCTGAATCTATTATATAATGGATTCGTAAAGAAATCAATAGATTTTGCAAAAAAGCCGCTTTGAGGCTTAAAATCCGAAAAAAAGAGAGGTATTTTTCATGTATTCTTTCCCGATTGGCGTCATTCTTGAATCTTTCCGCACGGACCGTTCGACAGCAATCCAAAAAGCCGCTTCCATCGGCGCAAACGGCATCCAGATGTATGCAACCCAAGGGCAGAACTCGCCCGAAAATCTTTCGGCCTCTGACCGCAAAGCTCTTTTGAAGGAAGTCAAAGACGCAGGTCTTGTCTTTTCAGCTCTTTGCGGCGACCTTGGCAAAGGATTCGGCAACAAGGACTTAAACCCGGAGCTTATCGAAAAATCCAAGCGTATCGTAGAACTGGCGCTTGACCTTGATACAAACGTCGTTACCACGCATATCGGCGTTGTTCCGAACGACAAGAATCACGAACGCTACAAGATCATGCAGGAAGCCTGCGGAGAGCTTGCACGCTTTGCTGACAGCATGGGAGCGCATTTTGCCATCGAAACCGGCCCTGAAACCTCCGACACGCTCGGCGATTTTCTGGACAGCCTGAACTCCACCGGCGTTGCCGTCAACCTTGACCCGGCCAACTTACGCATGGTAACCGGTGATGATCCCGTCAAAGCCGTTCACCGTCTGAAAAAATACATCGTTCATACCCACGCCAAGGACGGAAACCGTTTGGTTGCCGGCAATCCGGAAATCATTTACGGTGTGGTTCATCCCGTTCCCGTTGAATTCCAGGGCGTTCGCTTCTTTGAAGAAGTTCCGCTCGGAACTGGTTCGGTCGATTTCCCGGCTTATCTGAAAGCTTTGGAAGAAATCGGATACAGAGGATTTTTAACCATTGAGCGCGAAGCCGGTGAAACCCCAGAAAAGGATATCGGAATTGCTTACGATTTCCTTAAAAAAGTTATCGCTGAAAACTAACATAATTTATAACATTGACATTAAGGAGAGATGTTTATGTCTAAGAAAGTAAAGATCGCTTTGATCGGAGCCGGCAATATTGCCAATACGCATCTGGAATCCTATCAGAAAGTACCGGATGCAGAAATCTATGCAATTTGCGATATCGACGCGGACCGTTTAAAGGAAACAGCAGATAGATTCGGCATTGAACGCCGGTTTGACAGCGTTGACAGCATGTTGGCCGCCGTCGGAAACGAGCTTGACGCAGCGGATGTATGCGTGTGGAACTGCAATCACGCCGAATGCGCTATCAAGGCGTTGAATGCCGGTTTGAACGTACTTTGCGAAAAGCCGATGGCTTATAACACCCAACAGGCGATCGCTATGAAAGAAGCTGCCGACAAAAACGGCAAATTGCTCATGATCGGCTTTGTGCTCCGTTTTTCCAATGACGCCAAAATCGCCAAGGATTTCGTGGATAACGGCTATGTCGGCGATATCTACTATTCGAGAGCACAGTATATCCGCCGTCACGGCGCTCCGGGCGGTTGGTTCTGCGACAAGGAAAAGAGCGGCGGCGGTCCGGTCATCGACCTTGGCGTACATGTCATCGACTTGACCCGTTATCTGATGGGAAAGCCCAATCCGGTCAGCGTTTTCGCTTCGGTACAGACCAAGCTTGGCAAACGCGACGATTTAAAGACAGATGTGGGCTGGAAACCGAAAAACGCTAAGGACAGCGATCCGTGCACGGTAGAAGACTTCGGTACGGCGTTGATCCGTTACGACAACGGCGCGACGACGCTGCTTGAAACAACATACAGCCTGAACGGTCCGGACGAAGCAAGAAAGCAGCTGTTCGGCACAAAGGGCGGTCTTGATCTGTCAAGCGGCGTAAAGTTATACACCGAGTACAACAAATTCCTTGCAGATGTTTCGGTCAACACAGCCAACTATAAGAATGCCGGCGACATGTTTGTCGATGAAATGGCACACTTTGTGGACTGTGTGGCAAACGGTACCCCCTGCCGTGCAACAGCCGAGGACGGCATTACCGTTATGAAAATCCTTGATGCGATTTATGAATCCGGCAGAACCGGACATGAAGTGATCATTAAATAAAGCATTCGGGCCATCCGATAAAAAGTGAGGAAGAACTATGAAAACATCGGTTACATTATACTCATTTTCACAATATGTAAATGCCGGGAAACTGACGCAGCTTGACTGCGTTTCCAAGGCGAAAGAAATTGGTTTCGACGGAATTGAATTTACCGAAATCGCCGGCTCCAATCTTGAAGAACAGAAAGAGAACGCACGCAAGCTTCGTGCAGAAGCGGAAAAAGTCGGTATCGACGTAGTTTCCTACACGATCGGCGCAAGTCTCTATAAGGATACCGAGCAAGAGCGCGATGCCGAAGTGGAGCGTTTAAAGGGTGAGTTGGATATAGCCGCCCTTTTAGGCGCCAAGCTCATGCGGCACGACGTATGCTACAAACTCGGAGAAAAATGGCCGGCACGCAGTTTTGACGGCATGCTTCCCTACATCGCGGACAGTGCACGCAAAGTGACGGAATATGCCGAAACGCTCGGCATCTGCACCTGCACGGAAAACCATGGCTATATTGCCCAGGACAGCGACCGTGTCGAGCGTCTTTTCAATGCCGTTCATCACGATAACTATGGTTTACTTGTGGATATCGGAAACTTTATTTGTGCGGATGAGGACACATCCCTTGCGGTATCGCGCGTTGCGCCGTATGCCATTCATGTGCATGTCAAGGATTTCATGATCCGTAACGAACCGATCGGGCCTTGCAAGAATCCCACGCGCGGCGGCCGGTATTTTGCCGGTGTAGTTGTCGGCGAGGGCGACATTCCGGTCAAGCGCAATCTTGCCATTTTGAAGAGAGCCGGCTACAACGGATATCTGACGGTGGAATACGAGGGCAGTGAGGACTGCATTGCCGGCATTTCCCGCGGCTTATCCAACTTAAAGGGAATTCTTAAAGAATTAGACTGGTAAGATATCGCTTTTTGCAAAACGGGCAAAAGTTTGCCGATATTAAGCCGCACGGTGCGATTATACGCGCCGTGCGGCTTTTCGTTTCCGGAAAGCCCGGAAAGAGGCTCTTAAGGAAATTTTCTCTTTTCGAAAAGTTCCTCTAAGAGCCTCTTTCCAAATATCATAAATCTGTATAATACGCACAAATAAATAGACAAATTTTATCTATATTGTCTATTTACAGCAACTGCCTTTTTGTGGTAAAATAATATTATCCGAAAAATGATAAAAGGAAAGGGATGTGCATTTTTACTATGCTCAAAAAACTGCTTGCAGCACTGCTTGTCGCCGGTACGGTCTTTACCTTGGCCGCCTGCGATGGACAGGACAAAAAAGACCCGGAAGTCAAGCTGGACAGCCAGACTGAACAGCCCGATGATACGCAAAACACAGATGTGGCTTCGGACGAAATCGATTATGACGCGATTCTCTCCAAAGAAAAGTATGACGGCTATAATTACCGTATGCTTGTCCGCAAAGGCGCGACAAAGAGCCAGTATTTTGAAGAAGGCCAAGAGGATATCGTAGACGACGCGATCTACCGCCGTAATAAGGCCGTTGAAGAGAAATATGGTATTACCATTTCCGCCTCGGAATCTTCTCAGGGCAACTATGACACTGACGCACTCAACTCTATTTTAGCCGGCGATGACGCATACGACATCATATTCACGCATTCCCGTGCAGCGTTTGCTTATGCTGTTCAGGGCGCTGGTTACAACATTCACGATATTTCTACCATCCACATGGATATGCCGTGGTGGTCAAAAAACATCAATGACAACTGTACCGTAAACGGCAAACTCTATGTTTTGGACGGCGACATCTCCCTTTCCGGTCTGTCAAGCGCTATGTGTCTTTTGTTCAACAAGCGCATTTTTGATGAAAAAGGCTTTGATTACCCCTATGAAATGGTCAAAGAGGGCGATTGGACGTTTGACGAATTTGCCTATCTTGCCAAAAAAGGCGCAGAAGATCTCAACGGCGACGGCGTTATGAAACCGGAGGACGATCAATATGGCTTTGTGACGGCTGAGTGGGAAGCGCCGATCAACATTCTTTACGCCGGAGGCGAAAAGATCTACAACATAGACGACCAGGGCGAATTGCAGTTAACGCTGTATTCCAACAAGACGGTTGAGATCTTCGACGAATTTTTCAGCTTGATGAATAACGAGGCTTGTTTCCTGCGGTTCCAAGAGGGCAACATCAACTATTCCGGTCCGGATATTTTCCAGGGCGGCCGTGCGATGATCGCTTCCGGCGGTTTAGGTTCTGCACAAGGACTTCGCAACATGGACGACGATTTCGGTATCATTCCGTATCCGAAATTTGACGAAAACGATGAATATTCCACCGCTATTAACGGTGCCGCACCGCTTATTATCATTCCGATCAGTGTTTCGGATGTAGAGCGCACGGGCGCTATTACCGAAGCGCTTTGTGCATACAGTCACAGAGATGTCATTCCGGCGTTCTATGAAAAGTCGCTCAAATCCAAATACGCACGTGATGAAGAATCCGAAGAAATGATGGATATTATCAAGGACAGCATTATCTATGACCTCGGCTATGTGTCCGGCGGTCCGTTGCAGTCGGTCGGTCGTGAGCTTGCCAAGAGCTCCACACACGATTTCTCATCGTTCTATGCAGCAAGAGAAAGTTCTGCAAAAAAATCAGTGGAAGAGTTCAACAGGGATTACGGCGGAGTCGGCCGATAAGCTTTTTGGGTTTATTAGATCCACTGTTTTGGACAAAAAATGCGCCATGCAAGACATTTTTACCGTTTCTTGCATGGCGCTGATTTTTTCGACCAAATTTTGTGCAGTTTTCATAAAATAATTCCAAATATTTGTGGAAATCGCCTCTTTACAACCCTTATCCGGATGTGCTACAATAATCACATCATAGGAAAGGAGTGAGCAAATGTTAAAGAAAATATTTGCAGCATTGCTTGTTGTCAGTGCGGTTCTCACCATGACTGCCTGCGACAAAGAGGACAAAAAACCGGATCCCACACCGGATACGAAAACAGAACAGCCGGGTAACACCGATGACAAATCGGATGTAACGACCGGCGAAATCGATTACGAGGCCGATCTTTCCACTGAAAAGTACGATGGCTACGATTACCGCATTTTAGTCCGCAAGGGCTGGCTGGACGGCCAGTATCAGGAAGAAAGCCAAGAGGATGTCGTTTCCGACGCAATCTATCGCCGTAACAAAGAGGTAGAGGAACGTTTCGGTATCACCATTTCCGCTTCTGAATCTTCCAGCAACGACTATGAATTCGACGCACTCAACTCGATCTTAGCCGGCGACGACGCCTACGACATTATTTTTGCGCATTCCCGTGCGGCTTTCACCTATGCGGTACAGGGTGCAGCGATGAACGTTCTCGATATTGATACCATTCACATGGATAAACCGTGGTGGTCGAAGAACATCGTAGATAACTGCTCGCTTAACAACCGTTTGTATGTGCTTGACGGCGATATCTCCAAAGACGGTCTGTCGGAGGCCATGTGTTTGTTATTCAACAAGCGTCTTTTTGATGAAAAGGGCTTTGATTACCCCTATGAAATGGTCAAAGACGGCGATTGGACATTTGATGAATTCGCCTATCTTGCCAAAAAGGGCGGCGCGGACTTAAACGGTGACGGTGTTATCAATCCGGAGGACGACCAATACGGTTTTGTTTGCTTTGAATGGGGCGCACCGATTTCGATCCTTTATACCGGCGGTCAGAAGATCTACGGCAAGGACGACGAGGGCAAATTTGCACTCACGCTTTATTCTAACAAGACCGTTGAAATTTTCGATGAATTTTTCAGCTTGCTGAATAACGAAGCCTGCTACATCAGCAACACCAACAAACAGGTTTACTATTCGGATATTTTCAAAGCCGGCCGCGCTATGATGGCCAACGGTTCCTTAGGCGATGCCCAGGGACTTCGCAACATGGACGACGATTTCGGTATTATCCCGTATCCGAAGTTCAGTGAAGATGATGAATACGCATCGATCATCAACGGTCATGCACCGCTTGCCCTGATTCCGATTACGGTATCTGATGCCAACCGCACCGGTGCGATTACGGAAGCGCTCTGCGCTTATGGTTCCAAGTACGTCATTCCGGCGTTCTATGAAGTATCGTTAAAGACCAAGTATGCGCGCGATGAAGAGTCCGAAGAAATGATGGATATCATCAAGGACAGCATTGTCTATGATATTGGTTATGTGGCCGGCGGCCCGTTCCAGTCGGTCGGACGCGATCTTTCGTTAACTACGACGCACGATTTCTCGTCGTTCTATGCGGCAAGAGAAGCAAGCGGCAAGAAGACTATTGAGGAATTCAATGCGGATTACGGCGGACTCAAATAGGAAAAATCAGCCTTTGAAAAAGCTTTAACTTTTGAGGCAAGGCAAAAACATGCCGCGCAGCACGACCACGTGCTGTGCGGCATGTTTCCTTTTAAGAAACTTTTCTTTTCCCGAAAAGTTTCTTAAAAAGACGATTTTGGGTGCTTTTCGTTTTACGAAAAGCAAGTAAGGGACGGTTTTTCTGTTACTTTTTGCGGCGTGCCGCAGGCTCCCAAAAGTCCCCAAGGACGTTTTAACGTTACTTTTTCGCTTGTACGAAAAAGTAACCAAAAAGTACACCGAGGGCTGCGGCCCTCTGGACTCCCGGGGAACGGTTCAAAGCTCTGCACAGGCGTACTTTTTATAGAAATTGAAGCGATTTATCTCTAAAACAGTTTCAATGCTTTGAACCGGTACGACAGGGTAACTTTACTGCGTAAGGATTTGAGGGGATTTATAAAAAGGCAAGCTCCGATTTGGGTGGACAGCAGGTTATGTGTTTCAGGAAAAGGGAGAGTTTGGCGGGAAGTTGTTTTTGAGAGGACAGTAAGTCATTTTTGAGAAAAAGAAAAGCTTTGTGCGAGAGTGTAAAAATCCAATTTTCTGCATCTATGCAAACCAAAGATTTATACCAAACTTTCTTTTCGCTCACATCGGTTTCCCGTTTTTGCCGCAACAAAGATAACGTGCAGCTCCACTTTTAAAGACAGCTTGCGGCGTCAAGCCCCAGCACTAACCAACCAAAGTCAAAATCCGGATATTTAGCGATAGTCTCCTTGAAACATGGTCGTCTTGTTCGCGTCCGCTCACAATACTCCCTGTTTCGGCGGTCTCCGACACGCCAAAACTTGCCACCGGCAACTTGTGACGCGTCCGAGCGTTTGCTCCCAAGCTACCCTTTCGCACCGGTTCAAAACATGGCCGTGCGTATTTGCGCACTTATAAATTTTTGCAAAAAATCTTAATACGCCGAACGTTTTAAATTTTACTTAAAATCCCACCGCACGGGTTTTGAACCGAGGTCGCAGGGCGAAGCCCCGTGTGCTTTTGGTTACTTTTCGCTTCCTTGAATTTTCAAGTCAAGTGCAAGAGCAAATTGTAAAAAGATTCAAAAGGAGAAAGCCAGCCAAGGCATTT
>CAKSOW010000047.1 GCA_934479825.1 uncultured Eubacteriales bacterium
AAGAGAAATACGGCGTAGCCTTAATCGGCTACACCGTATCTACATACCCCGACTGTCCTTAGCCACCTCTGGCTAAATAACAGCGGATTTTTCTTATTTATTTCGCATTTTTCGGCTCTTTTGTATCGTCTGCCGCAAGTTTTAACGTTGAAGCAATCGTAGCAAGCCCTTGGATATCCGACGGAATAATCAGCTTGTTTGCTTTGCCGTCGGCAAGCTCTTTGAGAGCTTCAAGGCTCTTCAAGGCAATCACCTTATCGGAGGGCGCGGCCTCGTTGATCAATTTGATACCGTCGGCAACAGCTGTCTGAATCTTCAAAATGGCGGCCGCTTCACCTTCAGCCTCGCGGATTTTGGCTTCCTTGACGGCTTCGGCCTGCAAGATAGCCGCTTGCTTATCGGCCTCGGCTTCCAGAATTTTGGATTCTTTCTGACCTTCGGCAATCAACACCGCCGATTTCTTTTCACCCTCGGCCTGCAATATCTTTTCGCGTCGTTCACGTTCGGCGCGCATTTGTTTTTCCATGGCTTCTTGGATGTCCTGCGGCGGCATGATATTCTTTAATTCCACACGGTTGATCTTGATTCCCCACGGGTCGGTCGCTTCATCCAGAATCGCGCGCATTTTGGTATTGATGATATCGCGCGAAGTCAAAGTCTGGTCAAGTTCCAGATCACCGATGATGTTACGCAATGTTGTCGCGGTCAGATTCTCGATAGCCACCATAGGATGCTCCACGCCGTAGGTATACAGCTTCGGGTCGGAGATCTGATAGTAGATGACCGTATCGATCTGCATATGCACGTTATCGCTGGTAATAACCGGCTGAGGCGGAAAATCTAAAACCTGTTCCTTCAAGGACATATTCTTGGCAATGCGGTCGATAAACGGAACGGTAAAGTGGACGCCGGTTTTCCAGGTCGATCGGTAAGCACCCAGCCGTTCAACGATAGCAGCCTTTGCCTGCGGAATGATTTTGATATTGGAAACGAGAATCAAAAACAGGATAACGACAAGAACAAGGACGGCAAGTCCTCCTCCGGCAAAGCCGGCCACAGCAAGTGTTTGCAGTAACATGATAGATTTTCCTTTCTTATTCAAGTTTATGGTTCTGTAAGAATACTTTTTATTTGACAGATGCCGGCTGTGGTGCCTGTTCACAGATCAGCGTCACACCGTCTATGGAAAGCACGCGCACGTGCGCGCCAACCGGCGCACCGCCGGAACAAGCGGCCTGCCAGCTATTGCCTCTTACCGTGACGCGCCCCACTCCGTCAGGCGGAATCTCGGTTTCGACTTTGGCTAATGTGCCGATGAGTGCGTCAAGATTGGTTTTTTCGCAGTCATCCGCAATGTTTTTGCGCAATTTCTTATACAGACATACCACGCAAAGGGCGGAAACCAACACAAACAGCGTGATCTGCAACCACAGCGGTGCACCAAATACCGCGCCCAGCATGGCGATAAGCGCCGCCGGTGCGAACCAGATAGCCACCATCTGAACCGTTACCGCCTCGGCAATGATAGCCAAAACTGCAACAATTAGCCAGATATACGTCATGTTCATGCACAGTCACCTCACTTTTCATAAAATGAAACTAAGACAAATAGTATTTTGCATATTCCCAAAGCACATCGTCTTTGTCTTTCCGGATTTTTTCCCCGTCAAACAGGAAAAGTCCCAAGCCCGTTCCAAAATTGTCGTTTTCTTTCATATAGACGATAAACGCGCGCTGTAAGGACGTATTCTGCGGCAAAACCGAAATATCGCCGGTGTACGGCATGTCAAACACGCGCCATGCATCGCGGAAATGCTGCTTATCATCAATCCGGATAATGGTAAAATCTTCCGCAAAGCGGTGAATATTGCCGTTTTCCGGGAAAACCGCCTTTTGGTATGCCGGGAACAGCAAATAAGACGAACAAAGAAACGGCAAAAGCTGTTTATCTTTTCCGCCGAAAAACGAATAGGCGCGTTTATATGAATCCATCACTTCTTCATGACACAGCGCCCCGCAGGACGGGATATGAATGCTGTATACGCCCTCGTCGCGGATTTCAAACTCCAAGCGTCCGAGTTTAAAGATCTTTGCCTCAAAAAAGCCGGAATACCATGTGATCGGGTCAATTCCCCAAACACCGTATACTTTTTTGCATTCGTTGATCTTACAGCGAAAATCGATCATGGAATCCCAAAAAATCTCATCCCCTGCTCCCTTTTCAGCATAGCGCTCCCTTATGACAGGCGCGTTGGCGCACAGTACGGCCATAGCGTAAGTATGCCAATTCAAACAAAGAACCTCGGCGCCGGCTTTGATCGTTTCGCCGATTTTCTCAAAAGTTTCCTTTTGGCGTATCATGTCCGAAAGCGTTTGAAAGCTTTCCGTGTCTTTTACGTCAAGATACGTTTTTTCAAGCACAGAAGCCGCCTCTTCACAAAGGCCGGTCTTTTGTGAAAACTCCTCTAAAAATGTCACGTTTACCAATCCTCATCCTCCGAAAACTCTTTCGGGAAATCCAAATTATCCAAAACCCGTGCAATCCGGTCATAGCTGTATCCATAGCGGACAAGCTTATTTTTTAAAGCTGCCAGCTCTTTTTCCAAGCGCGGAAGTCCGCGCCGCGTGAGTTTTTCAACCAACTGTTCCAACAGCTCGTCATAATCGATCTCCGATTCATCCAACGCATTTTGCACGGCACGCGAAGAAAAACCTTTCGCAAGCAGCTCCGTTTTCACCCGGCGCGGACCGTATAATTTACCGTAAGCAAGGCTGTCGCGCTTGTCGGCACATAATTTTTCATCGTCGAGCAGTCCGTTTTTTTCGAGCACGGCTACCGCCGCCTCGCAGACATCCGTCTGATAGCCTTTTTTGCGGAGCTTATCGGAAAGCGCTTTTTTCGATTTATCGCCGAAATCGAGAAGATACGCCGCATAGCGCAAACAACTCAATTTCTGCGACAAAAAGGTGAGCATTTCCTCATCCGCTTCCTCCGGCAACAGTTCCGGTTCTTCAAGAAAACGGTATAATCCTGTCTTTTTGGCATCGGCTAATGAAATCGTATACTTTTCATGCAGTTCATTATAAAAAGTTATCTCGTTTCCCTTGACCGATGCGGTTGCCTGTACCAAAATCATAGTTTATTCTATGCAATTATTCATCGAACGATTCGGTGATCACGATCCCGTTTTCGTCCTCGGATTCGCCGTCCAACACTTCCATCGGCTTTTCTTTGAGCGCTTCGCGGATCTTTTCTTCAATTTCATTGGAAATTTCAGGATTCTGCGCTAAGAATTCGCGCACCTTATCCTTCCCCTGGCCGATGCGCTGTTCGCCGTAAGAGAACCACGAACCGCTCTTGTTGATAATGTCGAGATTGACGCCCAGTTCAATAATCTCGCTTTCTTTGGAGATACCCTTTCCGTAGAGAATATCGAATTCTGCGGTTTTGAACGGCGGCGCGACCTTGTTCTTGACGACTTTGCAGCGCGTATGGTTGCCGAGAACATCTGCGCCCTCTTTGATCTGTTCGGTACGGCGGATGTCGATACGGACGGACGCATAGAATTTGAGCGCTCTGCCGCCCGGCGTGGTTTCGGGGTTGCCGTACATAACGCCGACCTTTTCACGAAGCTGGTTGATAAAGAGCACGATACAGTTGGATTTTGCGATGGCGCCGGACAGCTTGCGAAGGGCCTGCGACATCAGTCTTGCCTGCAAGCCGACATGGCTGTCGCCCATGTCGCCGTCAATTTCATTTTTCGGAACAAGAGCCGCAACCGAGTCCACAACCACAACGTCCACAGCGCCCGAACGCACAAGGGCTTCGGTGATTTCCAAAGCCTGTTCGCCGTAATCCGGCTGCGAAACAAGCAGGGTATCGATATTGACGCCGAGCGCCTTGGCGTAGACCGGGTCAAGGGCATGCTCTGCGTCAATGAACGCCGCCTCGCCGCCAAGCTTTTGAACCTCGGCAATAACATGCAGCGCCACCGTCGTTTTACCCGAAGATTCCGGGCCGTAAATTTCAATGATTCTTCCGCGCGGCACACCGCCGATTCCGAGCGCCATATCCAGCGTCAGCGACCCTGTCGAAACCGCGCTGACATTCATGGACGCGTTCTCGCCAAGCTTCATAATTGAGCCTTTTCCATAGGCCTTTTCAATTTGTGCCAGCGTTGTTTCAAGCGCTTTTTTCTTATCATCTGCCGGGGTGCAGTCCAATTTTTTTGATATTTTCTTTTCCATGTTATTTATCCTCCCGATTCTCTTTTTCTTTGCAATATCAGTATAGCACGCATACTAGCAAAATGCAAGTCTTTTTGCGGCTTATAAGTCCGATAAATCGCCCTTTAAAGTGCGCACTGCTTTTTCGGTATCAGCCGCTTTAAACACAGCAGACCCTGCCACGATAACATCGGCTCCATTTTGAATCAGGTCGCCGACATTGTCCGGCGTTATACCGCCGTCCACTTCAATTTCGGGAAACGCGTCGAACAGTTTGCACATATGCGCCACTTCATGTACCTTATCCACGCACGGCTGTAACAGTTTCTGACCGCCGAAACCGGGTTCGACCGTCATGACCAAAATTAAATCAGCCTTGCGCACAAGCGGCTCTAAAACAAACGTGGGAGTAGACGGTTTGATGGAAATACCGGCGCGTTTGCCGAGGCTGTGTATCTTTTCAATCAATTCTTCGGGATGGTTGGTCGCTTCATAATGGAATGTGATGATATCCGCCCCGGCCGCGGCAAAGGCTTCTACATACCGTTCGGGAGACGTGATCATCAGATGAACGTCAAGAACCGCGTCCGTCACCCGGCGTGCGGCTTCGACGACCGGAACGCCGAACGAAATGTTCGGGACAAAATGCCCGTCCATAACATCAAGGTGGATATACTCTGCGCCTGCATGAACGACCTTTCGTATCTCATTTCCAAATTCGGAAAAATCGCAGGCGAGAACCGATGGAGAAAGCTTTACCATTGTTTATGCTCCTTAATCCCATAAAATCGGCCGCAAGCATAAGATTTGCATGCGCCGTCTTTGTGTATGCAAGTGGCAGGTTCGCGTTTTTTTCATAAAATACGGTGAGGGAAAAACTCCGGCAAGACTGCTTTTTCAAGGAAGAGAAGATACAGGAATCCGATACCCCAAAAAAGTGGTTTGCCGTTCAGATAGATTGGAATCGCCGCAAAGAGCTGTTTTTACAGCTCTTTGCGTATTGATTAAACGCATGAACCGTACATTTGTTTCGTGTTTATTATAGCACAAAACATAAGCGCTGTCAACAAAAATTGCGGAGCATTTCGCAAAAATCGCATATGCTCCGCAGAATAGAGGCAAAATAGAGGTATTTATGCGGCACTCACATAAAATGCCACCAATGCGAGGCTTAAAACCGCGCCGCCGACAATATCCGTCGCCCAATGTACCCCCGAAATCAGCCGCGCTGTCACCATGAACACCATAAAGACCGTCAACAGAATGCAGATAGCTGTTCGGATACGCGGACGGAGGATTCTGCCGTTTAACTGCAAGATTGCCGTCGGTATGACGCTCATGACAAGAAGCGTTGTCGATGATGGATACGACGCTTCCAAGAAACCGTCGATAAGCACCGGCCGGTAATTGATGACATACGATTCAAAAAACAAATAGAGCGCCATGACAAGAAGATAGAATACGCCAAGAACTAAAAGACTCCTATCCACTTTGAAAAGTCTTTTCCGTCTGATCCATTGTACAAGTCCCAACACCGCAAAACCGAGGATGAATGCAATCGGCACAAGACCGAGCCAGTCGGTGATAGCATATAAAAGCATATGCACGCCGGTCACGCGGTGGAACCATCCGTTGAAGGCGGCAAAGCCGACAGATGACCCGTTTGGTCCGATTGACCTTACATCGATAAAACGCACGACCGCTGTCCACAGAATAAATAGGAAACAGGCGGCGAGACCGATGATAAGCATTCTTTTCTTTTTGATGTTGGAGAGATTTGTTTGGTTTTTCATATTTCTTCATCCTTTACTTTGATTTTGGCGTTTTGCCTTAATCACAGTATAGGAGAGCCAAAGAAAAAAGTAAAGAATCGGGGCGTCACATAAGCGATACGCTTCGTGTCATCGTCCCTTTATCAGTATCAAAACCTTAACGGCAAGAAAAACAAACGTGAACAATGCAGCATACGGTTGGAGCGTCAGCATAAAACCGACCGTACCCAAAGCGCCGAGCCCGACAGAGATCAAATAGAAATGCCCTGTTCGTGACCCGAATTCCTTATTCTGAAAAACAAGCGTCAGAACGCCGACAAGGGTTATAGCGAAAACAAACAGAAAATACGGTATTCGGATATAAAGCGGAGTACCGGTAAGGGAAAGCAAGGAAACCTCGCGGATAACGTCCCCACCCCTTTGTCCGAAAAGCGGTAGAAAAAGAAGAAAGAGCATACTGCAATCCAACAGTCCAAAGACCCTGTTTCGCATCTGTTTTTCGCGCTGTTTAGTATCCTTATCGGCAAGAAACAGAAGTTCTTCACCCGATAAAAGATTATCAATGGAAACCTGAAAGTATACGGAAATCGCCTTTAACGATTCAATGTTCGGAAAGCCTCTGCCGGATTCCCATTTGGAAACGGCAGTACGAGATACATAAAGAATTTCCGCAAGTTCTTCTTGGGTAAGACCTTTCTTTTTTCTTAATTCCTGCAATTTTTCGTAAATTTCCATCAAATGCTCCTTTGCATAACACACCTGAAAAATCCGGTAAAACCATGCAGTTTTACCGGATTTGCGTGTCGCAAAGCTTTGGTTTACGACACGAACCAGATTCGTACGCTCGCGCCTCATGCCAAAAAGTTATGTTTTTTGACACTCGCGAATCTATCGGAGAAAAAATCGTGGCGCATGTCCCCGATTTTTTCAAATTTTGGGTTACATCGGGCTTCGCCCGAAATATCAAAAGGGCTATTTCAGCGGTCAAGCCGGTAAAACCGTGCAGTTTTACCGGCTTTTTCTGCTATTTATTTTTTATTTAAAGAACAGACCGTATTCCAAGAAAGCATATCCGTCCGTCCAACCGCAATTCCGGCCGCCGCCGAAAATTTTCGATTCATGCTGGAACGAGGCCGGGCCTACCGAATAGGATTCACCGCCGAGATGAAGCGGCCCCAAAAGGTTGCGGAAATTATTAGTGATTTCGAGTTCAATTTTGTTTTCGCCGGTCACAAGCAAGCCGGACAAGTCAAACCGATACGGAGCACGCGTAAGGGGGGCAAGCGTTTTTCCGTTAATGCACGTCTTAGTGATTACCGCGCCCATGCGAGAAAACTCAATCATGCGGTTTTCGGTTTCGCCATCGGCAAACGTTATCGTCTTTTCAAGCGTCATTTTTCCGGTATAGAACGGGTAATCCTGAACGGCGATGTTTCCGTCCTTTACGGTATCCATAGCCGGGACAAGCGTAAAGCCGCCGTCGGTGAAATAACTGCGGTTGGAGGCCGGACGGTACGGCGCATCGGCACGCACGCCGAAGTCACCGAGCAAATACAGCTCGTTGATCTCACGGTCGTACCAGAGTTTGTTGCGCATAGCTTCAAATTCATAGCAGTCTTTGATCGTATCGTAGATATGCTGCGGTTGGACAAAATCGGTAATAAGGGTAATGACGTTATCGCCCTTGACGATTTTTCCGGAAATATCGAGTTTGATAAAGGATTTGTCACGGAAATACCCGCAAATCTTCTTTTCAACCGGTTTGCCGTTGATGAGAAGTTCATAGAATTCTGCTTCTTCGACCACAAGATAAGTTTGACCGGGCACATCAAAGTCGCTCTTGACCTTGAAATCCAAGCGGATATTCACCTTGCGTTCAAAGGCATTGGCTATTTCTTCAATATCCAAAACCGGCAGGTTTTCATATTTCTTTTCTCCGTCGAACCAAACGTCGCAGAAATCGAGCGTCAGCGCATTCGGCTCGCGCTTTGTGATCTTCCAGTCGCCGTAAAGCTTTTCACCGAGTGAAGAAAGCGCCGGTGCGCAAATCTCAGCCGAGGACGCGCGATTATCGTCATAGACAAAGAGAACCAGAGAGCCTTTTGGTTCCAGCGTCAATTCCGTGCGCAGCGTTCCGCCCTTTGCGGTAAAGACAACCGGTTCGGTTTCGCCGGTATCATAATTGAAACGGACAGCGCTTGCGCCTTTGGCTTCAAACACGGCGCGTTCCTTGCCGGAATAGGTGTTGACAAAGTAGTACATGGTGAAATCTTCAAAGTGGCGCTCGGTATACTGCACATCGCAAAGCGTGCCGTCGGCATGGGCAAGACGGATAAAGCGTGCGCTTTCCGGAAGATAACCGAGAACCTCTTCGGTACGCTCCACATGCTGCGAAGCTAATTTTTTCACTTCGTCGCTCTTTGTGCCATCCACATACGAGGGAATTTCGCCGGCAAAAATCAGGTTGCCGCCGTTTTTCTTAAAGGCTTTCAACAAGGAAAGCGTATAGGAACTGATAACGGCCGCAGACGGCACGATAACCGTCTTATAGCTCATTTTGCCGACCTTTAAAACATCCCCCTCGACCGATGCGAGCTTTTCCATGACGGTTTCGTCGCCGAGATGATGAAGGATCTGATTCTTATCCAACCAGGTTATCATATCCGTAAGCTTTGCGCTGTAACGGCGATCCACATCGCCATGCCATTCGTGATCGTCCGCGCGGTACATCCAAGCGCTGGAAATGGTATGAAGCACCAACACTTCGCACTTGATCTCCCCTTCGGAAAGAAGCATGCCGACGCGCGAAGCGAAATCCATGAACGCTTTATAGTCTTTCCACCACGGGTTCTGGAAGAAGTGTCCGGCCGGATAGTCGCGTTTGCGTAATCCTCCGAGCGAATAGCCCTCCAAGTGCTGGCAGAGCAGGTTGACGCCCTTGACCATCTGCCATTCGAGAATCCATTTCAATTCTTCAAATGTCACATCCCAGCCGCACATGGCAAAGCTTTCGGTCAAGACCTGCTTTTTTCCGGTCTGGGCAGCTACCGACGTGACCTGAGGGGCAAGCAAGTCGCGCGAAACACTGCGGCCGAGCTTATCCACGCCGGGAATGTGGAAATACATATAGTTGGGCATGCACGAACCGTTGCTGTCTAACTGTGCGGCAAAGCTTTCCTCCAAGACCATATGGCCCGTAAGGCGTGTGCCGTTGGCATTGCACCAATTGTAGATCCGGCCCATGAAATTTTCGGAGAACAACCGCGTCACAAGCTTCCAATAACGGAAACGCGTGCGGTAGGCATCTTCGGACGTTTCAAACAGATGATGCAATACCGGAAGCAATTCTTCTCCATATGCTTTTTGATACTCACCCGGCAGAATGAGCGAATACGGAATACCCTTTGGTTTACGGGACATCTGCGGTTCATCGGTAAAGAACCCGGACATTTTTGAAAAATCCTCGCCGAGTATTTCCTTGTATTTTTCGTGCGTGGACGCGATAAAAGCATCCGTGACCTCGGCGTCCATCGTATCGACATAGAAACGGTTGACCGAGAAATAGAAGTGACGGTTCCGGCCGTCCTCGGCTTTTACGTTCCCGACGGTCATATCGTCCTCAACCGGCGCGTCGGTATACTCCATATGAATATATTTCTGCTGATACTTTACGCCAAGGCCGTTGACGGCGCCCGAACCGAAACCGCTCGGCCAGCCGTTTTCGTCATAGCCCCACGGCGCCATGCCGCGTTTTTCCCCATCCACGACGGCGGCTCTCACGTTATCGAACCACTCATCGCTCATATACTCAGTTTTCAAGCCGCCGCGTGCATGCATGAAATAGCCGCCGATACCGTTCTCATCCATTTTTCCGACCTGATCGAGCGTTTCGGCTTTTTCAAGCTTGGCATTCCACGACCAGAACGGAAGAGGACGGTATTTCTTTGGCGGATTGATTAACTGCTCCTTAGTAATTTTCATTGTCTTTCCCCTGTTCTCTCTTTTTTTATTGCCTTTAAATATAAAGAAAATCTGTCAACAATATACCATATTTTCATGGTCATGTCAACAGATTTTCCCGGATTTTCCAATATTTTACCGCGTATTTTTTGCGTTTACGCCGTGTAATCTTTCTCAGACTATTAACTGAAAATTGTCGATACTCATGAGTTTGCCGAACTTGATTCCGACTTCACGGATCGTTCCGCAATACGTGAAACCGAATTTTTCGTGCAAACGGATGCTGGCATCGTTTCCGCTGGTAATGACCGAAACCACGGTATGTATCGTATCATCTTCCCGCGCCATTTCAAGAATGTGCTCCATAAGAACCGTCGCTACGCCCATACGGCGGTGATTCGGCGAAACATACACCGAAAGCTCTACCGACGGTTTATAGGAATCCTTCGGGCGATAGCTTGAAAGCGATGAATAACCGGCAATTTTCCCCTCGTCATCCACAGCGACAATGAGCGGATGGTGATCTTTGTTATGCTCCTCAAACCACACTTTTCGCTGTTCATAAGTCTGCGGAATGCTGTCAAAGGTTGCATATCCGTTCAAGACCTCATAGTTATAGATATCCAATAGCTCCGGCAAGTCGCCGAGAACCGCTATGCGAATCCGCATTTTACTTGGCGCCCCCTGGAATGCTTATGCCGTGTTCGTCGCAAAGAGCATGGATTTTCGCGGTCGGGTCAAGCATAAGCCCTACGGACTTATTGATATTGACTGCTTCGATATAGTAAGCGATGTACTTCAACACATTGACTTCCTTGAACCACGGGCGAGAAAGCGCCGCTTCGGAGTTATATACGGAGTTTGTAGCGTAGATCCGGTCAAACTTGCCGTCTTCGTAATATTTATCCACAAGATCAAAGCCGTTGCAGAAAAGGCCGAACGTGAAGAAACCGAAAATACGGCGTGCTCCCATGGATTTGAGCTTGTCCAGAACATGTAAGAACGATTCGCCGGACGACAGGATATCGTCCACCACGATGATATCTTTGCCCTCGACGTTTTCACCGAGGTATTCATGCGCAACGATCGGGTTTTTGCCGTCCTTGACAACGGTATAGTCGCGTCTCTTGTAGAACATGCTTAACTGCACGCCAAGCACGGAGGAATAGTACATGCCGCGGGCAAGAGCGCCCTCATCCGGCGAAACGATCACGGTGTTCTTCAAATCGAAATCGGTTTCATTCGCCATAAACGCCTTGATCATCTGATAGGTCGGCATGAGGTTATCAAAACCTTCGAGAGGGATAGCGTTGCGGACGCGGTCGTCGTGCGCGTCAAAGGTCATGATATTCTGCACGCCGAGCGTGATGAGCTCATGAAGCATAAACGAGCAGTCGAGCGATTCACGCGCTGTGCGGCGATGCTGGCGGCTTTCATACAGCATCGGCATGATTACCGAGATACGTGCCGCTTTTCCGCTGATAGCGGAAATAATGCGCTTGACGTCCTGATAGTGATCGTCCGGGCTCATCGGCACGGTCATACCATACATTTTGTAGGTCTGGCTGTAATTAAAGCAATCCGCCACGATAAAAACGTCCTTACCGCGAACCGACTCGGTCAAAAGGCACTTGGCTTCACCCGTACCGAAGCGAGGGAACTGGGCTTCGATGATATAATGCGGTTCTTCCTTGCGCCATTCGCCGATATATTTTTCAATGCGGCGGCACATTTCTTCCGTTCCGCGCGTGCCGATAATGGCAAGCGGACTGAACGCTATTTCCTTTGATAAATCCTGCATGATGTTTTCCTCCGTAATTCGCCGCTGCCTGACAGAACACAGCGCGGCGATTTTATTCACAGATATATTGTACCACGCTGTACGGATTCTGTCAATATATTGGGGATAAAGTCGAATAATTTGTAAAAGTTCACAAAATACGGCGTACTTTTTGGGTGAGTTGTCAAAAAATAACTGAAATTCGTTTTGACACTCGCGATTCGCCAAAAACACAAAAGGACTTTTGCAACGGTCTGTTTTGCCTCCGTCAGGACTTTTTCACGTCTGTACGCTTATATAAATTGTTAAAAATACGCTTTTTTTCAAAAACAGTTGACTTTTTGTTCCGTTTTTTATATAATATATAGTATTGAAATGAATTCATATGCGAAAGGATCATGTTTCATGCAGAACGCAAAACAGGTTACCGTTTCAAGCGAAGGCTTGAAAAAGCTTCAAGAAGAACTCGAATATTTAAAAACAACCAAACGCAAGGAAGTTGCCGAGGCTATCAAGACCGCACGCGCTTTCGGCGACCTTTCCGAAAACAGCGAATACGATGAAGCCAAAAACGAACAAGCTGCCGTTGAACAGCGTATAGCCGACATTGAGGCCATGCTCAAAAACATCAAGGTCATCAATGAACATGAAGTCAAGACCGACACGGCAAGCATCGGCACGACGGTCAAGGTTTATGACGAAACCTTTGAAGAAGAAGTTGAATACACGCTTGTCGGCTCCAACGAGACCAACCCGATGGAAAACAAGATTTCCGAAGAATCTCCTATCGGACGCGCGTTGATCGGCGCAGAAGTCGGCGAAACCGTAAAGGCAGAAACGCCCGGCGGCGAAATTTCCATGAAAATTCTTGAAATTTCCAAGACCGCATAAGTTTACCGGACAACCCCGAAGTCTCTTTCCCTTTCGGGCAAAGAGCTTTCAGATTTTCGATATTTTCGTTATAAGGATGGTTAAAGTGTCAGACAATCAGAAAAACGTACCGACCGGCAACACGCCCGAGGTCGATCTCAACGAACAGAAGCGGATCCGCCGTGAAAAGTTAAGTGAGTTAGTCGCTGCCGGCAAAGACCCGTTTCAGATCACCAAATACAATCAGACTCACCACAGCGCCGAAGTCAAAGAGCATTTCGACGAGCTTGACGGCAAGAGCGTTTCGGTTGCCGGACGTTTAATGTCCAAGCGTATCATGGGTAAAGCTTCTTTCTGCCATATTCAGGATTTGCAGGGTTTGATTCAGTGTTATGTGGCGCGCGATGCTATCGGTGAAGAAGCTTATGCCGCTTTTAAGAAAATGGATATCGGCGATATCGTCGGCATTGAGGGAACGGTTTTCAAAACCAAGACCGGCGAAACCTCGATTCATGCCGCAAGCGTCACGCTTCTCTCCAAGAGCTTGCAGATGCTGCCGGAAAAATTCCACGGATTGACCAACACCGATTTGCGCTACCGTCAGCGCTATGTGGATATTATCATGAATCCCGAGGTCAAGGATACCTTTATCAAGCGTTCGCGCATTATCAGCACGATCCGCAAGTATTTAGACGGACAAGGCTTTATTGAAGTGGAAACGCCTATGCTCGTTTCCAATGCCGGCGGCGCTGCCGCCCGTCCCTTTGAAACGCATTTCAATGCGTTGGACGAGGATTTCAAACTCCGTATTTCGTTGGAGCTCTATTTAAAGCGCTTAATCGTCGGCGGTCTTGAAAGAGTGTATGAAATCGGACGCGTTTTCCGCAACGAAGGTCTTGACACACGTCACAATCCGGAATTCACGCTCATGGAATTATACCAGGCTTACACCGACTACAACGGCATGATGGACCTGACCGAAAATCTGTACCGTCATGTAGCCAAGGAAGTCCTCGGCACGACCACCATTGTTTACAATGGCGTGGAAATGGATCTTGGCAAGCCTTTTGAGCGCATTACGATGGTAGACGCTGTCAAGAAATATGCTGGTGTGGACTTCAATGAGATTCATTCCGACGAAGAAGCCAAGAAGATTGCAAAAGAACATCATGTTGAATTTGAAGATCGCCACAAGAAAGGCGACATTTTGAGTCTGTTCTTTGAGGAATATGCGGAAGAGCACTTGATTCAGCCGACTTTCGTGACCGATCATCCGATCGAAATCTCGCCGCTTACCAAAAAGAAACCGGAAAATCCGGACTATGTGGAGCGTTTCGAATTCTTCATGAACGGCTGGGAAATGGCAAACGCTTATTCCGAGCTAAATGACCCGATCGATCAGAGAGAGCGTTTCCGTATGCAGGAAGAGCTTTTGGCGCAAGGCGACGAAGAAGCCAACCACACCGACGAGGACTTTTTGAATGCGCTTGAAATCGGTATGCCTCCGACGGGCGGTATCGGTTTCGGTATCGACAGAATGTGCATGCTGTTGACCGATTCGGCCGCTATCCGTGATGTGCTGTTGTTCCCCACAATGAAGCCCATCGACTGACGGGAACTTATGGAACGTTATAAGCTATTATAAATCATTATGGTTCTCACA
>CAKSOW010000048.1 GCA_934479825.1 uncultured Eubacteriales bacterium
CAAATCCTTATGCAGTAAAACACGCGTCTCGCACCGGTTCAAAATATTCCGAGCTATATGGCACAAGGTTGCAAATTTTCGTAGAAATTTCTTGATAGGCACAAGACTTGCAACTTAATCAAAAAATCCACCGCTCGGAATTTTGAACCGAGGTCGCAGGGCGGAGCCCCGTCTGCTTTTGGTTACTTTTCGCAGAGGCGAAAAGTAACGGAAAATCGTCCTTTTGGTTCTTTTTGCACGCCGCAAAAAGTAACGGAAAACATTCTTTTGTGTGCTTTTTTTCAAAAGCAAAAAAACCGAGGAGTGGGGTTGACCCCACTCCTCGGTTTTCTGTAACAGATAAATCTGCATTAAGCCGCAAATCTCACAAAGATCGTCGCCGCTTGGGCACGCGATGCATTGTCCTCCGGCGCAAATTCACTTTCTGTCATGCCGGTGATGATACCTTTGCCAAAAGCCCATTCAATGGCGCGAACGGATTCCTCCGAAAGAGTTTCAATGTCGGTAAATCCGGTCTTTTGGCCCTTGTCCTCCGACTTCGCACCGTAACGGTACAGCATAAGCGCCATCTGTTCGCGCGTCACAAAAGCGTCCGGCGCAAACTCTGTCTCGCTGATTCCCTTGACAACGCCTGCTTTTACAGCCCATGCAACGGCTTTTGCATACCATGCGTCAGCGGATACATCCGTAAAGACCGCCGTATCCTCTGTTTCCGGACTGCCTGCCAAACGGTAAAGCACCGTCACAAACATCGCACGCGTGAGCGTTCCGTCCGGAGCAAACAAGCCGTCGCCCATGCCGTTCATGTAGCCGGCTTTTACTGCTTTTTGAATGTTTTCAGATGCCCAATGTCCGTCAATATCCGTGAACACCGGCGGTTCCGGTGTCTTATCCGGATCTTTTTCCGTATCCTTATCCGGATCCTTTGTTTCTTCGGATTTGTCTGCATCATCTTTTTTGTCTGTGCCGTCCGACTTGCCGGTCTCATCCGTCTTGTCGTCCTTGGGGTCGGTAGACATGCCGCCGCTGCCGCCACTGCTGCCGCTGTCAAATTCATTCATGTAGTTCTTGGTGTAGTATACAAGGATCTCATCGCCGGTCTTTAAGCCGTATGCGCTCATCATAACATCCGGCATCTTGCCGTTGACTTTGTATAACCAACCAGAATATTTGCCGTCCGTAAATTCCGCAAGCGTTGTGCCGTCCGGCTTGGTGACCGAATAGATGTAGCCGCCTCTGTTGCCGTAGGTATAACCCTTTTCATCGAGAACCTTGGTAAATACGTCAAATACCGAGGTTCCTTCCGGCAGATCTTTCAGTGATACATCGGAGATCCAGGTCTTTTTGTCGGCTTTTAAGGTAAACGAAACGCTGACGGTTTCTTCCACCGGTTCGGGCTTTGTGACGTTTGCCGCCGTATAACGGCCGCGCACGACGAGATCAACGCTTACTTCTCTGTAATACAGATCGGCAAGCGGAGCGTATTTGGCATATGTTTCCGGGTCATCCTTGTAAAGCTTACCGTATTTGCCGAGCGTTTCACTGGAAAGCGCCGAATCGATCTTGACCGCTTTCGGCTGATTCTGCATGGTAACAAGCAGATTTTCATGCGTAACGACGGCCGCATTGGACGAACGGAACAAACGCCATGCTTCGAGCGCCTGCCAGTTGTCAAGCGCGGTCGGAACAATACCGTGACCGACCATGCTGTCCGTGCTGCGAACCCAAACCAGGTTTCCGTCTTTTTCGTAAACTTCTGCGAACGGATTCAGATTATAACGGATATTGTCTTTATCGGTGTTTTTGCCGCGGATTCCTGCAAAATAATTTTCGAGGACTTTTTCCATAAGCGCTTTTTCCGCTTCAATCTCCTCATTCGTAAGAGGAAGTACGGAAAAATGGAGCTCTTTGGAAACCGAAACGCCGCTCTCTTTATCGGTCAGAGTGAGGGTGACGGCCGCACTTGCCGCCTCTTCGCCCACCATGGGACGGTAAACGGAGGTGCGCGCCGCGTTGTTGACATCGGTCAAACGGATGACGTTTTCATTGCTTGAAGTGATGCTAACCGGAACAAGCGCGCCGTCGATACCGAAATCACGCGTAGTCGGGTACTTGATATCGCCCTTTACCGTGTAGACGCCGTCTGTTTCGGTGAGCTTTTCGCCGGTATAGGCATCGTGTAAGCCTGCGTTGGCAAAGCCCTTCGCAAGCTTTTCTTCGAGAGAAACACGGATCGTTTCGAGAGCGCTGTCATCCAGCTTTGCGACCACTGCGTCAAATGTCTGATACAGTACGATCTCAGGTTCGTCATACGAGGTAAACCCGAAGGTGAACACCGCTGTAAGCGTAACGTTTCTGTCTGCCTTGCCGCGGTGAACAACGCCGGTGTACGGTCTTGTCTTGTTGCTGCCATCTTTGATCGAAAGCGCACCCGCATCGGAGGAAGTCCACGAAACCAGCGCCCATTTCTTGTTTTCGACAAGGGCCGGGAGCGTAATGTTTTTCGTAAGGCTTTCGGAAACGTCAAGCGTCAGTTTGTCAGCAATCTCTTCGCGCATAAGCGTTTCAACGCGTTCTCTGTCCCAGGGAATGACAACGGTTGCAACAAAAGTCTTGTGCGCTGAATCAAGCGATGCATCAAATGTGACGCGAATCGTAGAAGAATGTCTGGACGGTGCAGTGTTCGGATCGGCGAAGAAATAGGTGATTGTGCCGTCTTTGTCGATCGACGCGCCGTCATACAGAGTTTCAATATCGGTAATGGCAAGGGAAATCTCCTCGCCGGCAGCGGCAAGACGCGCGGCAAGCATATCGGTAATGTTCGTGTCTGTGCCGTAGACCGGTTTGAACGTGCCGGCCTTGCGTGCGCTTTCAAGAGCGGTGGCAAGGCGTTTTTCCTTGTCGGCTAATTCTGCCTTTATGGCTTCTTCGGAATAAACGGTAAAGACAAAGGTTTTGGTGTCCGAAGCCTCTCCATAGGTAAGGCGTGCGGTAAGCGTAACGGTGGAAATGCCGGACTTCGGAAGTGTGATAACGCCGGTGTCATCTATGACAGCCGGTTCACTGCTTTCCCAGACAATCTGTGAACCGTTTTCGCCGCTTGCGGCAAGAGAAAGCTTGCCGTTTTCCTTGATGGGCGTTTCGGTATCAAACGTCAGCGCCGCGCGGTCCGAAGCGACGACACCGGCGTCGTGGGATCGAACGAGTATCGGCGAAGAGAGCATGTCGCTTTTTCCGTCGGCCGTTGTTACGGTATAGGAAAGATAGCAGTTTTCAAGCTCTTCGGGAATGGTAAAGGTGCGTGCGGTCGCATTTTTGATCGCATGATAATCATTGGTTCCGGTCTTGCCGTTCAAATATTCTTCTTGGGTAAGATACTTCCATTGGAACGAAAGCTCCGGATAGGTGTCATAGTCATACGGCTTTGCGCCGAGAACCGAAATGTTTGCTTCTACCGTAAAGCCGACGGCCACAGTGCCTGCAACTTTGCGGCCGGAAATCTGCGGAATGGCAAGAATCGTGCAGGTCGCGCTGTATGCGCCGTCCTCGGTCTGTGCCTTGACAACAGCCTTACCGGGTGCAAGCACGCGGGCGACAACCGACGAATTGTTTTCGGTCGGTTTTACCGGAGCGATCAGCTCGATAACGTTTTCGCCGCTTTCAATCGACCACACAATAGCCGGTTCGGTATCCATATCCTTATAGAGTACCGAAAGGGTCGCGGTCGGATGTTCATAACCGGCGTTTACGTCGAGAATTACATCGGAAAGAAGAATTTTCGGCTCTTTGACGATCGGCGTGCCGCTTGTCTCCCAGGCAAGGATCGGATAGCCGTCGTTGATATTGTTTCCGGCAACAAACGCGTCGCCGAGCAAACCAAGGAGCGTTTCAGCGTCGGTGATCGTGCCGCAGTCAGGGGTCTTTCCGGTGCCGCCGCCAAGCGCTTTTTCTTTGTAATAGCTGTTTTTGAAGCTTGCGGAGCTGAACAGGAAACCGGCGAGTTCGCCTGTCTGGGTGCTGTCCGACGTGCCGGAGATATTACCGATGTTGTAGCAGTTCTCCGCCTTGATGTTGTTCTGCAACTGTCCGCCGATACCGCCTGCGCGGTTGACGCCGGAAACAGAACCCGTATTGTAGCAGTTTGTGATATCGGCAAATTTGGCATAGCCGACAACACCGCCGGCAATCGTACCGGCCGGAAGAGAGCCTTGGGCGTTTTTCGCCGTAATTACGTCTGCATGGTTGACACAGCCGGAAATTTCGATGACCGGATAGTCTTTGCTGCCGCTTACATAGCCGACAATGCCGCCGATGTTGGCATTCTTACCGCTTGAAGAAACCGTGCCGGTAAACGAGCAGTTTTCGATTTTTCCGCCGTTGACGATACGTCCGGCGATACCGCCGACATAGTTGTTTGTGGAAGAAACCGTGCCTTCGACAGATAAGTTCTTGATTGTCGCGTATGCCGTAACTTTTTTGTCGGTGATTATGGCGCCGATCGGGCCGAAGAGACCTTGGTCGCTGGTCGTGGCGTTGACGTTTAAGCCTTTGATGGTGTGAAAGGCGCCGTCAAACGTTCCGGCATAGGCTTCGGTAACATATTTGAAATCCGAAATGCGCGTCCAGTCCTTGTTTTCAAGGTCGATGTCGTTTACAAGCACAGCATTTGCCGTACTCGACGGGGTGGCGTTGACAAGGTCGCGGAATGCGGCAAGGTCGGCGGCATCCGCAATCTCATACGGTGCGTCAGCTGAACCGTCGCCGGAAAGCTCGCCGTTTACAGCGCCTACCGAGAGGGTGAGAAGTCCGAAAACAAGTGCAAGCGATAAGGCAAGCCAAGCTAATCCGGATCTTCGTTTAAGGTTTTTCATGATGATACGAGTCCTTTCTTTTATTTTTCATGAAACATGAAAACGATTTTATCAACAAGCGCGGATTTTTTCAAACAAAACTGCCGCGGCAAGTATTTTATCTTGTCACGGCAGTTATTCCCATGAAACGCATAAATCGACACGCCAAAAAAGCCCTTACCAAAGCGGCTTTTAAAAAAGCGGCTTTTGCAAGCGCGTCGAAAACGGGAAAAGCAGCTGAACAAATATCTGCAGGTGAGCTTCTCCGCCAAAGCAGGTCTTTTGACTTTGCGCCCTATCGGAATTCGTCCGCACGGAATTCCGGCAAACCGCGTTCCTGCCTTCTCAGTTTCCCAATGACCGGTTTTCACCGACGGAACACGTTTCTTTGGCGCACACAGCGACTGGTATCGTCCCGGATTCGCACCGGGTTCCCTTTTCACCGGCCATACCCGAACGGTATCGCCGGCACTTTGTATGCAGTATTTTATTGTCGGCACTATCTTACCACACTTATTGCACTTCGTCAAGACAAAAATGTGTCTTTTGTGAAAAAACGCTTGACCAAACTTTTTTCTTGATTAGTCCTTCTGCTTTTCGGACATACTATCAAAAAATCAAAGGAAGTGTTAGAATGACGATTCACCCGGATACCGTGCGCTTGCTTCGTGAATGCGATTCGGGCGTTGCCATGGGCGTAGACGCACTGGATAATGTATTGGACAGAACACGCGGCGTACCGTTGAAAAAACTGCTTTCCGACAACAAGGACAAGCATTTGCGCTTAAAAAACGAGATCGGTTCTCTTCTTGAACGCTATCATGACGACGGCAAAGAACCGCCTATGATGGCAAAGAGCATGTCGCATATGAAAACCGGCATGAAAATGGCGTTTGACGAGTCGGATCAGACGGTGGCAGACCTGATTACCGACGGCTGCAATATGGGCGTGAAAACACTGTATCGCTACTTGAACGAGTATAAAGCGGCGGATGAAAAGAGCAAGAATATCGCCAAAGAGTTGATCGACTTGGAAGAATCCTTGCGCGCTGACCTTGCTTTGTATCTGTAAATTCCGTAAATTCTTCAAAACAGAAAACCTTGACTTGCCCGATTTTTGCGTGTGGGTCAAGGTTTTGCCGTTTTGATGCCGTTCTGTCGTAAAAAATGCTGAAATTTTTCCGGAATGCTTGACAAAAACGCGCCGCAAGGCTATAATTATCATAGATATATAGTACGCTTTTTTATATATGCAAAAAAGCTAATTCAAATGTTCGGAGATGATTCCCATTCTCAGTATGACCGGCTGCGGCTATGCCCGCGAAACGACGAATAAGGTTCTTCTTACGGCGGAGATCAAGTCCGTCAATTCCCGTTATCTGGATATCAACTGCAAAACACCGCGTGCATACAGCCGCTTGGAGGAAAAGATCAAAACGCTTGTCGGCACATATGCCACACGCGGAAAGATCGATGTTTATTTAACCGCCGAAACCGCGCCGGGAGAAGCGGATACAACGCTTTCGGTTGACGAGGCCTATTTGAAAAATTACCTTGCCTGCTTGAAGGAACTGCGCGATACATATGGCTTGAAAGACGATATTTCGGTCATGTCGGTGGCCGCCAACCGCGATGTTTTCACGTTCCAGAGCGCCGATGAAAGCACCGACGAGCTTTGGGCGCGCGTAGAACCGGCCTTAAAGGCGGCTCTTGAAGAATTTTCCGCCATGAAACGCGCCGAGGGAGCACGCCTTGCCGCAGACATGCTGGGAAAGATCGACGTTTTGGAAAGCTATGTCGCTGAAATCGAACGCCTTGCGCCGGGTGTGGTGGAAGAGTATGAAAAACGCCTGACCGAGCGCGTTGAAGAACTTTTGGCCGGAGCGGAGATCGATAAGGCACGTATCGTTGAAGAAGTGGCGATTTTTGCCGACCGTGTGGCGATCGACGAGGAGCTTGTGCGCTTGAAGAGCCACATTTCACAGTTCCGGCAGATGCTCCGCGAGGAGGGAGACGCACCGCGCGGCAGAAAGCTTGATTTCCTGTTGCAGGAGATTAACCGCGAAATCAATACGACAGGTTCCAAATGCACCGACGCGGCTATCGCCAAAATTGTGGTGGATGCCAAAAGCGAAGCGGAAAAGATCCGCGAACAGGTACAGAATTTAGAATAGAAGCATAGAGTTAAGGACAAAAATATGAAACTGATTAACATCGGCTACGGAAACTTAGTCAACAGCGCCAAAGTCGTTTCGGTGGTAAGCCCGGACGCCGCTCCCATCAAGCGCCTGATGCAGGACGCGCGCGACGCCGGCAAGCTTATCGACGCATCCAGCGGCAAAAAGACCCGTTCGGTGCTGATTGCCGACAGCGGACACGTTGTACTTTCGGCACTCAGCTGTGAAGCACTGCAAGCGCGTTTGAACGAAAGTGAAAACGACAGCGAAAGCGAGGACGCGGAATGAGAAAAAAAGAACAGAATGGGATAAATAAGGGACGTTTATTAGTCGTCTCCGGTCCGTCCGGTGTCGGAAAAGGCACGGTGCTTGCCGAGCTTTTGAAGATGAGCGGCGATTATGCCTATTCGGTGTCGGCCACGACGCGTGCGCCGCGTACCGGAGAGGTTGACGGCAAAAATTACTTTTTCAAAACGCGTGATGAATTCAAAAAAATGATAGAAAACGACGAACTTCTCGAATATGCCGAATACAACGGGAATTTTTACGGAACACCGAAGAAGTTTGTCAATGAGATCACCGCACGCGGCAAAAATGTGATTTTGGAAATCGAAGTACAGGGTGCGATGAAAGTAAAAGCCTGCTGTCCGGAGGCCGTGATGATCTTTGTTGCGCCGGAAAGCAAGGAAGTTCTCCGCGAACGGCTCTATGGCCGCGGCACGGAATCCGAAGCGGTGATAGCCGGACGGATTGCCATTGCCGAACGGGAACTCCGGGCCTGCCTTTTGTACGATTACATAACCGTCAACCGCGAGGGACATGCGCAAGACTGTGCGCGTGATATCGAAGCAATCGTCCGCGCGGAAAAATTAAAGGCGCGCGAGCGTTTTTCCGAAGTCTGCGACTTTTTTAAATAAAAATCCAATATAACGACAAACCGGTTTCAAAGCCCGGTAAAGATAAGGAGAAAAATACCATGGCTAAACCCTCTATTGCAGATCTTTCCCAAAACAACAAATACAACCGTTACACGCTTGTCATGGCGGCCGCCAAAGGGGCACGCTATGTGATCGCGAAAGAAAACTATGAAAAAGAACATCCGGAATATGAGCAGTATAAGGCTCTCACGACCGGAAAAAAGACCGAAAAAACGGAAGAAAAACCGGTTATGGAAGCAATCAACATGCTGTATAACGGGGAAATGCTCATCAAGACAGTAGGCAAAGACGGCGAATTGGAAACGGTTGAGCTTACTGCCAAGGACAAGGAAATGATTGCGGAGCAGGAAAAAGAAGCCGGCGATATAGAAGCCGCGCAGAAACTGGCTGATGAAGAATAATCTTTCCTATTAAAAGAGGGTTTTCCGGTGCCCGGAAAGCTCTCCCAAGGCGGCTTTGTTACCAAAGCGTGCCGCAAAACGCGGTTTTGCGGCACGCTCCGTATTTCTGTCCCGGAGGTGATTCCATGCTGTATGCCAATGTGCGTATTCTGAACGCGCCGTATAATATCGATAAAAGCTATTGCTACCACGTTCCCCTGCAGCTTGAAAAAAGCATCCGGCCGGGAAGTATCGCGGTCGTGCCGTTCGGCGGCGGCAACAGCACGAAAAACGCCGTTGTCGAGAGCCTTTCCGAAACATCGGCTTTCGACAAAACAAAACCCATTCTCGGCGTACCGGGAAAATATATGTCCATCAAGCCGGAATTGCTCGAACTTTGCCATTTTATGAGCGACCGGCTGTTCTGTTCTGTCGGCGACGCGATCAAATGCGTCCTGCCTTCGGGACTTGGCGTCAAGCGAACCGCTTTCTATATGCCGGCTGAAACACAGCCGAGCGAAGAAACGTTAGACAAAGTCAACGCCTCCGCCCAGACCATGCTCGACTATATTACACGCACCGGCCGTGTCTCTATCACCGAGCTTCGCAAACAGTTCGGATCTGCCGCAGCTGCCGGCGCAAAGGTCCTGTGTGAGCTTGGCTTTTGCAGTACCGAGGATGGCTATGAGTGCACCGTCAATACCAAAAATGAAAAATACGCGGAGCTTGCCGAAAATGCGGATGCTGACTATATGGAGAAGCTGTCCGCTTCACGTGCGCTCACACCCAAACAGAAAGCGGTCTGCGAAACACTCCTTGTGAGCGAATCGGCTGTTCCTGCATCGGAACTGGCCGCCACAGCCGGATGCGGCATGTCGGTTTTGAACGAACTGGCCAAAAAAGGCGTTATCCGGCTTTTTGACGTTGATCTTGACCGTTCGGAGGACATCTTGCATTCGTTTGACCCGAAAGAATACGGCGATTTCACGCTGTCCGATGAACAAAACGAGGCGTTACGCGCCCTATCCGAACTGTATGAATCGGAAGAACCGCAGGCGGCGCTTCTCTGGGGCGTGACTGGAAGCGGCAAAACCAACGTGATTCTGAAACTGATTGACCGCGTGCTTGCCGACGGCAAAACGGTTTTAGTGCTTGTGCCGGAAATCGCGCTGACTTCGCAGACAGTCGGACGTTTTGCGGCTCGCTACCGGAAAGAGGGAATCGCGCTCATTCATTCGGCGCTTTCCGCCGGAGAACGCATGGACGCCTGGAAAAAGATTCATGACGGCGAAGCGAGAATCATTATCGGCACGCGTTCGGCTGTCTTTGCACCCGTTGAAAACCTGGGGCTTATCGTCATGGATGAGGAGCATGAAGGCTCGTTCAAGTCGGATAAATCCCCGAAATATCATGCACGCGAGATTGCCAAATTCCGCTGTGTATACCACAAAGCCCTGCTTGTCATGGCGTCCGCAACGCCGTGTATCGAGAGCTTTTATAAGGCGAAAACCGGAAAATACAAACTTGTTACCCTGCCTTCGCGCTATGGCGGCAACAGCCTGCCTGACGTGACTTTCTACGACATGAAAAGCGAGCCGTATTATGAATTGCCGCAGGACGCGTTTCGTTCTTCCGACGCTTTCGATCCGTTTTTACCCGCGGAAGGGGCAGACGCCCGGCCGACTCCGTTTTCCGATACGGCATCGCCTGAAGAATCCGGCATTCCGCTTGTGCTCGGTTCGCTCTTGAAAGAAGAACTTGCCGCCTGTCTTGACCGCGGCGAACAGGCAATCCTGTTTGTCAACCGGCGGGGGTATCGCGCTTTTGCGCTATGCCGCGGCTGCGGTCATGTGTTTACCTGCCCCAATTGCAGTGTGTCGCTCACGCATCACAAGAACAAGCGCACCGGCACTGGACGTATGATCTGCCACTATTGCGGCTACACAGAGCCGATTCCGAACGTTTGCCCGGCCTGTAAAAAGGAGCATATCTCATTTGTCGGCAGCGGCACACAGCTTGTCGAAGAAACGCTTGCCACCCATTTTCCGCAGGCGCGCGTTTTGCGCATGGATGCCGACACCACCGGCGGAAAGTTCGGCCATGAACGGATCTTATCCGATTTCCGTGCCGGAAAAGCCGATATTTTAGTGGGCACACAAATGGTTGCCAAAGGACATGATTTTCCGCGCGTATCGCTTGTCGGGGTAGTTATGGCGGACACTTCGCTGTTTGTCAACGATTTCCGTGCCGGGGAAAAAACGTTTTGTCTGTTAACACAGGTATTGGGACGCGCCGGCCGGTCGGATAAAGTAAAAGGCCGTGCGGTGGTGCAGACCTATGTGCCGGATAATGAGATCTTACGGTATGCGGCTGACCAGAACTATGAGAAATATTATAACGCCGAGATCGGTTTTCGCAAAGCGTCGGTCTTTCCGCCGTTCTGCGATTTGATCACGGTCAATTTTTCCTCACCGGTGGAAATGAATGTTGTCAATGCGGTCAAAATTTTCGGCGCGGAATTAGATAATCTTGCCAAAATCGAATATGCCGACGTGAAATTCATTTTATTCGGTCCGTTCAAACACGAAATTTACCGGCTTGCCGGAAAATACCGCATGCGCTTTCTCATCAAATGCCGCGCGTCGGCTCGTATGAGAAGCATGCTTTCAGTATTACTCAAAAAATACATACCGGCGCTCAAAGACGTAAGCGTATCGGCAGACATCAACCCCACCAATTTATAATAAATTCCGTTATCCGAAAGGAGTTTTGCCATATGGCTATTTTGAAGATCTTAACCGAGGACGAGGCAAACGATATTTTGCGCAAAACAAGCAAGCCCGTGACCGAAATTACCCCTAAGATCGAAACGCTTTTAAACGATATGAGCGACACCCTCATCAAGGCGGGCGGCGTGGGATTAGCCGCCGTGCAGGTCGGCATTCTGCGCCGTATCTATATTATCGACGCGGGGTTGGAGGAGGATAGCCACGAGATCATTGAATTCATCAATCCCGAGATCATCCGTACCGAAGGAACCCAAGAGGATGTTGAGGGGTGTTTGTCCGTGCCCGGAAAATACGGCCTGACGCGCCGTCCGGCCAAGGTGACCGTGCGCGCCGAAAACCGCAAAGGCGAAACATTTGAATATACCGCGACCGGGCTTCTCGGACGCTGTCTGTGCCATGAATACGACCATTTGGACGGAATCCTCTACACGGATAAGGTCGTGCGGATGTTGGACCCCGACGAATTTGAATAATACAAGCTTGTCGCAAACTTTTTACTTCTCCGAAAGAGGTTAAAGCATGAATATTTTATTTATGGGCACGCCCGATTTTGCCACAGCCAGTCTTGACGCGCTTTTAAGCGCCGGAAAACAGGTTTGTGCAGTGGTGACGCAGCCGGACAGACAGCGCGGACGGGGGATGAAAGTCACGTTCAGCGATGTGAAAAAATATGCGCTCGAAAAAAATCTGCCGGTTTTACAGCCGGAAACACTGCGCGGCGGCGCGTTTCTGCCGGTGTTGGAACAATATAAGCCCGATTTGATCGCCGTTGTTGCTTACGGAAAGATATTGCCGGAATACATTTTGAATTATCCGCGTTACGGGTGTGTCAACGTACATGGCTCCTTGCTCCCGAAATACCGCGGCGCCGCGCCCATACAGCGCGCTGTGCTGGATGGAGAAACCATCAGCGGCGTTACCACCATGCGCCTTGACAAGGGCATGGATACAGGAGATATGTACTTTTCCGAATCTGTTGAGATCGGCGAGAACATGACGACCGGCGAATTGTTTGATAAGTTGGCCGAAATCGGCGGCAAACTGCTTGTCAAAACGGTGGAAGCTTTGGAAAACGGCACGGCTGTTCCGGTTCCGCAAGACCATGCAAACGCTACGCATGCCGAAAAGATCACGGATGAAGAATGCTTAGTCGATTTTTCGCTTGACGCACGCACGGTGCATAACCGCATTCGCGGACTTTCTCCGTTTCCGGGCGCGTTTTCGTATTTAGACGGCAAGACCGTCAAGCTGTATGACAGCCGGGTCAACGAAACGGAAAGCACCGGAACGCCGTTCGGAACAGTTACCGAAGTGTCGCGCGACGGTGTTGTGATTTCCTGCGGCAGAGGTTCGGTGAGACTTATGCATTTCAAACCGGAGGGCAAGGGAATGTTAAGTGCGGCTGACATGGTAAACGGCCGGAAGATTGCTGCCGGAATGCGCTTTGAAAGCAAGAAAGGCTGACTATGAAAGAAATCATGGTTCAGATGATCGGCATTGCCGGAGCGCTGCTTGGCATTCTTTCTTATCAATTTAAGGATAACCGGAAATACTATACCGGGCAGGCGTTGAGCGGTCTTTGTTTTGGAGTGCATTTTTTCCTTCTCGGTGCATACACGGGTGCGTTTTTGAATTTCATCAATCTGGGGCGCGGTTTCGGATTTGCCGCTGAAAAGAATAAGAAGCCGTATATAACGCTGGTTTCGGTGTGCGTACTGTATGTGGCCGCGACGGCGCTTACGTATGACGGCGCGTTATCGATTTTAGCGTGTGCGGCACAGCTTATCGGCAGTATCGGGATGTCCACGCGGCGTCCGTCAGGCATGCGGATCTTGCAGTTTACGCTTGTTTCACCGAGCTGGATTATTTACAACGGTTTTGTCGGTTCGATCGGCGGAATTCTCTGTGAGACGTTCAATATGGCGTCGATCTTGGTATATTTTGCACGGACAAAGCTTTTGAAACGTAAAACAGATTAAAAACCGAATAAAAAGGAGTGGTTTTATGCCTTATATGTATTACAGTCCGGATGCGATGTGGACATATATCATCATCGTACTTCCGGCGGTGCTGATTGCCTTATGGGCGTCGGCCAATGTCAATTCCACCTTTAAAAAGTATTCGCATATCCCCAGTACAAGCGGTTATACGGGAGCGGACGCGGCAAGGCGCATTCTTGATGCAAACGGCCTTACGCACGTGCGGATTGAGCATGTGAACGGAAAATTGACCGATCACTATGATCCGAAAGCGGAGGTCATCCGGCTATCGGATTCGGTTTATGACAACCGCAGTGCGGCGGCTATCGGGGTTGCGGCGCACGAAGCAGGGCATGCGGTACAGCATGCCGAGGGATATTTTCCGCTTGTGGTGCGCAATGCCATTATCCCGATCTGCAATGTCGGCTCCAACCTTGCCATGCCGCTTATTATTTTAGGATTGATTCTTGACATGTTCGGGCTTTGTTATATCGGAATCATTGCATTTTCGCTTTCGACGGTTTTCCAGCTCATCACGCTTCCGGTTGAGTTCAATGCAAGTAATCGTGCGTTAGCCGCGCTTTCGTCGAGCGGGCGGTTCACGCAAGAGGATCTCGGCAACGCCAAAAAGACGCTCCGGGCGGCGGCGCTTACCTATGTAGCGGCGCTTGCGGTATCGCTTGCCAACTTATTACGACTGATTCTTTTAGTGAACGGGCGTCGGCGCAACGACTAAATACGGAGCTTTTCTTTCAAGAAAAGCATTGAAAAAGAAATTTGATTTTGCCGTCCGGTGGTTTGCCATCGGGCGGCATTGGATTTTCCGGAAAAGTCCGGAAAGAGTGCTTTTAGGGAAATTTTCTTTTTTTGGAAAATTTCCCTAAGGAACGGTTAGGGGTGCTTTTCGTTTCGCGAAAAGCCTGAAAAGAAATGGTTTTTGTGTTCTTTTTGCTTTTGCAAAAAGAAGCAAAAGGACGGTTTTAATGTTACTTTTTGCGGCGTGCCCCCAGCCCCCAAAATGTCCCCAAGGACGTTTTACGTTACTTTTTGCGGCGTGCAAAAAGTAACCAAAAACACGCCGAGGGCCTCTGCCCTCTGGACTCCCGGGGA
>CAKSOW010000049.1 GCA_934479825.1 uncultured Eubacteriales bacterium
GTACGAATCTGTTTCCGTGTCGTAAAACGCAGTTTTGCGACACGCTCAGAGGAAGGAGCCGAAAACGGCTCCTTCCTCTTTGTATGGGACAAAGATTTAAAAATGTTATTCTTTGTTGTCAAGAATCCAATTCAACAAATCGTCGTAATTCATTTCTCCTGCTGCAACGGCAAGTCCGACACGCGCGACGTCGTCAACGGCTGGTGAAATGCGGATTCCGTTTGTTTCAAGAAAGGTCAACAGCACATACATGCCGATTCGTTTGTTGCCATCAACAAAGGCATGATTGGAAATCAAGGCATAGCCGATTCGTGCGCCTTTTTCTTCTTTGGTGGGATATAGTTCATTGCCGTCAAACGTCTGAAAAGCGGATTCAAGAGCGCTGTCCAAGAGACGGATATCCCGTAAATTCGGGTCGCCGCCGGTCTCTTCTGTTATTAGTTTATGGAGAAACAAAACCTTTTCACGGTCAAATTTAATCATTTTGCAAGCTCCTCAAAGGCTTTGCGGTACTTTTTTAATATACGTGCCGCAACAAAATCAATTTTTTCGTCGTCGGACATTTCAATGGTGTTACTGTTTTCAAGATCGACTAATTTATATTTGGGTTTGTTGTTCTTAAAGATGTATACTTCACCCATTTTATCTACCATGCGGGCAATTTTTGAAAAATTCTGATTGACTTCCGATATGGAAACGATTTTTTTTGTATCGATATTCATAGCTGCTCCTCCTGATTTCCATATTATTATACACAAATTTTAGGATGTTGTCAAGCTAAAATTCATTAAGCAAAAGACGCGGAAAGCATTTCTGCTTTCCGCGTCAGAATTATCTGTTCCGCTGTTTTTAATTAAACCGAAAGACTTTTCTTGCAATCGAATAGACGGTTACCGAGAAACGCCGGCCGAGGAGCATGAGCGCACACATGGTGGTGTAGCGCAGCTTGCGATAAGTACGGATGTCGTGTGCTTTTATGTAGCTCCAAAGCTCCGAGGCTTTGCGATAGTTTTCTTCTGTGCCCGATTTGTATAAGAAAATGGAGGAAATGCACACCATTAGCGCCATTTCGTGTATCATGTACGAATACAGGCGGCGGCTTTGTTTTTTGACGGCGTTTAAATCATGGCAGTCAAGCATCAGGCGTGTGACGCGTAACTGTTGGTCGATACGCTTGATGACGTTTTGCTCGGTGACCGATTGGTCGGCGCGTCCGATAAAGTACAAATACAGATCAAGATTCATGTAATACAGACTCTTCACATACGGAAAAGGCTGATACATGTACAGGTTATCTACGTAAAACGTGTGCTTGGGCAAGGTAATGCCGCAATCACGGAGAAATTCCGTCCGGTAGATGACCGAATGCATCATGAGGTATTGGGTGACAAGAAACCGGCGCGTATCGTCCCAGGTGACGATTTTTTCCTCCGGAAAAACATTGTTGTAGCGCATGACTTTGCGTTCTGAGCCATCCCAGTGGTCGTAAACGTAATTGCAGACATACATATCCACCGATTGGTTTTCCGCAATATGCTTGCGCATGCGGGCAAGCAAAGCATCTAATGCCTTGGGATCCAGCCGGTCGTCGGAATCCACGACCTTGTAGTAAAGCCCAGCGGCGTGGCGCAAGCCTTGGTTGACGCCTTCGCCGTGCCCCCCGTTTTCCTGATGAATGACGCGGATTTTGTCAGGATATTTTTCGGCATAGCCGTCGGCAATTTCGGGTGTGCGGTCAGTTGAACCGTCGTCGATCAGAATGATCTCGGTGTCCTCGCCGGCCGCTAACAGCGATTCGATACATTTATCCATATAATCTGCCGAATTATAGCAGGGTACGGCAAAGGTAATTATTTTTTGTCCGTTCGGCAAAAAAATCAGTCCCTTTCTTGAATCTCTTTATGAAAGCGAAACACCGCACGTAAAATGTGCGGCAAGAATTTCGCCGGCAAGCGACATGGCTCGTGCCGCCGCCGCATCCATGTTGTAATAACGGTATTCAGCTAACCGCCCGACAAGATACAGATTCTTGAATCCGGCAAGAGCCGTTTTGTATTTTTCATAGCAGGCCGTGCTTTCGGGCGAAATAACCGGGTAATAGGGAATATCGCCGCGCGAGAAGTCGCAGACTTTGGAATACTCTTTTAAAATGACGGTTCCCGGTGCCTTTTCAAACGTCATATGCTTGAATTCGGTAATGCGCGTATAGGGCATGTTCACCGTGTAATTGACTGTGCCGCAGGGTTGGAAAAATGCGGTATCGTGCACTTCAAACGAAAAATCGAGGGAACGGTAGGGGAGTGCGCCGAAACGGCCGTCAAGCAGTCTGTCCGGTACGCCGGAGTAGACAAAAACGCCGTCGAACGGCTGTCCTTGAAAATACAGTTTTTTGTCCGGTTCCGAAAGACGTATCATATCAAGCGCATCGGTTTCGGTGTGAATCTCGATATTTTTGTGGTCAGCCATACGCTCAAACAGCGCAGTGTAACCGTCTTGGGGCAAACCCTGATAGAGGTCGGTGAAATAACGGTCGTCACGCGAAAGGCGGATCGGTACACGCGCCGTGGTGGCAGGGTCGATATCTTCCGGGCGTTTGTCCCATTGTTTGACCGTGTAGGTCTCAAAAATATTCTGATAGATGTATGAGCCTAATGTTTGAAGTTCGCGGTCATCGGTTTTGAGTAACTCCAAAATGGAGACATTCGTGTTTTCACCGTAGCGGCTAAGCAGTTTGAGTTCCAGTTCGCGTGCCCGGTTTTCCGGAAACGCAAGATAGAGCGAATCCAGATTGAACGGAACCGGCAAAAGCTTGCCGTAAACGTTGGCAAGCACCTTATGTTGGTAGCCGTTCCAGTCGGTGAAGCGGGATAAAAAGTCAAAGACAGCCTTGTCTTTTGTGTGGAAAATGTGCGGACCGTAACGATGAACGGTAAGGCCTGTGGCCGGTTCTTTTTCATCGTAAGCATTTCCGGCCAAATGCGTGCGCTTTTCCGCAACCAAAACTTTGCAGCCGTTTTCGGCTAAAATCCGTGCAAGAACCATGCCGGAAAAGCCTGCGCCGGCAATGACGGCGTCAGGCTTTTGTGTGTCGGTAAACGTATGTCGGGTCATGGCGCACCTCTATATACCGCTCCGGATGAGAGCGGAATTGAGCGAATCGATCACTTTTTCGCTTTCAAAAGGATTGTCGGGAATGACGATCTTTTTGTATTTCGGCTTTTCGGATAAGAATTCCCCGAGCGCCTTTTTCATTTCTTCATAGGTAAAATACGCTCCGATGACGCTGACGGAAATGTCGCCTGCCTCAATGGTCATGCCGGCAAGGTCGCTTAATTCCGATGATTCGTCTTCTGCGAGAACGGCAAGAACCGACAAGGATTTTTCGA
Source organism: uncultured Eubacteriales bacterium (assembly GCA_934479825.1). GTDB lineage: Bacteria > Bacillota > Clostridia > Oscillospirales > CAG-382 > UMGS882. The sequence goes on from CAKSOW010000049.1 coordinate 3,387, forward strand.
TTTCCGCAAAGTCCTTGTCCTCGCTCAAATACATATCCGCCGTGTCGCGCACTTCGTCCATGAACCATGCGGCAAGACCGTTTGGCTTTTCGGCATGCGCGACGGTTATCATTTCTTCGACGTCGTTTAAAGCGTCAATAATTGCGTAGACCATGCTTATTTGCTTTCGGGCGCGTTATAGAAACCGTAGTTTTGGAAAACGCCTCTCGGTTCGGCAGCCCAGACGATCGCGTTTTCAATGACGCGCTGAACGTTCTTATCGTAGTAAGTCGGGAAAGTCTCATGACCCGGACGGAAATAGAAAATGCGTCCGTTGCCGCGCGTAAAGGTCACACCGCTGCGGAATACTTCGCCGCCGCTGAACCAGCTTGTAAAGACCACTTCGTCGGGTTTTGCGATGTCGAAGTGTTCGCCATAGGTCTCCTCGTGCGGAAGTTCAAAGTATTCCGGAAGTCCTGCGGCAATCGGATGAGAGGGCGCAGTGACCCAGATACGTTCCTTGTCGCCGCTTTCGCGCCATTTCAAGTTACAGCCGGTGCCGTTGAGTTTCTTAAAGATCTTGGAGAAGTGACCGGAATGCAGCGCGATAAGCCCCATGCCCTGTAAAACGCGCTCATAAACACGTTCGACAATCGCGTCGTCTACCAGATGATGCGCACAGTGTCCCCACCAGAGAAGAACATCGGTATCGTCCAAAACTTCTTGTGTCAGACCGTGTTCCGGTTCGCGCAACGTTGCCGTGCGGACGGTAAATCTGCCGTCTGCTTCAAGGAATTCTTTAATAGCCATGTGCATGCCGTTTGGATAGACCGCCCTTGCGGCTTCCTGTTCCACTTCGTGAATGAATTCGTTAAAAATCGTTACTTTTATCATAATGATGTTCCTTCCTTTTCCGGGAGTTTAGTAGATATCTCGGCTTGAATGTCCGTTTTTATCCGCTATCATTATAATACAGCGGGCGGCTGTATATGTTAATGATTTGTTACTTTGTTCGACAATTTTTTTCTTTTTTGCAAAGCCGGATAAAAGAAAAAGGAGCTGTCACAAACAACTCCTTACGGTCATGAACAGACGCGGAAAAATCGATCAGCTTAGAGAATGGTGCCGAACAGATCGCCCGTATCAATGATGACGTCGCTTCCTACGAGAATGTCATCGGAAGAGGTGAATACCGTGATTTTTACAGACGGAGCTTCGTATGCTTTTTTCATTGTGAATTTCCCCCTAAAATATATTTTTACTGCATACCTATATTACTTACAAGTGTATGGTATCACAAAATAACAGTTTTGTCAATACTTTTTTTGTGAAAAAAGCCAAAAATGCAAAAAAATTCATCCGTTTTTTGGTATATCCCGAAAAGAGGACGGAAAAATGCGCGAAAACCGACGAATCCGGGCGAATGGTTATTTCCTTTTTAGCGGAACGACCTCGCAGACGGTTAAAACGTGTTCCGAAACATGAAACCGGATATCCGTTCCGGCAAACGAGACGCCATACCGGCGGTCATCGTCGTGATAGGCGGGTCTCGGGTCCTGGGCGAGCACGGCAAGCGCCGCCTGCCGTTTGTTTTCCGGCAAAAGCGAAAGCAGTTCTTCCGGAAACACGACTTCAAGCGATTTGTCCTTGACGCGTCCGGCAAAGCCCTCGCGCGCGTCGGGATGACTGTCGGTGTAGGCAAGATAGGGCTTGATATCGTAGATCGGCGTGTTGTCGCGCAGATCCGCACCGGAAACCCAAAGAACCGGCCCGTCGTCCGTCAATTCCATCTTGTCAAGCCGGACTGACGAAAGTCCGATGGGATTCGGACGAAAAGGCGAACGCGTGGCAAAAACGCCCATGGTGCGTTTGCCGCCCAATCGCGGTGGGGTAACGGTTGCCGACCAATGGCTGCGTTCGGTTCCCTCAAACGCCCATAATAACCATAAATAATCGTATCCCTCAATGCCGCGCAGAGCGTCCTCGCTGCGATATTCCGGCTCGAAAACGATACGTCCGGACAGTTCTTCGATAAGGCCGCTTTGCCGCGGAATTCCGAATTTTTCCGGAAAATCCGTATGGATATGCGCAATGATTTTTAATTCACTCATAATTGTTCCGCTTCTTTCGCAAGCATTATGGTCGTTTTATAGTATTTCTCCTGAAAATGAATCTGTTCTTCGATTTCTTTTGCGGTAAAACTCATACCGCACGGCGCCATGACAAGCTTATCCTCTGCGTCGTCAGCCCGGATAGCGGCGGCAATGATTACGCCGGTATATTCTTTTACCGGGGTTTGCACGCCTAACAGATATACATCGAGCTCCTCGCCGTCACCGCCGAAAACGTGCGGAACAAAACCGTAATTGATCGGATAGGTTAGCGTATAGGTTTCTTTTTTGTGGATATAGCCTATCGGCCGGTCAATTTCGATATGCACGGTCTTACCGAGATAGGCGTCGAGAAGTCTGCGGCGCAGCTGCTTGTTTTCCTCTGTGTTTTGTGTGTATTCAGGTTTCATATCTCTTGTCCTTTGCGTTGTTTTTCGCGGTAAACACTGGGCGAACAGCCGATTTTTTTCTTGAACAGCCGACTGAAATATGCCTCGCTTTCAAAACCGAGCGACTCGGCAATATAAGTAAAGGAAACGTTTTCGTTTTCCAACATTCGCTTGGCAAGGTCAAGCTTTACATCGATCCGATAGCTTGCCGGGCTTTTTCCGGAGTATTCCCTGAACAGCTTGCGGAAATTGGTGCCGCTGACCGGGCACATCTTGGCGATTTCTTCAATCGAAACCGTGCTTAGCGGATTTTTTCGCAAAAAGTCAATGCCCACGGCAATCGACGAAAAACGCCTGTTGTAGGCTTCAAAAGAGCTTTCCCCGAGCGAGCAGAGTATCTTGTAAATTTCAGTGCGGAGCGCACAGACCGGGCGAACTGGCGCTTCATAGGCAAGAGAGGCTTTCCCGGCAAGTTCCCGGAGCAGGTAAAACCCGGCGGTTTTGATGAGAAACGGCCCCTTTCCGAAGGTTAGCGGTACGCCGCCGCAAAAAGCGCGGAATTCAATTAAATATGCGTCCGGAAAGCAGGAGCTTTCGCCGTCCGAAAGGTTTAAAACCGAATATTCGCTTCCCTCCGGCAGACAGACCACGCTTCCGACCGGTGCGAAAAACGAATTTCCGTTACGGTCGGTATACTTTCCCGTAGCGCCGCAGAGAAGAATTAAACCGTTGGTGCGTCGCGGATAATCCATGTGAAAAACTGCTCCGGCGCGCCATTTCTGACGGGCAGCGAATAAGTCGCCTATCTCAAAGTCAAGCGTATACAATTCGGTAAAGCTTACGGTCTTGCAAAAATTCATGCGCTCACCTCACAAAATACAGTATAGCACGAAAGAAGGGTGCTGTCAAGAAAGTTGTTTTGAAAAGTGCAAGTAAACGGTGCGAAAAGTCTATGGCGTTTTGGTGCAAAAGACGTATAATGATAAGCGGAAAAACGCTTGACAGATAACACGGAGGATAGTAAAATGCCTGAAATTAAGTTTGAAATCCGCTTTAATCCTGAAAACGGCGGCGTGGACTCCTTGGTAAACACTGCCGACCCCTATGCGATGAACTGGCTCGGCGTGAACAACACCTGGGGAACGGTGAAAAATGCAAAAGTCGTGTCGGTCACGCCCTTGGAAAACGGTGTCTGCGCCGTCTATGAAACCTACTATTTGCGCGTCAAAGTAAAGCGCGAGCTTTGCGGCGAGATTTACCGCGAAACATATACGCTTGAAAATCGTCTGGCAGGAGACGTTTTCTGCAACCGCGGCGATTTCGGAATCTATGCGCCGTTTCGCGACAGCTATGCCAACGCAAAGGTCTGCATGACCGAGCGCTGCAATACCCATCTTTGGTGCGGCCGGAATACGTCGTATATAAACGCGGTCAAAATGGGATTGTGCGGCTTTGGCCTGGGGCTTGTTCTGACAGAGGGCAGTCTTGATTCATACAGTATCGACCGGATTTTGCATGTCGTCAACAGTCTTGGTAATCTTGGCAGTGACGATCGCGGCGATTTTATCCTGCATCCGGCGCCGTTCCGCTTAAAACCCGGTGAAAGCGTCCGGATCTCTTGGGAAATGTTCTGGTATAAAGACGGTTGTTTCCTTGCGGAGTTAGAGAAAAGGGAAAATTTGATTCTGGTCGATTCGGACAATTTCACGGTCTTTGACGGCGAAAAGATTTATTTTTGCGTCAATCATCCCGGCGCAGTCGTTTCTTTGGACGGCAAAAGCCTTCCGACAACGGCCGATGTTAACAAGACATATGTATCGTATGTCCCCGAACGGTTGGGAGATCATCTGTTTACGGTGCGCGTCGGAGAAAGGGAAACCGTTGCTCGCTTTTTTGTCCAGCTGCCGTTAAAGGAGCTGATTCGCCGCCGTGTTCACTTTATCATCGACCACCAACAGTTCCATTCGCCGGGCGATATGCTCGACGGCGCGTTCTTAATTTATGACAATCAGGATAAGTGTCAGGTGTTCGACTATGTGTTTACCGATTTCAACGCCTCACGTGAACGGCTTGTCATGGGACTTTTGGTGGCAAAATACCTGCAATGGGTAAAAGACGATGAAGTATACGAAAAATTCATGAAATACTATCGGTTCGTCACACGTGAATTTTATGACGAGAAAACCGGCGAGGTGTACAACAACGTCGGCAAGCATACCGAGTTCAAACGGCTGTACAATGCGCCGTGGATGTCGGTGCTTGTGCTTGAAATGTATCATCTGACCGGCGATAAGGGCTATCTTGAAAAGATGTTCAAACTGCTTTCGGTGTATTATTCCATTGGCGGCGAACGGTTTTATCCCAATGGGCTGTCCGTGTACGAAAGCGTTACGGCACTGCGGCAGGCCGGCATGACCGACAAGGCCGACGCGCTTACCGAAATGTATAAAAAACACGCCGAGGTCATCATGAAAAACAGTATGAATTATCCCGAACATGAAGTCAAATATGAGCAAACCATCGTCGCGCCTGCCGTAACGATTTTGAGCCAACTGTATATGCTGACCGAGGATAAACGGCTGTTGAAAGATGCCGGAAAGCATATTAAAATTCTGGAACGCTTCAACGGGATGCAGCCGTCGCATTTCCTGCATGACCAGGCGATCCGTCATTGGGACGGTTATTGGTTCGGCAAGCGGCGTATGTACGGCGATACGTTTCCGCATTCGGCGTCGGTGCATACGTCAAACGCCTTTTTGCATTATGCCGCCATAAGCGGTGACAGGCAGTATCGCAAGCGCGCCTTTGAAAGCGCGCGGAATATGCTGTCGCTCTACCGTGAGGACGGCAGTGCGTCGTGTACGTATCTCTATCCGTTTTCGGTCAACGGAACAAGATGCGAATTTTACGACGACTATGCCAATGAGCAGGACGGCCTGTTATATTATTTCATCAAATTCTATCAAGCGCTTGCCGATGACCCGGGCAGTGAAAACAAGTGCCTTCGTACCTTTGATGAAAAGGGAAAAACGGAGAGAAAACCGGTATGAATTCATCGAAAAACATGCGTGCGTCCATGACCGGCGGAGCGATTTTTCCGCAGATACTCCGGTTCTGCCTGCCGCTTGTCGCCGCGAACCTCTTGCAGGTCGCCTTTAACATGGCCGATACCGTTGTGGTCGGTCTTTCGGGTGAACCGGATGCAGTGGGGGCGGTCGGAACAACAAGTTCCTTTATCAATCTTGTGGTCAATGTCTTTATCGGGTGCAGTGTCGGGGCAAAAGTGGTGATGGCAAGAGCCATCGGTGCAAAAGACGAAAAAACAGTGTCCGAAACGTTGAATACATCGCTTGCGATGAGCTTTATTTTCGGCGTTCTCTGCGGTGCGGCGGGCTTTGCGCTAAGCGGGAGCGTTCTTGGGTATATGGGCAATACAGGGCGTTTGTATGAACTGGCGCTTGTGTATACCAGACTGTATTTCGCCGGTGTGCCGTTTGTGTCGGTCGTCAACTTTTCATCGGCGCTTTTACATGCGTCAGGCGATACGAAAACACCGATGGGTATACTCACGGCAGGCGGTGCTGCCAATGTTTGCTTAAATCTGTTTTTTGTACTTGTGTGCGGTCGGTCGGTAGACGGAGTGGCCGCGGCGACGGTGCTTTCCAATGCTTTGTGTGCATTTCTTCTTGTCCACAGACTGACAAAAGATGAGATGTTCCGGTTGAAACTCTCGTCGGTTCGTCTTTATAAAGCCCCCTTTTTGAAAATTCTACATATCGGCGTTCCGGCCGGTGTTCAAAGCATGCTGTTTTCCGTGTCGCATATGTTGATTCAGTCGTCGGTGATTACCGTCAATAACCTGACTGCACCGGCGGACAGCGCTTTCGCGCCGGTAGTCAAGGGCGTTTCGGCCGCAACCGGAATTGAGGGCTTTGCCAACATCGCGGTAGGCGCGGTAGGGCAGGCGGCGGTGTGTTTTGTCGGACAGAATGCCGGAGCAGGGAATTATGCGCGTGTCAAGGACGTGAGAAAAAGCTGTTATCTGATTGGCGCCTGTGCGGCCATTCTTTTCGGCGGCGCTCTGATTTTTGCGCGCGCACCGTTGTTCGCACTGTATGGCATTCATAAGGCGGAGATCGGGACATTGGAGCGCATGGCGTATGACGCGGCGGAAATACGGACGTTTTATATGCTTGTTCCGTATGTGTTCCTTGCATTTGTGGAGGTCGGCTCGGGTGTTATGCAGGGCTTGGGAAAGGCGGTTACGGCGGCGTGCATATCGCTTGCCGGTTCGTGTGTCTTTCGTGTGATATGGCTGCTTGTTGTATTTCCGAAAATTCCGACGCTTGCGTGCATCTTTCTTTCGTTTCCGATATCGTGGTTTCTTACAGGTTGTACCCATTTTGTTTTTGCCGAAGTATTCTTGAAAAAGTGCGGAAAACAAAAAGCGGAATGGCTTGACAGTAAAAGCTTGTTGTGATATACTGGCAAAGTTAAAAGCGACAGTCTGAAAGGGGATTTCTTCCGTGTTTTATTCACAATACTGCGAATTTGATTTTACCGAAACCAAGCGTTACCGGATTCTCGGCCGCACCGAGCCGAGTGAAAAAGGGGCGCTTCTTCCTTGGAGCAACAGCGGAATCGAGTTTTCGTTCTGCGGCAATCGCGCCGAATTGCATTTTGCCGGATATAATGGCACCGCGCCGGTCTATGTAAAGGTATTTTCCGATAACGGCACCGCACGGTATGGATTACATGGCCTTACAGACAAAATTTTATTGGATTTTGACTGCAATACCGTTCATACCGTAAAAGTTCTTCGCATTTCCGAGGGCTGTGAACCGCTCATTTTCAAGAAAGTGCGGATTTACGGAGAAACGCCGGAATTTTTGCCGCCGCCGTCTGAAAAACCGCTGAAACTGGAATTTTTGGGAGATTCAATAACAGCCGGGTTTGGCGATATGGCGTCAGCTGACAAAAACGAATATGCCACCTATGAGCAGGACAGCACACAGACCTATGCATATCTTACTGCAAAGCAGCTTGACGCGGAAATCCGCACGGTATGTATGAGCGGTCAGGGTGTCTGGCACAGCTGCGGCGAGGATGTCGGTGTACGGTTTGAAGAGATGTTTGACAGGAGTCTTTGGAACAAGGCCGGCTATGACCACTCACTCTGGCAGCCGGATTTTATGATCTTAAACTGCGGCACAAACGATGTCCCGGGCGGAACGACGGAAGAAATCATGTATACAGAGGGTGCAAAGCTTTTAGACAAGGTTCGCAAGGCATATCCGGAATCTGTCATTATCTGGATGTATGGCATGATGAACGGAAAATTCAAGGCGGTTTTGCAAAGGCTTATTGATGACCGGCGCGCAAGCGACCCGAAAGTTAATTTTTTGCCGGTAGACGATATTTACGGCCAAAAAGACGAAGTGGGCGCGGTCGGACATCCGAATGTCCATGCGTCTGAACGTGTTTCGGCGTTGCTTGCGGCGTTTATCCGGGGAATACTTGAATTTTGATTTTTACGCCCGATGGGTTGTGTGCTCAACCCATCGGGCGTGTTATGTTTTTCGGTTCCCGAAAAGCATAAAAGGGACGGTTTTTTGTGTTACTTTTTCGCTTGCTTGAATTTTCAAGTCAAGTGCAAGAGCAAATTGTAAAAAGATTCAAAAGGAGA
>CAKSOW010000050.1 GCA_934479825.1 uncultured Eubacteriales bacterium
TTTCTCCTTTCGATACTTCGGTGTTATATGGATATTTGGTTTTGAAATTTTGTTTTGCCGTGTGAAGTCTGCTTTTTACGGTTCCAACAGGAATGTTCAGTCGTTTGGCAATTTCGGCTTGCGGTAGCTCTTTCCAAAAATAAAGATACAGGATTTGCTTGTCTTTATCACCAAGTAAATTCAAAGTTTCTCTTACTGTGGCAACTATGGAAACGCCATGTCTGCCGTCTGACAATTCGCTTTCTGTTATTTCATCAATCGGAATTTCATACTGCGTTGCTTTCTTACGAAAGTAGTCATTGCATTTATTTCTTGCAATGCTGATAATCCATGCCTTGAAAGAGTCCTGGTTTTTTAATTGAGAGAACTTTTGACAGGCAGTAAGGAAAACCTCTTGCAAAACATCGTCTGCATCCGCTTTTGCGTTCAATCGAAATCTCACAAAACGTTCCACGGACACTCGTTCTGCTTCCAACAACTTTTCAAATTCATCCATATCCTCACCTCCTAGGGTCTATGGTGATTAAAACCGGTTTCACTTATATAGACGGGTTCAGGTATCGAAAGGTTCATTTTGCATTCAAAAAAATACGGCACTCGAAATAATGTCGAGTGCCGCAGTTAACTGTTTATGACCACCCACCATTTTACGGGGGATGTTTTTGTTTATATTACACCAGATACTTTTCTGCTTCTGCAACAAATTCTTTTAAAGCGGTTTCTTTGTCAGCCTGAATGGTACATCCGGCTGCTTTTTGATGACCGCCGCCGCCAAAAGCGGCGCATAAAAGGGAAATATCGGTATCGACATTGGAACGTACCGAAAACTTGTAACCGGTCGTTCCGTCCTCATATTTCTTTTCGCGCATAAGCACCCCGATCTGCACACCCTCGATCATGCGTGCTAATTGGGACACGGTATCGGTGTCATCGTCGGTTGCACCGACTGCGGCAAGCTCGACAAGATCCAAAGCCACAATGGCGAGCCGGTTGTCGTAATAGAACTGCAATCCCGCAAGTGCCAATTTTTCCACAGCAATCTGAGCACGCGTTTTTATGTCAAACAGCCTGCGGTTAATGCCCTCCGCATCGATTCCCACCGACATGAGTTTGGCGGCAATATCATGGGTAAGACTTGTTGTGTTGCCGTATTTGAAACAGCCGGTATCCGAAGCGATCGAAGCGTATAATGCCTCACAGAGCGGTTTGTCAAACACTTCATGGTTGGTGATCATGGCGTACATGGAAAAGAGCGAAAACAGGATTTCGCCGGCGGCCGAGGCTTGGGCATCCACGTATTTTTCTACCGCCGTTACCGTGTTGACACGGTGATGATCGATAGCAAGGTCGATTTGATGCGGCAGATTTGACCGAACACGTTCAATCAACTCGTCGGACGCAACGTCAACGCTTATGACGCAGTCATAGGAAAAGCCGCCTGCGAGAAGATGATCAACTCCCTCAAAGTAGGTTATCGCGTCATTTTTGATAAACTGCAATCGTTTTTGAAACGGGCAAGGGGAGAGAACAGCGCTTGTTTTGCCAAGCTTTTCCAAAAACAGTGCAAGTGCCGTGCCGGAGCCGAGCGCGTCGCCGTCCGGTTTGTCGTGAATGAGAATCAGAAAAGACGAATAATCGGAGATTAGCTGTAAAATATCGTTTAAACGGTTGTAATTCATGTTATGACATCATTTCCTTATAAGAATGTATAAAGCGGTCGGCCAGAGCTTTGATTTCGGAAAGCGTTGCTTTCTGTGTTGCCTCGTTTTCCACGGCAACGGTATAATAACCGTTTTGTTTGCAGGTGCGGATACAGAATACGGCATCTTCAAAAACGGCGGTGCTTTCTTTCGTGCCGCCTAAGAAGGCAAGCGACGCGTCGTAAATAGCCGGACTGTTGGATTTTTCCTGCCCGACATCGTCCTCTGTAAAAATGCAGTCGAATAAATCGTATATTCCCTTGATTTTGAGATAAGGAACGCACATGTGCTTCGGCGTTGCCGTTGAGAGCGCTACGCCGCAGTCATGTTCTTTTAAATAAAGAAGATATTCTCGTGCATACGGTTTTAGGTCAATGGAACCGTTTAAATAGTTCTCCGCCATACGCTCCATATTTCTTTTGTAAATAAAATCCTTATCGCATTTGGCGGCAACTTCCGGACGTACCCGTGTGATTGCGTCAAAATAAGGATATTGCAGGCACATTTGCCGCTCATCCGGAGTGAGGTGCAATCCGGTGCATTCTTCTATGGTATCGGCATTTAAAGTGCGCCAAATGACCATGGAATCAATCAGTGTGCCGTCAAGGTCAAAAATCGCGTTTTGTATTCGCATGATGGTTCCTTTCGGTATAACGGGTTATTTGTTCTTTTTGAACAGCTTTTTGATTTTATAGTCGTAAAGAATTTTTATGCGTCCGGTCAAAAGCTCAAAACAGCCGAAAAACAGATTGGCGGCGAATAGAAGTAAGACATACATATAGACCGGCTCATTCTGCAAACCGAAAATGCTCCGGAAGAGCAAATAAAGCGGAATCATAACAAGATTATAGAAAATAAACAGCATGAGATAATACAGCTTTTTGTTTTTGAGATGTTTGGCGGCAAAAGCGCGGATAAGCGGATAGTAGCCGAAAAACGCCGTAAAGTAGAGCGTGCAGGTACGCATGGGAGTCGCGATAAAGGATAAAACGGCGGCACAGGCATAGATCATAAAGGCGTGCTTGGCATCAATTTCCGAAAGAGCCAGGTGGACGATTAACGACGCCGCCGCGGCACAGGCAAGGTCAAAAAGATCAAACGTGCTTCCGACAATGACAAGTACGCTGACAAGTGCCGCTAAAACGGCGGAATAAGCGGTAGTGCGGATAGTTTGGCGTAGTTTCATGAGGTACCTCTCTGTAAAAAACGCTGCAAGATTATTGTATAAATATCATTATAGCACATTCACCGGCAAAAAGCAACCCAAAAAGCGATGGAAAGCACAAAAAACAAAGCAACGGATAAATTTGGAAAAATAATAGGAAATCTATTGACTTTCTTTGCACAGCATGGTATAGTTACCTTGTGTTTTTATGCAAAATCAATAAAGCCCCATGCTTTAATTTAAAGACAAAGGTGGGTAAGCAAAGAAAGGATACAGATATGAAAAATAAGGCAATTCAGACAATGTGCCGCAAAGGTTCCTCCTATGCGCCGCGCATGAAGACAGACGTACTTTTCCAGATGCCGGCCGGTTCTTTCAATTATAAAGGAATGGCAGACCGCTCGGCTCGTTTTGTACAGGATGAATACCTGATCAATGCCGATACATGGCGTATGTTTGTAGAACAGTACCGCACGTTTCCCGATGACGCCAATCTGGGGTGGAAATGCGAATACTGGGGCAAAATGATGCGCGGCTCGGTGTTCACCTATGAATACACAAAGGACGAGGTTCTGTACGATACGTTGGTCGGAACCGTTCTCGATATGTTGTCCGCTCAACAGCCGGACGGACGTTTCACTACTTACAGTGTGGATAAAGAGTTTGACGGCTGGGATCTTTGGGGACGCAAATACATTCTTCTGGGCTTTGAATACTTCCTTGATATCTGCAAGGACGAGAGACTCGCCGGCCGCATAATTGAAGCGATCTGCCGTCATGCCGATTATATCATGGAGCATGTCGGACGCGAAGAGGACGGCAAAAAGCTCATCACCAAATGTACGCGCAACTGGCTCGGACTCAATTCCAGCTCGATTCTTGAACCGTATATGCGTCTTTACAATATCACCGGCGAAAAGAAATATTTCGATTACGCGACCTATATTGTTGAATGCGGCGGCGTTTCTGAGGGCAATGTGTTTGAGATGGCATATGAAGATAAGCTTGACCCGTATGAATACCGCACCAATAAAGCCTATGAAATGATGAGCTGCTTTGAAGGACTTCTCGAATATTACCGTGTGACCGGAATCGAAAAATACAAGACGGCAGTCATCAACTTTGCCAAGCGCGTCATGAATTCGGATATCACCATTATCGGCTGTTCGGGCTGTACGCATGAGCTGTTTGATAATTCCGCAAAGAATCAGCTTCGTACCGATTATTACGGCATTATGCAGGAAACCTGCGTTACGGTAACGTGGATGAAATACTGCAATCAGCTTCTTTCGATTACGGGCGATGTTTCCTTTGCCGACGCCATTGAGCTCTCCGCCTACAACGCTATGCTCGGCGCTGTCAACTCCTATAAGATCAAAGGAGTGCTGGTCGGATTCCCGTTCGACAGTTACAGCCCGCTTATGTACGGTACGCGCGCCCGCTCGACCGGCGGTTTTCAGGTTATGAAACAGGGCTATTACGGCTGCTGCGCCTGCATCGGTGCGGCCGGAACGGCACTGATTCCGCTTTCTTCGGCTATGTTAGCGAAAGACGGCATTTGCATGAACCTGTATTTACCCGGCAAGATCCACACCGAAACACCTGACGGAAACGATTTGCGTATCGATGTTGATACCAAGTACCCGGCTTGCGGCAAAGTAAAGCTGACCCTTACGGGCGCCGCCGGCGAAAGTTTCAGACTGACTGTGCGTATCCCGTCGTTCAGCAAAAATTCGACGGTTTCTGTCTGCGGCGAAAAGCCGGTAAGCGTCGAACCGGGCTACTATACGATCGAACGCGCTTGGGCGGACGGGGATACGGTGGAACTCGACCTTGACGTTCGTGCCCGTACTTACCGTCATGAGGGCAACAGCATCCATGCCAAAGACTTCGTAGCCTTGTATAAAGGACCGGTCGTTTTGGCTCGTGACGCAAGACTTGGTGAAAAGATCGATACGCCGGTGGATATTGCCGAAGATGAACAGGGATTTGTAGAGCTGACACCTACCAAGACCGCACATTTCGATGTGAATATGGAATATTCCGTTCCCATGAAAGACGGTTCTTCCATTACTATGATCGATTATGCCAGCGCCGGTAAGACCTGGGACAGAGATTCCGTCATGACCGCGTGGATGGCAACCAAGAATTATTGGAGCGTCGATTTGACCAAGCCGGTATATTTGACCTGCATCACACACGGCAATCCGGACTATTGCACCGTTGATGAGGAAAACGCTCTGCACGGTGAACAGTCGAACGCCAAGAGAGACATCTTTACATTAGAAGAAACCGGCGACGGAAGCTACTATATCCGTTCGGCCGACGGCCGCTATCTGACTTTAAAAGGCGAAGATCCGGAGGACACGGCCTACTTTACCGAAAAGCTCGACTGTGACTGCCAGAAGTGGAACATTACGCCGTTCGTACAGAACCGCTATTGCATTACAAGCAAGAAAAACGGCTGCCACCTGTACCGCATTTTCGGCTCGCCCAAATATCGCTTGTATGCCATCGATCCGGGCTCTGACAAACGGTTTGAAGTATATATCCCGTCTGTCAACCTGTCGGTCAACGCCATGTTCTTGATCGAAAACGCATAAGTATACATAAGTATATAAATTCAAGACCGCATACATTTTTGTATGCGGTCTGAGCTTTTTCTGACACCAAAAAGAGACCTTCGGCATACACTACAACAAAAGCAAGCGGCCATTTGTGCCGATTTGCTTTCAAACACAAATAGGAGGTCTGTTAAATGTCTGAAAAAAATAATTCTTCGCTGTGCGGCTGCTTCGGCGTCGGCGGGGCGGGAACCAATACGGATAAATCAACGTGTATCAACGTTGATAAAATATACGATTCGGCAAGAGACAAGGACTGCATTGAGGATTTGAGAGTATTTGTCGATCAGAACGGTCAGTCGGCCATTGACCATGCTACCAATCTTCGCTGCAAATGCGCAGACGTTATCTGGGCGAACATATCCGTAAGCGATGTGGCGTTCAACCGCGGCTACTATGCCGTAGATATCCGATTCTATTTCCGGATCTGCTTTGAAGCGACTATTCCGTATGCGCCTGCACAGGAATTCTGCGGTATCGCCGTTTACGACAAACAGGTCATTATGTTCGGCAGTGAGGGAAATGTCGGCATTTTCACGTCGGATTTCTGCAATAACAATATGCCCGGCGTTCCGCCCGTCGCATACAGCACCAATCTTCCCAAGGTCGTTCTGGAAGTCGCAACCCCCATTTGTCTTGCTGTGAAACTTGTGGACAGAACCTGCCGCTGCGGCGTATGCTGCTGCTCGCCGAATCAGGTTCCGGAAAGCGTATGCAATGCCTGCGGCGTTGTTCCGTGCGAAGAAAACGGTATGAAGTGCCTGTACGTCACGTTGGGTCTCTTCTCCATGATCCGCATGCAGCGCCCGGTATCGCTTGTTATCAACGCGGCGGACTTCTGTATCCCCGACAAGAACAGCAACGTCCTTTCGGAAACCGATCCTTGCTCGGTATTCAACAACATGAGTTTCCCGACCTGCGAATTCTATCCTCCGACGCTCGGCGGTGCTATCTCGAACGGCATTGCCGGAGCAAGCGATGTCTGCAATCCGTCGGATGTCTTGGGAGATTCGACCGCTTCAAATGCAAAATCCTGCTTTAACAAACGTTGCCAATAACCCATAAACACTCCTTTAACGGCAGACCGTCGCTTTTTGCGGCGGTCTGCCGCTTGTGCGCGCCGCAAAACCGGTATTAAATATAAATATGAAATTCAGGGAAAAATGTGCGTAAATCCCTTGACAAACGCAAAAAAGTATGATATAATCACGTTACCGCATGATGTGGGTGTGTAATTTTATGCCCTTTTGCATAAAAACCTATGTTCAGCGAGTCTTATAATGAAAGAGAGGTGCTTTTCGTGTACGCAGTCATCGAAACCGGCGGAAAGCAGTACAAGGTAAGTGTAGGCGACGTGATTTTCGTTGAAAAGCTCGGAGCCGAAGAAAACGCAAAGGTTGATTTCAACGTTGTCGCTCTCGCGGACGAAAACGGAATCAAGACCGGCAAGCCTTATGTAGACGGTTGCAAGGTCTCCGGAACCGTACTCAGAAACGCAAAGGCTAAGAAAGTCGTTGTGTTCAAGTACAAGTCCAAGAAGAACGAGAAGAAAAAGCAGGGTCACAGACAGCCGTATTCCAAGGTTCAGATCGATACGATCGGCTAACCGGAAAAGCTGTTTAAAAGGACAGGCTTTATGACAAGCGTTCGTTTTTACATGTCGCAGGACGGCATTTATCTTGCCTTTGAGACCGAAGGTCATGCAGGGCACGGAAACGCCGGAAACGATATCGTGTGCGCGGCCGTATCGGCGGCAACCGAGCTTGTGATCACGATCCTTGAACAGTTCTCGGTGGAGCTCCGTTTGGACATCCACGAAGAAAGCGCACGTATACGCTGTGAAGTGGCCGGATTTCCCGATGAGAAAACGAGGCATACAGCAAAACGGGTGCTTGACGGATACCGGAAATACCTTTCAGAGGTTTCACAAGAGTATCCGCACAATCTGAAATGCAGAATGATCACAGAGTAAGTTACTCTGACGAAAGGAATGAAATCGACATGTTGAGATTAGGTTTACAGTTTTTCGCACATAAAAAAGGTGTAGGTTCTACCAAGAACGGCCGCGATTCCGAATCCAAGCGCCTTGGCGTTAAGAAAGCGGACGGACAGCCGGTTGTTGCTGGCAACATTATTTTGCGTCAGCGCGGAACCCACATTCATCCCGGCGTAAACGTAGGCAGAGGCAAGGACGACACCCTGTTTGCACTTACCGCAGGCAAGGTCAAGTTTGAACCGATCGCCGGCGGCAGAAAGCGCGTCAGCGTTTACGAAGCGTAAGTTTTCGCAATTCCATACGCACGGCTGTTAGACTTTGTCCTAACAGCCTTTTTTAAACTTTTCCCGAAATATTTCGCAGAAAGGTTTCGCGCCTGACAAAAAAGGAGTGAGAACCGTGTTTTTTGATAAAGTTAAAATTTATGTGAAAGCAGGCGACGGCGGTAACGGCAGCGTCTCCTTTCACAGAGAAAAATATATTTCGCATGGCGGTCCGGACGGCGGTGACGGCGGCAAGGGCGGCGATATTATTTTTGTCATCGACGAGGGACAGAATACGTTGTTGAATTTCAAATACCGACGTAAATTCGTAGCCCCCAACGGACAGGCCGGTATGGCATCCAAATGCCACGGAAAAAATGCCGAAAACCTTGAAATTCCCGTTCCGCCGGGAACGGTCATCAAAGACGGCAATACCGGAAAGATCATCAAGGATATGTCGGATGCAGATGTGACCGAAACCGGCCGCTTTGTGCTCTTGAAAGGCGGAAACGGGGGATTCGGAAACAGTCATTTTGCAACCCCGACTCGCCAGACGCCGAATTTTGCCAAAAGCGGCATTAAAGGCAAAGAGCTGGAAGTGGAGCTGGAACTCAAAATGTTGGCGGATGCCGGCCTTGTCGGTATGCCCAGCGCTGGAAAATCCACGATTATTTCCATGATAAGCGCGGCAAAACCGAAAATTGCCGACTATCATTTTACGACGCTTGCGCCCGTTTTGGGAGTTGTGGATGCTAAGGCCGGCAGTTATGTGCTTGCTGATATTCCCGGGCTTATTGAGGGCGCTTCTGACGGAGAAGGTCTGGGACACCAGTTCTTACGTCATATTGAACGCTGCCGTCTGATCGTAAACGTTGTGGATGCCTCCGGGATTGAGGGGCGTGATCCCTTGGATGATTTGCGCGTCATCAACGAAGAACTTGAAAAATACAGCCCGAAACTTGCCTCGCGTCCGCGCATTCTTGCCGCCAATAAAATGGATATGGCGGATGAGGAGACCAAGGCGCGTTTACAGGCTTATGCCGATGAAAAGGGGATACCGGTGGTGTATATGTGCGCCGCTATCGGCGAGGGAACGGATGGGTTAAAGGAAATCATTGCACGCGAGTTGGTAAATCTTCCTCCGCTTACGGTATATGAGCCGGAAATGTCGTTGGAAGAAGAACCGACTGTTTGCGAAGAAGATGAGATCAAAGTAACAAACGTCAACGGTGTTTACCACGTCAAGGCCGAACGTCTTGTCAACGTTATCAATTCCATTAACTTCGGCGACCATGAATCCATGGCATATTTCCAGAAGGTGCTTCGCAATTCCGGCGTTATTGCCGCATTGGAGGCCAAGGGAATTAAGGACGGCGACACAGTCAATCTGTACGACGTCGAATTTGACTATTACCGTTAAAACTTTGCTATGAAAGCAAAAACAACAGACATTTAAAGAGTTTATCATTTTGCACAGGAGTGAAAAAATCATGGCAGAACCGTTTATTTTGACCGGCTTTTCGGATGAAATTTCTTCCGATACGACCGCGCAGTTTGAGGGACTTAATAAGCTCGGTATTTCTTATTTTGAACCGCGCAATATCGACGGAAAGAACATCATTAAATTAACCGATGAGGAAGTTGCCTCGCTGAAAGACAAAATGAAAAAGTACGGCATCTCTGTTTCTTCGATTGGTTCTCCGATCGGAAAAATCAAGATCACTGACGATTTTGATGCACATTTTGAAGAATTCAAACGCACGGTCGAAATTGCCAAAATGTTGCAAACCAAGTATATCCGTATGTTCAGTTTCTTTGTGGATGAAGCGGAGGCTGACGCGCGCACCGATGAAGTTGTGGAAAAGTTGACTAAAATGGTGAAGTATGCAGAAAAGAAAGATGTGATCCTGCTTCATGAAAACGAAAAGGGGATCTACGGCAATATTGCAAGACGCTGCAAGGTACTGTTTGACCGTATCGTTTCACCGAATTTCAAGGCAGTCTTTGATTTTTCCAACTTTGTTGAATGCTCACAGGAGACGCTTGAAGCGTATGAAATGTTAAAAGAACATATCGCATATGTGCATATCAAGGATTGCATTCATGCCAAAGGTGTCGTTCCGGCCGGTTTCGGAGACGGTCACTTAAAAGAGATACTTACGGATCTGTATCGGTCGGGCTACCATGGTTTTCTCAGCCTTGAACCGCATCTGGGCGGCTTTGATTTACCGGATGAAAAAGCGTGCGGCAAGCTTGTTATAAGCTTTGCCGACGGCGCACCCCGAAAATTTGCTTTTGCACACAAAGCGCTTACGGATCTGCTTTCCGACATTGAAAAGTAACGGTTAAAACGTCCGGATAAAATCCTGCGAAAGTTTTCTTTTGCAGGATTTATTTGGTTAATGAAAACCACTCGCTAAGCGAGTGGTTCGAAAAAGGCTTTTGCCGATGAGAAAGAAAACCTCCTGTGA
>CAKSOW010000051.1 GCA_934479825.1 uncultured Eubacteriales bacterium
ATTAAAACCGTCCCTAATGCTTTTCGCAAAACGAAAAGCACTCTTTCCGGGCTTTTCCGGAAAAGAAAAGCCCTCCCAAAACTGCCCCTTTTGTTACTTTTCGCAAAAAGTAACGCGGCTCCCCAGCCGCCCCTCACGGGGCGGCAAACTCACGCTTGCGCGTGAGAATCAGTAGGCGGCACGCCGCCTATTTCCGGATGACAGAGGCAATGACTTTTTCCCCAAGCGCCGAAACAACCGGATAGTCGGTAGCCTTTCCGTAAAGGCGCTCTAACTCCGCATGGAGCGCCCCGGCGGCGGCCAGCTCTTCTGCGGCGGCCTCAATCAGCGCCTGACGGCATTTTTCGGTAAACCGGTACTTACCGCGGCAGCCGGCAAACCGTTTGGTATCAAAAAACCGGCCAAGATTGATGATTTTGTAGGGGATTTCCGCACGGTCGAGCAGGGCACAGTAATCGTCATCATAAAGACTGATACAAACCGACGGTTCACGGAAGTATAAAAACGTATACTCCGACGGATCTAACGGCCGCACACCGGCAATAATGTCCGCCCCGGCACGCAAAGCCTGGTCGGCAAGCGTCGCGAAGAACACGCCGGAAGTTGAGTGCGCGTCCTTGACAAAATACAGGTGTTTCGCCTGCTTTTCCGGCGTGAAAAGGCGAACCGTTCCGTCACAGCTGATCGCGTCGGCGGCAGCCGGCGTTAAATGCGCCTGACCGCCTTTTTTGATATGCTTGGCGACAAGCCTTGCCGCGGCGGCACGCATTTTTTGCCGATCCAAACAGCGCGCACCCATGTCGGTCAGTTCGTCGTCAGCATTTTTGGCGGCTGCCAACAGACGATAGGCCGTGCGGTAATGTGCGCTTTTGCTGTCGGAAATCTCGCAGATCCGGCGGCTCTCTTTTTCAAGAAGCGGAATGTTCCATGCTTCGCCGAGATTGATGATCTCTTCTTTCGCTCCGGCATAACGCGGATCAACGGTATGCGGCGCTGTTCCGTCCAAAATGGCTTTGCCGGTTTCGGGAATGATGACACCGTCAAGGGATTTCGGGTCGGAAGAGCAATGATAAAAGAGGGGGGAATATCCTTTTTTTTCGGCCGCTTTTGCGGCGTTCTTCATAAGCGTGCTCTTGCCGACGCCGGGGCCGCCTTTCAATATGTAGATTTTTTTCAAGGTTTTCGGATCAAACAGACGGTCGAAAAAACTGACAAAGCCGGAGCTTGTGTTGGCGGCGGCGAAGAAGTGTTTTTCATGATTGGAAAGGCGGTTGATTTCTTCGAGATACGGTATATTTTTCATAAGAAAGCGTTCCTTTCATAGCGTTTTACTATCATGGTATGCGATTTTGAAAAAAGTGTTCGGAAAGCGGAAGGCCTATAAATGAAAATTTCGTGAAAAAACGACTTTTTCTCTTGAAAATTAAAAAAAGTTATGCTACAATGTAATCGAAAACCAAAACAGGAGGTTCTTTATTATGAGTTCTCTTTTAGCAAAACTTGGACTGTTTGCCGGCGGCGTTCTGTTTGGAACAGCCGGAATCAAGATTCTTTCCAGCAAAGATGCCAAAAAGGTTTATACAGAAGCAACAGCAGCCGCACTTCGCGCTAAGGATTGCGTTATGACCACCGTAACCACCGTCAAGGAAAACGCAGACGACATTCTTGCCGATGCTAAGGAAATCAACGAAAAGCGTGCCGCAGAGGACGAAAAAATCGTTGAAGATGTCTCGGAACAACCCGAAAATGACCAACCGGCGGCAGAAACCGAAGAATAAAGATGCAGGGCTGTCAGAGACAGTCCCGGCAGATTGTTGCAAAAGTCCCGTGAACATTTCGGGCGAAGCCTGATTCAAACAGAATTTTGAAAAAAGCGGGGACATGCGCCGCGATTTTTTCACGGATAGATTCGCGAGTGTCAAAAAGCGCAGCTTTTGGGCATGAGGCGCGAGCACACGATTCTGGTTCGTGCCGAAACACGTTGTTTTGCGGCACGCTCACGGGACTGTCGGAGACAGTCCCGTTTTTTACTTTTAACCCTTAGACCCAGAGGAAAAAACAATGAAATGTAAAATCTTACATGAATCCCGCGGCAGACTCCGTGTGCATTTGTTTGCCGGACACATGTCGCTTGCCGAAGCGGATCTTACGGAATATTATTTAAAGCAGATTCCCGGCGTAAAGGAGGTGCGCGTATACGACCGCACCATGGACGCCATTGTTTTGTTTGACGCACCGCGTGCGGACATCCTTGCGGCTCTTGCGCGGTTTTCCTATGAAAGCGCCGAAAAGAGCGTCAAGGTTCCCGAACACACGCCGCGCGCGCTGAACCGCGATTTTGAGGAAACACTGATATCGACCGTTTTGCGGCGTTATGCCGTCAAGCTGTTTCTGCCGTTTCCGGTTCGTGCCGCTCTGTCGGTTTTCCGTGCCGTGAAATACATAAAAAAGGGCTTGAAAGCCTTGTGGCACGGCAAGCTTACGGTATCGGTATTGGATGCTACGGCGGTTGCGGTATCGCTTGCCCGCGGAGATTTTGATACGGCCGGATCTGTCATGTTCATGCTCCGTATCGGTGAAATCCTGGAGGATTGGACGCACAAGAAATCGGTAGCGGATTTAGCCGGCGCGATGTCGTTGAACGTTGACAAGGTTTGGGTAAAAAACGATGTCAATGAAGAACTTCTGCCGATCGGTGAAGTGCGTGAAAACGATTTAATTATTGTACGCACCGGAAGCATGATTCCGTTAGACGGAAAAATTGCCGAAGGAGAAGCCACGGTCAACCAATCCTCCATGACCGGCGAATCGCTGCCGGTTCGCAAGAGTATCGGCAGTTATGTTTATGCCGGTACGGTGGTGGAAGAGGGCGAATGCGTGATCCGGGTGGAAAAGACGTCGGGCGGCGGCCGGTATGACCGGATTGTCAAGATGATCGAGGATTCCGAAAAGCTCAAATCCACGGCCGAGGACCGCGCGGCGCGCCTTGCGGACAGGCTTGTTCCGTATACGCTCGGCGGCACGGCGCTCACCTATTGTCTGACGCGCAACCTCACCAAGACGCTGGCGGTGCTGATGGTGGACTTTTCGTGTGCGCTCAAACTCTCTATTCCGATTGCCGTGCTTTCGGGCATGCGTGAATGCCACAAATACCGCGTATCGGTCAAAGGCGGCCGATTCTTGGAGGCAGTAGCCAAAGCGGACACAGTGGTTTTCGACAAGACCGGAACGCTGACGTATGCAAAGCCCCGCGTTGCCGAGATCGTAACATTCGGCGGACGCGCGGAAAACGATATGCTGCGGCTGGCGGCCTGCTTGGAGGAACATTATCCGCATTCGCTTGCCAACGCGGTGGTCGAAGAAGCCAAAGCACGCGGTCTAAACCATGAAGAATATCATTCGAGTGTGGAATATGTGGTAGCACACGGCATTTCCAGTATGGTGGAAAACAAGAAAGTCGTTATCGGCAGTGCGCATTTTGTCTTTGAAGATGAGGGATGTAAGATTCCGGGAGGAGAAGAAGAAAAGTATCACACACTGTCGGGTGAATATTCACATCTGTATCTTGCCATATCGGGCGAGCTTGCGGCGGTTATCTGCATAGCCGACCCCTTGCGTGCCGAAGCGAAAGCGGCTATACAGGCGTTGCATGAATGCGGTATCAAGCGTGTTGTGATGATGACCGGCGACAATGAACGCACGGCGGCAGCTGTGGCATCGGCTGTCGGGGTGGATAAATACCACGCCGAGGTGTTGCCGGAGGATAAGGCAGATTACATCCGGAAAGCGAAAGCGGCTGGGCACAAGGTTATCATGATTGGCGACGGCGTCAACGATTCTCCTGCGTTATCGGAGGCGGATGCCGGCATTGCAATCGGCACAGGCGCGGCCATTGCCAAAGAGATTGCGGACATTACGGTCTCATCGGAAGATCTGTTTGAGCTTGTGACGTTACGAAAGTTAAGCGAGGCTCTTATGGCGCGCATTGACCGGAACTATCGGTTTATTGTCGGGTTCAACTTGGGCTTGATTATCTGCGGTGTGACGGGGGTTATGTTACCGACGACATCGGCATTATTACACAACATGTCCACGCTTGCCATCAGTTTACAGAGTATGACGAATCTTTTGCCGGAGGGGCAAGAGGTCTCTTAAAAAGAGAAACAGAAACAATTTTTGCCGTACAGTTCGGACGTCCGAACTGTACGGCGTTTTATATTTTGAAAAAATATAAAAAGGCCGGGGGAGAGTGCTTTTCGTTTCACGAAAAGTCTCCAAAAGAGACGGTTTTTGTGTTACTTTTTCGCTTGTACGAAAAAGTAACCAAAAAGTACACCAGAGGTCTGCTGACCTCTGGACTCCGGGATTCGGTTCAAAGCTCTGCACAGGCATGCTTTTTATAGAAATTGAAATAGTTCATGTCTAACCTAATTTTCATGCTTTGAACCGGTACAAAAGGGTTATTTTACTGCGCAAGGATTTACAGGTGTTTATAAAAAAGAATGGCTCTGATTTGGGCGGACAGTAGGTTATGTGTTTCATAAAATGGGGTGGTTTGGTGGGAATTTGACTTTTTGGGAACAGAAAGCAATTTCCGTAAGAAACGAAAAGTCTGGTTGAGAATGGCAAAATTACGAGTTTCCCATACACAAAGTAAACTGTGTTTTGACACCAAACTTTCTGCCGACCCACACCAATTTCCCTTTTGTACCGTACCAATATAACGTGCAACTTTCCATTTAATCGACCGCTTGCGGCGGCAAGCCCCAGCACTAACCGACCAAAGTCAAAATCTAGATATTTAGCGATAGTCTCCTTGAAACATGGTCGTCTTGTTCGCATCCGCTCACAATACTCCCTGTTTCGGCGGTCTCCGACACGCCAAAACTTGCCACCGGCAACTTTTGACGCGTCCGAGCGTCTGCACTACCGCTCCCCTTTCGCACCGGTTCAAAACATGGCCGTGCGTATTACGGCACTAATAAATTTTTGCAAAAAATCTTAATGTGCTGAGCGTTTCAAATTTCGCCTAAAATCCCACCGCACGGGTTTTGAACCGAGGTCGCAGGACGAAGTCCCGCGTGCTTTTTGGTTACTTTTTGCACGCCGCAGAAAGTAACATTAAAACCGTCCCTAATGTTTTTCGTAAAACGAAAAGCTCCCTTAGAGCCCTTCCTAAGGCCTTTGCAAAAAAAATAAGACGGCTCCCCGGCCGTCCCCAAGGGGCGGCCGGAAAATTCAGTCCAAATTTCCTTTTTTGAATTGACTTTTGCATCACATTCGGCTATAATAAAAAGGAATATTGAACCAATAGCACCTCTCCAAAAATAATAAGAAAAAGGAAATGACAGCTATGAGTACCAATTTTGTAATGAAAAAAATCGATGATCTTCCCGAAAACCCTTTTGAAAACATCGTTCCGGACGGCGGCTTTTGCGCCGTTTTCCGAACCATAGGCTTTGTGGGCGACAGTTTGTCCTCAGGCGAATTTGAGGCGCTGACCCCGGAAGGCGTAAGGAGCTGGCACGATAAATACGAATACTCCTGGGGACAGTTTATCGCACGCCGCTGTGGACTAAAAGCCATCAATTTTTCGCGCGGCGGCATGACGGCTAAGGAATTCAACGCGTCGTTCGGCGAAACCTGCGGTTTTGAAAAGCCGGAAAATGTCTGCCAGGCCTATGTTATAGCCCTCGGTGTCAACGATATTCTGAATACCGGAAATCCTGTGGGAACACTTGATGATATCGATTTTGAAAACTTTGAAAACAATAAGCCCACTTTTGCTGGCGAATATGCCAAAATCGTTCAGAAAATCAAAAAAATGCAGCCTAAGGCACGCGTGTTTTTGATGTCCATGCCGCGGGAAACTTATTCCGGCCAAGACAATAACCCGGCGCTTCGCGAAGAACACCGCGGCTATTTGGCTGCGCTCGCCGAGAAATTTGAGTTCACCTATGTGCTCGATTTCTTGAAATATGCACCGATATACGACGATGAATTCCGGAAAAACTACTTTCTCGGCGGACACCTGAATGCTGCCGGTTATAAACTTACTGCCGATTTTGTTATGAGCTATATCGACTATATCATCCGTAAAAATCCGGAGGATTTCTCCCAGGTCGGCTTTATCGGAACAGAGTATCACTATCACGGCGTCAAGTGGTAAGTTTCACCGAAAACACATAAAAGAGGTTTGAAAAAGCATGCATAATCAGCTAACCGAAGTGGATATTCAGAAAATGAAAGAGGAGATCGAATACCGTATCACGGTCAAACGCCCCTTGCTTTTAAAGGAAGTGGTGCGTACACGCGCGTTCGGCGATCTCAGTGAAAATGCGGAATACCACATCGCCAAGCAGGAAAAAAACGCCAATGACCGCCGGATCCGCTATTTGCAGAATATGATCAAAACCGCCGAAGTCGTGTCGGTCAATACCGATGCCGACACGCTCGGCCTGTTTGATACCGTGACCGTTTATGTCGAAGAGGATGACGCCGAAGAGACGTACCGGCTTGTCACCACGGCGCGTGCGGATGTGCTTGAAAACCGTATCAGCGGCGAATCCCCGATGGGAAAAGCGCTTCTCGGCCATAAGGTCGGCGATCGCATCTTAATCGAAGTCAATCCGGCTTACAGCTATTATGTGGTGATACGCTCGATTGAAAAGGGAACGGACGACGCGTCCTTATCCATCAATTAGCCTTGGCATGAGGGAGAAATTATGGTCATTATCGGATTAACCGGTCCCACCGGTGCCGGAAAAGGCGTTTTTGCCCGTGTCGCGGCAAAAGAGTTTCACGCCCTGCATATCGATACCGATAAACTGGCGCGCGAAGTGGTCGAACCGGGAAAACCCTGTCTTGCGGCGCTTGTGGACCGTTTCGGCAAAGATATTCTCTTGCCTGACGGCTCGCTTGACCGAAAAGCGCTTGCCGGAATCGTTTTTTCCGACAAGGAAAAACTGGCCTTTCTCAATGCCGTTACACATCCGGCTATCACAAAAGAGGTTGAAAAACAGCTTGCGTTGGCAAGGCAAGAAAATCTGCCGTATGCCGTTATCGACGCGCCGCTGTTGTTTGAAAGCGGTGAAAACAGAATCTGCGATGTGACGGTCGGCGTGTTAGCCGATGAAAAGACGCGTCTTGAACGGATTCTGGCACGGGACGGAATCGACCGGGAGGCCGCGGAAAAGCGGCTTGCCTCAGCCAAAGACGCCGCGTATTTCAAGAAAAACTGCGATGTTATTCTTCAAAATGACGGTTCTGCGGCGGAATTTGAACAAGAGATCCGCTTGTTTTTTGCCGCACTGCAAAAAGAAAAGATGGCTATCAGAAAATCCGAAGCCAACGCATAAGGGGGACACATGAAAAAATCCTTTGTCATTATTTTTATTTTGGCGCTTGCCGCCGGGTTTGCCACGCTTTGGGTCTTTGTGGAGGATCGGATCTTGGAGCGCACGCATCCGCTGCCGTATCATGAAACGGTTTCGGCCATTTCCGCGGAATATGCTGTTCCCGAAGAGGTGATCTATGCCGTTATGAGTACGGAAAGCAGTTTCAAAAGCGATGCGCAAAGCTCCAAAGGCGCTATCGGCCTTATGCAGATTACCCCGGAGACGTTCTATTGGCTGTGTTCCAAAAACGGCGCCGAGGACGCCAATCCCGAACTTTTGTACAATCCCGAAACCAACATTCGGTACGGCACGTATTTTCTAAGCCTGCTTTATTCGGAATTCGGCGTATGGGATACCGCGTTTGCGGCCTATAATGCCGGGCGCGGAAAAGTGAACGAATGGCTGAAAAGCGCCGAATACAATTCCAACGGCAAGTTGGTCAACATTCCGTATCCCGAAACGGCATCGTATGTACAGAAAGTCAACAAGGCGATGTTGATATACAAGAAACTTTATTTTTCCGACACACAGGAAAAATCCGTCTGACAAAAAAGAAGAGGAACGACACATGGATATCCGCAAAGAATCTCTCAAAAAACACTATGAATGGAAAGGCAAGATTTCGGTAAAAGCCAATGTTCCGGCCGACACTGCCGAGGCGTTGTCGCTGGCGTACACACCGGGCGTGGCTGAGCCGTGTCTTGCCATAAAAGAAGATATAAACAAATCCTATGAGCTTACCAGACGCTGGAACACGGTAGCTGTCATTACGGACGGCACGGCTGTCTTGGGACTTGGCGATATCGGGCCGGAGGCCGGTATGCCGGTCATGGAGGGCAAATGCTTACTTTTTAAAGCTTATGGCGATATCGATGCGATTCCGCTTTGCATCCGCTCGAAAGATCCCGATGAGATTGTGCGGACCGTCTCCTTACTCCTTGGCAGTTTCGGCGGCGTCAATTTAGAGGACATTTCCGCACCGCGCTGTTTTGAGATTGAACGGAAATTAAAGGAAGTTTCGGATATTCCGATTTTCCATGACGACCAACACGGTACAGCGGTGATTGCTCTTGCGGCGCTCATCAATTCCTTGCGTTTGACCGGCAAGAAAAAAGAGGACATCAAGGTCATTATCAACGGAGCGGGAGCGGCCGGCTGTGCGATTGGGCGGCTTATGCTGTCATACGGCGTGAAAAATCTGATTTTTTGCGATAAAGACGGTGCGCTGTGCGACGGGGACGAGCAAATGCATGCCGAGCATGAAGCGCTTGCCAAGATGAGCAATCCGCATCATGAGCGCGGCGTTTTGCGCGATGTTATTAAAGGAGCAGACGTATTTTTCGGACTTTCTCGGCCAAAGCTTGTGGATGCGGACATGGTGCGCAGTATGAATTCGGACGCGGTTATTTTTGCGATGGCCAATCCCGAACCGGAGATTCTTCCCGATGAAGCCAAAGCGGCCGGGGCACGGATCGTTGGCACAGGGCGGAGCGATTATCCGAACCAGATAAACAATGTATTGGCCTTTCCGGGCATTTTCCGCGGTGCATTGGATGTCCGGGCGTCGGATATCAACGAAGAAATGAAAATTGCGGCAGCCTATGCGCTTGCCGGGCTGATCTCCGACAGTGACTTAAAAGAAGATTATATTCTACCGCTTGCGTTTGACGGGCGTGTACGGGATGCGGTAGCCACGGCTGTCGCGAAGGCGGCGCGCAAAAGCGGCGTAGCACGCCTTTAAGGGCGGCTGTGCCGCCTACCGATTCTCACGCGCAAGCGTGAGTGGCAGACCCAGCAGGGGTTGCTGGGGAACCGCGTTACTTTTGCGAAAAGTAACAAAGGGGGCTGTTTGGGAGGGCTTTTCTTTTCCGGAAAAGCCCGGAAAGAGCGCTTTTCGTTTTACGAAAAACATTAGGGACGGTTTTAATGTTACTTCCTGCGGCGTGCAAAAAGAACCAAAAAGCAGCCGGGGCTTCGCCCTGCGACCTCGGTTCAAAACCCGTGCGTTGGAATTTTAGGTAAAATATGAAAGGTTTAGTGTATTAAAAGAGTTTGCAAAAATTTATTAGTGCCGCAAAACGCACGGCCATGTTTTGAACCGGTGCGAAAGGGGAGCCGTAGTGCAGACGCTCGGACGCGTCAAAAGTTGCCGGTGGCAAGTTTTGGCGTGTCGGAGACCGCCGAAACAGGGAGTATTGTGAGCGGATGCGAACAAGACGACCATGTTTCAAGGAGACTATCGCTAAATATCTAGATTTTGACTTTGGTCGGTTAGTGCTGGGGCTTGCCGCCGCAAGCGGTCGATTAAATGGAAAGTTGCACGTTATATTGGTACGGTACAAAAGGGAAATTGGTGTGGGTCGGCAGAAAGTTTGGTGTCAAAACACAGTTTACTTTGTGTATGGGAAACTCGTAATTTTGCCATTCTCAACCAGACTTTTCGTTTCTTACGGAAATTGCTTTCTGTTCCCAAAAAGTCAAATTCCCACCAAACCACCCCATTTTATGAAACACATAACCTACTGTTTACCCAAATCAAACTCTGCCTTTTTATAAATACCTACAAATCCTCACGCAGTAAAGCTACTGTCTCGCACCGGTTCAAAATACTCCGAGCTGTATGGCACAAGGTTGCAAATCCTCGTAAAATTTCTTGATAGCCACATGA
>CAKSOW010000052.1 GCA_934479825.1 uncultured Eubacteriales bacterium
CGGATCGCATTTTCATCCGTTAACAGCTTGCGCCCGACAAAGTTCGCAAGAATATCTGCATCGACCTCCGCGTCGTTCGAATGTGCTTTCCCGTTCCGCCTGTATACCTCAGCAAGCCGCGCCCTCTCGTCGGCAAGCGCCGTCTTGCCCTCTGTGCGCAAAATGTAATCAAAAACCGTCTTTTGCAGCGCCGTATAACTTTTTGTGCGTTCAAGACTGTGCGTTAATTCGTGCGAGATGATTTGAGAAACCGGATCGCTCGAACGTAAATTAACATGAATGGAATTGTCCGAAGCGTCATAATAGCCGTTGGATATCGTCCCATTCTCGGCCGCCTCCCGGTAAAAGTATATGTTTTGATCCGTTAATGCCGAAATGCGCCGAATGACCCCGGCCGCCTCTTCGTCAATGTCGCCCTCCGAGATCCCGGCTTCAAAGAATAACCGTGAATCCTTTTCTTCGCCTGATGGGATTCCGGACGCCTTTTCCCAAAGCCGATCGCGTACCTCGTCCTCGGAATCCTCTGCATGCGGAAACGGCTCGGCGTCCTCTAACCCGCGCAGTTCCTCCGATTCCTCGCTGCTTAAAGCGTAATCCTCACCGGCGGCGTCGGAAATACCCGAAGTCTCCGCCGCATTTTCTGAAATATCCGGATTCCCTTTTGAATCCTCATTTACCGTTTCCGTATCGGCCGGAACGGTATTTTTTGTTTCTGCCTGTCCGCTGACGTCTACCGGATTTTCAGTAACAGCTTCCGGACTTTCGCTCACAGTTTTCGGACTTCCGGCAACAGCTTCCGGCTGTTCACGAACAGCGCCTTGCTTTTCGGAATCCGCATTTTCGGAAACCTTCGCCGAACCAGCCGTATCCGAAGCCGCTTTCCGGGCGGCAGCGCTCCGGATCATGTCCGCTTTGGAAAGCTCCGAAAGCTTGCCTAATTCCCGGTCGGTGATCGTTTTGCCGTGCGCCGCCTTGTCTTGAAGCTTTGCGGCAAATTCGTAGCTTTTCGATTTTTCACCATTTTCAAAGGCCTGCTTCGCCAGATTGTCAAAAGTGTTGTTTCCGCCGATCTGCCGCAGCATTTTTCCCGTCGCACGATAAATGTTGTTCTGTTCGGCCGCCGTCTTGACCGCCGCCTTTCCAAAACCAAAGCCAATTCGGCCGCCGGCCATAACGCCGCCGCTCACCGCGCCGCCAAGCATGTCAAGCCCGATCTGCCCAAATTGGTCGGCCGCCGTGCGCCCAAAGGCCTCCGAAGCGCTGTAACCGAGATCCATGTATTTGTAAATGCTCTGCCGCCATTCGTTTTTGTCGCCGGAAATAAGCATGTCCGCAACAAGATTGATAACATCGCTTGCCCCCTCTTCGCTGCCTTCCGCAATAACGTTTTTGATAAAATACCGCCATGCGTTTTCATCCCAGTTCGGGGAAAATAGGTTTTCAATGCTCACCTTTTCCGTAACAATCTCCGCAATTCCGGCAATCGTGCCGAGCGCAAAGCTTTGATTATCGGAAAGCCCTCTGTCTTTCGCGTCAATGGTTGCGTCCGCCGCCGCACCCGACCCCATGATAGCCAGCGAAAGGTTGCCCGCAACTTTCGCCGCCTTTTCCGCACCGGCCACACCGGCGCCGATTCCGCTGCTGACAAAAGAGGTAAATAAAAAATCCGCCATGCTCATTCCGGTGTTGTAGGCAAAGCTGCCGACTGTTCCCCAGTTTTTCTCAACCGTCTGATTGACCGATGAGCGGATCGCCTTCTGCGCAAAGGAAAACTTGTTGTATGGCGCGTTCTGGTCGATTTTTCCGTCCGCCGCATAGTCGGCCGCCTGCCCCATATAGCCAACTCCCTTGACCGGCGCGATCAATGTGCTGAACACCGAAGAGCTTACCGGATGATCCTTTGCGTAATCGGAAAACGACGTTTCAAGGCTTTGACGCGCACGCTTGTTAAGCACGCCCTTTAACTTATCGACAAAAGCGTTTGCCGCCGCCTTGCCCTCGGTCGCGTAAAGATAGTTGTAGAGCGCGATCTCATCCGCATTCATTTCTGTTTTGTCCGTGCCGACAAAAGCCGCCGATAAACCGAAATTGGCTAAATCGTTGGCATTCGCAATGTTGACAGCGTCCGTGTTTTTGTTGATGTAGTCATAATTAACGTCGTCAAAACCCGTTTCAGCGTAACCGCCGGTCGCGCTCGGCTTCGGGGCTTTGCCGTTTTTCGTAGTCTTGTATGCACTTTTTTCGGCAAAATCCGCCGCACCCGTCGCATAACCGTATTCACGCATTAACCGGTTGTAGTCGTCCGCGTCCTTGTATTCCGTGTAAGTGTTAAAGGCCGCACTCTTTTTCTGTTTGGCTTTCATGACGCGTTCTTTGGCAGCTGCACGTTCCGATTC
Organism: uncultured Eubacteriales bacterium; assembly: GCA_934479825.1. Taxonomy (GTDB): domain Bacteria; phylum Bacillota; class Clostridia; order Oscillospirales; family CAG-382; genus UMGS882. Next base: position 2,397 of record CAKSOW010000052.1, read on the forward strand.
TATTGCCGTAAAGGATTCATTGCCGTAGGATTCCATTTCATCCATCCGGTTCAAAACATCCTCGTAGTCCGCCTGTGCAGCCTGTAACGCCCTTTCCGCCTCGGTTACATATAAACCGCTAAGAATCGAAGCGCGTTCCTTGCCGCTGTAATTCGAGACCGCCGCCGCAAGCGCGTCAAACGACGCACCGTCCGCTTGTCCGGCTAAAAACGCCTCATACGTGTTCCGGTATAGCTCGTCAACACTTTTCTTGGCAATGCCCGAAATCTCGCCATTCTCAAACGAACCGTATTCCGCACCCGTGTATTCCGAATTTTTGCCAATGCGTGCGCCAAGTTCCTTTTCAAATATGGCTGGTGCATTTTTTGCAAAAGCCACTTTGCGCCGCGTAAAAGCGTCAAAATCAGCGTTCGTCGCCTCACCGCGCATAAACTTTTCTTTAAGCGCCCTGTAATCCTCGTTTATCGCCCACCGCTCGGCTTGCACATCTGCCGCGCTCTGAAACCCCGGATTCACCCACCACGCACCGGTTTCCTGCCCAGGTAAGGAAGAGGTACTTTCTTTCAGATTCTCCGTACCCGAAACAGCCGGAAGAAGTAAAGAATGCTTCGCCGCTTCTTCCATACCGCCGTATATTGTCCTACGCTCACTGTCCGATGCTTTGGCCGAAAAGTCCTTATTCAGGTTGTTATGTAAATATGCCGCATTGTCGTTGTATTTCCGGACCGATTTGTCATAAGACGCCGCTTCGCCGGCCGTCAAGATCCCGGCCTTGGCTTTGCCGGAAAGCTCATTTCCGCGCGACTTCAAGGCTTCTGCCTCACGGCTTAAACTCTGCGGCGTGACGATCTTGTCATGTGTGCCTGTAAGTCCCCGTTCTTCCTTTGCACGTGCGCCGAAAGAGTTGGAAACGATCCCGGCGTTCTCCTGTTCTTTCTTGCGTTCTTGCCTTCTTACTTCTTTGCCGACATTTTCGATGTTAAATTGGCGTTTCTTGTTTACGGCCGCTCCGACCTTATTTATGTCAAACCCCATATGCAATTCTCCCTATCCGTTGAATTTTGAAGTGTCAACACCGGTTTTTCGCAAAAGCTGTTCTGCGTCCGCCCCGGAAATTGTTCCCGACTGATACATAGACCACACAAGTTTCAGCTTTTCATCTTCGGTCTTCTGATTGCCGATTCGGCGAAGCAAACGACTGAATGCAGCCTTGTCAAGTGCGTCGCCTTCTTCATCGTCAGAATTGCTGTCTGTGACGCCCATTTCGGTAATAGGAGGCTCACTTTCCTCTTGATCCTGCGAATCGTCTTTCGTCAAAGCAAGCCGTTTCAGCCCGTATTCTCTATCCCAATTCTGGCTATCCCTTTTTAAACCCAATTCGTCAAAAGCAAGCTGTTTTTTCCATGCATCGGTTTCCTTGTCCAGATCAAGCTGTCCGCTGCGGATATAAGCATCCAGAAGATCCGCATTCCGTTTCCGTTCCAGTTCAATGTCCTCGCGGTCTTGTGCACGAAGCGTCATGCTGTTCTCAAATTCCTGCTGTGCCGTCGCCTTTGCCGCTTGCTCCGCCGCATTTTCGCGGTTGTCATAGTAGTTAATATTCGTTAAATGCTTGTTGTAAGCGTCCGCCTTGTCTGCATCATAACGGTTAAGTTCGTCTAAATAACGCGAATAGTCGTTCGCCTCGGCGTCCCGAAGCGTTTCGTAGTTTTTCTGCTTGCGATTGTATTCATCTAAATATCTGCTGTACGCCGCGTCATACAGCTCCGGGATCTTGTCCGATAGCTTCGACGCGTAATAATCCCCTGCCTGCCCTGCCGCTGTTACAGCATAACTGGACGGCATACCGCCGCTGGCCGCCGCAAAGCTCCCAAGTGTGTCCTCCGTCACACGCCTGCCCTCCCGCGTGTATTCCTTTTTGTAAGAGGAATATGCCGGATCTTTTTGGTAATTATACGAAAAAGATTTCATTCCATTCACTTCATCCAAAGCTTTTTTTACTGCATCCCCGTATGTGTTTTCATAAACCGGCGCCGGCTTGTCGTAGCGGAAACTTGAAGGCGTTTCTAAATAATAACCTGTTCCATCCCCTCCGCCGGTGTAACCGCCATATGTGCGGCGTACACTTTCTGCGCCCTCGTTGGCAAGAACACGCGCTTCGTCCGTCGCCGCATTCCGGTAATCCATCTTATACCGGATAAGACTCATTCCGGCAGACGGATCTTTTTGTGCCAACCGAAGATCATGCTCAGAAAAAGTGTTATATAGACCGCTGTTTTCGGCCGCCTTTTTGAAATCGTCAAATGTGTATTGAATCGCCATACTTTTTCCTCCTGTTTTATAACGCACTTCCGGCATAACTTTCCACCGAAAGCGAATAGAGTTTCCAACTGCCGACCGCTTCAAACTTCAATCTGAAATGATCACACCTGCGCGGTATAACAGGCAGATAATAACTGCGTTTCTTTGCCGTGCAGAGCGTCTGCACACATTCCCATGTGCCGGATGAATCGTACATAACCGAAAGTGTGATCTTGCTTGAAGTGTCTCCTTCTAACCGAATCTGGATTTTGGCTATGCCTTTTTTGTTCGGCGAAGAATAGACAAAATCACCAAATTCCAAAAAACTGTCAAGCTTTGAAACATCTTCTTTCTGTGCGTCCTCCGGAATTTCATCAGCATCTCCCAGAAGCCATATCCGGCCGCCTGTGTCGAGAAAACTAAGATTTCGTCCCAAACCGAAATCCAAAATCTGCAAATGCTTTTCTTCCCTCATCCAAACGCCTTTTTCCGTATCATAGACAAACAAGCTCCAAACGCCGTTCTCGTCTTCCATGCTTACATAATACTTGCGGCCGTCGCTTCCTCCCACAGCCTTTTTAAAACGGCTTGTTCCGAACGGAGCCGCAATGCTTTGCGGTATTCCGCCTGTGTAGGCGCATATGCCTGACGGCGAGAGATAATATAATACCTCCCCGGCAACAGCAAAACTGCGGCTGCTTCCGGACGCAAGCCCCATGGTCGCGCTGCCGATAAGCTGGAAATTGGACGGCTTGTCTCCGTAAGCCTTGTAAATGTACCTCTCTTTGAAAAACATCGGATAACCCAAATAGGTAAAACATCCCGTAAAATCTCCGGCACTTCCTGCATCGACCGCATAAGAGTCCGTCGATAGACCGTCAAATACATTCCAGTTGAATATATCCCCAAGCTTTGAAGCATAAACCGAATTTCCCTTGCATCCCCATAAACGGTTGTCACTTTCACAAAGAAAATCCATATCCGGCATCTTGCGTGAAACCGTGATATTTTTCTCATGATCACCGCCGGAACGTATGGTAAAAACATTTTCATAAAACCGAAGCTTGTTTCCCTCAATTTCACGAATAATCGGCGTCTTATTGTTTTCCGTATGAATGGTGCAGCCGGATATTTCGACCGCGTCTCCCACCTTGAAATACGAAGAAAACTCTTTACCCGGCATGCGTATTGTGTTAGCCTCTGCCTCTTCGCCGGCATAAGTGCCATTTTCTATGTAACCTTCCCCGGTAAGCGTCGATTCAATATTCCCAAAAGTTTTTGCAAGCCGGTTATAATAAACCTTGTCCGGAAGTATCACCGTATACATGCCAAGCGTCGCAAAAGTCTTTCTGGAATCCGAAACGTCTGCGATTTTCATACCGTCCGCGTAAAGCTCCGTTCCGTCTATAAGAAGTTCCCCATCCAAAGCGTAATATCCGTTCGGCGTACCTGTTACAGTTTTTTTCAAATATCTTGCCGCCCGGGAAGCAACGACCGGATAGTAATTGCTTGTCATCCCGGCCATGTCGTAGATCTCGCCATCCATCGCTGCAAGGTTGTGGTTGTATCCCCCGAAGGCGGCTTGTGACCGTTTTCGGATTTTGTCTGCATATACCATTTCCGGCAAACTCATTCTTGTTCCTCCTTTTTTGTATCGCTTTCCCTGTGATAACCTTTAATTTTTGTCAATTGGCTAAGAATGTTTTGATATTGCGATATAAGATTTGCTTTTGCGCTTTTATCGCTGCTGCGTTCAAATAAATACGCTGCTTTCGCAGCCGCTTCGGCATATCCGGCAAGTAAAAGAAGATCCTCGTGCAATTCATATTCTTCCGTTCTCGTTTCGCGACGGATAAGCCCGTCATATTCGTGGTCTGCATTCAATAACTTCATATTCCATACTCCTTCCCCCTTTATGCTTGAAAGACCGCGTTCGCCCAGGTCTCAAATTTTCTCAATAGCTCATAAGCGCTTACACCGTTTTCCGGCCTTGTTCCAAAGGATACCGTCGAAAAAACTCTGAAATCCGGACCCGGCAAAGCGATTCCGGACGTGTAAAGCGCATAAAAAAGACTGGTGATAGCCTGTATAATACCCGTTTCAAACTTCTGCCCTCTGCTTACCTTTTCCGGTTCTTCCAATGTCGTCCCTCTTTTTTTCAACCGCTTGTATAGATCTTCGTTCAACTCGTTCCATTCGTCTGCCGTAATCTTGAATATGCCTTTGTCTTTCAGATAGTAGAAAGAAAAAGGCAAAATACCGTCATACGATCCAGTCGTCGTGAACGTCCGTGCCGAAGCAAGGTATTCCACTGTAACAGCTGCATGAAAAGGACCGTAACCGATATCTTTTTTCCGGAAACTCACCGTATAGATATCCGCTTTGTAAGAATCCCCGTATATATCGGTCTTGGTGGTTCTGAAACATAACATGTTTTCTTTTGTTACCGTCACTGTCTTTTCCGCCCCGGTTATTACCGCTGTGACCTTAATCTCACCGCCCCCGTATTGCCGTAGATTCACACCAAAGGAAACAGCCGCTTCACGGTAGTCCGCAAAGCCGTTCATGTCCTCAATGGGCAATTCCGATTCAATGACCGATTCGCCGGATTCTTGGCGTGATACAGTGGAGATCCGTACCCCTAAAAGCCGGTTATACTCTGTCACACTTCCGTTCTTATACAGATCATATGCAAGCACAATGTCATAGTTTGTGTTTTCAAGAAGCGTGTTGTCAACGCCGCCGGCAAAACCGAAAAACGGCCGGCTTTCCGTGTATGTACTATATTCAGCGTGATAGTCTTCCGAAACAGCCGTTTCAGTCGGTTTTACCGTAAAATGGTCTATACCGATCACCGTGTCGCCTTTCGGGACAGCTTTTAGTTCAGCCGACCACGCGGCGGCGTCAACCGTAAGCTTTACATATTCGTCCTCTATTACCTGCGTATTCCAGCTCATGAAAAATACACCGCCAATCCGGTAAGATTGTCCGCTAATCCCGTAACGGCCGCACTCGAAAAATCCCATGTGCCTTTTGCATAAAACTTATCTTCCTTGTAGTTGTATCCCCAAAGATATTTTTTCGAGTCAGAACCTGCACCGTTTTCTCTTCGGCCGACTGTGAAATTAACGCTTACACCCTCGTTCGTCACTCCGTTTTCAACAGAGTTTCCGTATTCAAAGCCATATAATGCCGCGCCGCCGCTTTGCGGAACTCCTCCGCCTGACTGAACGGAACTTACCTGTTTCATGAATAGATCACCGCCGAATGTGCCTGCACCGGAATCAAAGTCGGAATCCACCTCTATGTAAAATTGCCCCGGATAGTTTCCGCTTTGTACATTCGATTTTCCGAACAACTTTGACAGATATAAATTCCCGTCGCCATAAACTCCTGCATCGTTTCCAAATGCAATCTTGTCCGCTTTTAATTTGATTTGTGATTCACCGTTCGCCGCCTCCATCACAAATTCCGCCGCACTTTCACTGGAAATCGCATTTCCCGATTCGTCTTTTAATTTGCCGTCAATCATTTGTATCGTTTTGTTGCCGACCATCATTTTTATAAAAGCGCCGTTTATGCCGGCCTGTTTTTCAACTGCCGCAATGCTTTCCGTAACAGTGGTGATTTTGCCGTCGGTATATCCATTCGCACCGGACAACGCTTCGGCCGCCTTTTCCACGGCCGTCGCCTCGGCGGCTGTTTGAGCGTCAGAGGCGTATCCTTTCGCCGCTGTATCTGCGGCTGTAAATTTTTCTTCAACCGTCCGCTTATACTCGGTAAGCTCCGAACTTTTGGCAAAATCTTTGTTTGCCTCTTTTACTTCATTTACCGAGCTTTCCACACTTGTAAGCCTTTCCGTAACAGCAGCAATCTCGCCGTCGGTATAACCGTTCGCACCGGATAACGCTTCGGCCGCCTTTTCCGCAGCCGTCGCCTCGGCGGCTGTTTGAGCGTCAGAGGCGTATCCTTTCGCCGTCTTATCCGCGGCTGTGAATTTTTCTTCAACCGTCCGCTTATACTCGGTAAGCTCCGAACTTTTTGCAAAATCCTTGTTTGCCTCTTTTACTTCATTTACCGAGCTTTCCACACTTGTAAGCCTTTCCGTAACAGTGGTAATCTTCCCGTCGGTATAGCCGTTCGCGCCGGACAGCGCTTCGGCCGCCTTTTCCACGGCCGTCGCCTCGGCGGCTGTTTGAGCGTCAGAGGCGTATCCTTTCGCCGCTGTATCTGCGGCTGTAAATTTTTCTTCAACCGTCCGCTTATACTCGGTAAGCTCCGAACTTTTGGCAAAATCTTTGTTTGCCTCTTTTACTTCATTTACCGAGCTTTCCACACTTGTAAGCCTTTCCGTAACAGCAGCAATCTCGCCGTCGGTATAACCGTTCGCACCGGATAACGCTTCGGCCGCCTTTTCTGCGGCCGTCGCCTCGGCGGCTGTTTGAGCGGCCTTCAAACCTTCCTCAAATGTCTCAAAATTTGAGCCTTTCCATTCGGTAAATTGTTCGATTTTCGATTCAGCATCAGCAGCAGATTGCCTAATTCCGGCAATAGTCTCTCTGTATTCGCTGTTGTCGTCATCATAGAAACTCTTTTTCCAAGAAGCAAAGTTTTCAATAGCTGAACCATTTTGGTCAGCTGTCGCTTTAACTCCGGAAATAGATTCTCTGTTTTCTGCAACGCCATCGGATATGGTCTTTATGGCGTCATATTCTGCCAGCATAGAAGTTTTGGCATACGTATCAGAGACTTCGGTTTTAAATTTCGATAATGCATTTGTCTGCTCTGAAAACTTGCCATCCGTCTCTGTTTGGAATTCAGAGAATAAGGAAGCGCTTGCATAGTTTTCGTTCGCAAGAATCTCAAAATCCGAAATAGCATGCGCGACTTCATCGGAATACTCTTTGCGAAAATTCTTTAATGCCGTTTCATTGAAATTGTCCGTATCTAAATTACGGAATAAATATCGCAAAGATTCCAACAGCATAAAAGTATAATTATAAAGTTGATTTACTTTTGTTTCTACTGATTCATTGCCAGTAAAACTCGGAAAACCGTTGTCAATGGTAATAAAGTCCTTTGGCATTTTTGTATCCCCCCTTTGTTCTACTTTAATTATGCAGCAAATTCCGCGTTTCGGCGTGTCATTTTTAAAGGCCGAAACTCACAAGAATCTCGGCCTTTATAATCCATCACTTATTCAGTTTCTCATGATACCTTTTAAAGATCTCCCTGACATACTTGGCTTCTAATTTCTCCCTGCCGTCAAGCA
>CAKSOW010000053.1 GCA_934479825.1 uncultured Eubacteriales bacterium
TCGTCAAACCCATTATACTGGATTTTTCCTTTTGTGTCCATCCTTTTTTTTGCTTGCACTTACATTGTAAATTCAAGAACGTCCCTTATATGCTTTTCGCAAAACGAAAAGCACTCTTTCCGGGCTTTTCCGGAAAACAAAAGCCGCCCTTTCAGGGCGGCAAACTCACGCTGGCGCATGAGAATCGGCAGGCGGCATGGCCGCCCTTTATTCTCCGCAGATGAGCGAATCCACAAATTGTTCTGCTACACGCGCACTTCTTCCGCCCTTGGCAAGCGCAAACGCCTCGGCGCGAACTGAAAGCGCCGCCTTGTCCATGTTCAAGCCGTGCGCTTGCATAAGCGATGTAACGATCTGTAAATACAGCTCCTTGTTCGGCTTGGAAAACAAAACCGTAAGTCCAAACCGCTCCGAAAGCGACATTAACTCTTCAATCGCATCCCGACGGTGAATTTCATCTCCCTCACGCGACGAAAATGTTTCCTTGACCAGGTGACGGCGATTGCTGGTCGCATAAATGACAGCATTGGACGCTTTGACCGATGCCGAACCCTCCAAAGCCGCTTTGAGAGACGCATATCCGTCGTCATCACCGGCAAATGACAAGTCGTCTACAAACAAAATGAATTTCAAAGGATTGTCGGCAATTTCCCCCATTACCTCCGGCAATAACGCTAACTGCTCCTTGCGTAACTCCACAAGCCGCACACCCTCCGCGCGAAACCGGTTGGCAACCGCTTTGACCGTCGAGGATTTCCCTGTCCCGGCATCTCCGCAAAGCAGGACGTTTGCCGCAGGCCTGCCCTCAATCAGCGCTTTCGTATTGGCAATCACTTCGCCGCGTTCGCTCTCATATCCGATAAGATCGGAAAGCTCAATCGGGTCAGGCGACGGAACCGGTACCAAACGCGCCTTTTCATCGATACGGAACATGCCGTATTTGGCGTAGATTCCGTAACCGTAAAGATCTGCATGCTCCAAGCGTGCCGGTATGGTCACGGTAAAATCAAAAATCGTATTGTCAAAGCCGGGAAGCGACGATGGAAGTTCGGCAGCCGTCAGTAGCTTTGCCGCTGTTAAGCGCGTTAAAGTCGAGAAGAATGCAAGCTCTCCCATAAAGCAGTCGCGCATGACGTGCGGAATCTCTTTTTTTCCTGCCGCCAGACGAAAATAGGTGTTGTCGTCACATTCCAAGCGCTCGTTCAGATATGCGCCGAAATTGCCGCCCTCGGCATATAAGGCTGCAAGAAAAGCCGCATAAGCGTCGGTTTTGGCGCAAAGTGCCGCATGATCCTCCGCTTTTTCGCTGAACTGCGTGCATGCCTTGATAAAATCCGCAAAACATCTCATTACCGAATCGTTTAATACGGATCGGAAAAAGACTGTGCGCGCCAGCTCATAGGACAACCGTTCGATTACCGGATTCATGCATAGAACCTCCTTTTTATGACAGAAAAACGGTTTAGCCGATATAGGCGAGAATCTTGTCGGTCATTTCCACCGTACCGAGCGGCAAATGCGCGTCGGTTCCCGTTTTGGAGGCAATATCGGGTGTTCTGAACCCGTCGTCAAGCACGCGTCCGACCGCATTTTCAATGCAATCGGCCTCAGCGCCGAGCGAGAACGAATAGCGTAACATCATAGCGGCCGAAAGAATGGTGGCAACGGGGTTAGCAAGATTTTTCCCTGCGATATCGGGCGCAGAGCCGTGAATCGGTTCGTAAAGACCGCGCGAGGTCGCACCGAGCGACGCGGACGGCAACATACCGATCGAGCCGGTGATCTGCGACGCTTCATCCGACAGAATGTCGCCGAACATGTTGGACGTAACGATAACGTCAAACTGCGACGGATTTTTGACAAGCTGCATGGCGGCGTTGTCCACAAGCATATCCGTGCAGGTCACATCGGGATATTCCGCGGCGATCTCATGTATTGTTTTTCTCCATAAACGCGAGGTTTCGAGAACATTTGCCTTGTCGATGCTGATGACGTTCTTGTTTCTCTTTCTTGCGGCCTCAAACGCGGCGCGCGCGATGCGTTCGATCTCGACGCGGCTGTAACATTCGGTGTCATACGCTTCTGTGCCGTATTTTCCCTCTCTGTAACCGCGGTCGCCGAAATAAATGCCGCCGGTTAACTCCCGTACAATGAGAATATCAAATCCGGCTGTCGCCACTTCCGGACGTAACGGGCATGCGTCCTTTAAAGCAGGATACAGCTTTGCCGGACGTAAATTTGTATATAATTCCATGGCGGCGCGAATGCCGAGCAACGCTTTCTCCGGCCGTTTATCCCCCGGAAGTGAGTCCCATTTCGGTCCTCCCACCGCACCAAGCAATACACTGTCCGCGGCAAGACAGCCCTTTACGGTCTCCTCCGGCAGAGGGCAGCCGACTTCGTCCAAAGCCGCGCCGCCGATAAGATACGGCGTAAAAGAAAACTCATGGCCGAATTTCGGGGCAATATGCTTTAAAACGCGCACGGCGCTGTCAACAATTTCCGGACCGATTCCGTCGCCGCGCAAAAGTGCAAAATGAAGTTTCATTATCGGATACTTCCTTTCTTGATCGATTCCATAAGACCGCCGGCAGCAATGATCTTGCCGATGAACTCCGGAAAAGGCTTGGTGATAAAGCTCTTGCCGGTGGTTTTGTCGGTAATCACACCTTTTTCCATGTCCGCGATGACTTCATCCCCGTCGGAAATAGCTTCTGCCGCTTCGGGACATTCCAGAATGGCAAGACCGATATTGATCGCGTTCCGATAAAAAATACGGGCGAAGGTCTTGGCAATGACAAGTTCCACGCCGCTTTCTTTTATGGCAAGCGGCGCATGTTCGCGTGACGAGCCGCAGCCGAAATTGTTGCCTGCCACAATGATCTTACTCGTTTTTACACGCTCGGAAAAAGTTTTATCCAAATCCTCCATACAATGAGAAGCCAGCTCTTTTTTATCAATGGTGTTTAAGTAGCGTGCCGGAATGATGACATCGGTATCGACGTTATCGGCATATTTGATGACGCTTGATTCAAAAATCATATCTGCCATGTTTACTTTACCTCCCTAACGGACGCGATATGTCCTAAAATAGCGCTTGCGGCGGCCACAGCCGGAGACGCCAGGTAAACTTCCGATGTCGGGTCGCCCATGCGTCCGACAAAGTTGCGGTTGGTGGTTGCAACGGCGCGTTCGTGCGGAGCAAGGATTCCCATATGACCGCCTAAGCACGGACCGCAGGTCGGCGTGGATACGGCGCATCCTGCTTCGATAAAGACTTCTAAAAGTCCCTCTTTCATACAGCGTAAATAAATGCTTTGCGTTGCCGGCAGAATAATGGCGCGCACGCCCTTTGCCACCTTGTGACCGCGGAAGATTTCGGCGGCCTCCTTGATATTTTCATAATAACCGTTGGTGCAGGACCCTATGACAACCTGATCGATCTTGATCTCGTCCATTTGGTTGATCTCATCGATGGTGTGCGTATTTTCCGGCAGATGCGGAAAGGCAACGGTCGGACGGATGGCGGCAAGGTCGATGTCAATGACCTCGTCATACGGGGCGTCGTCGTCCGCCTTATATATGACCGGCTTGCGGTCGGAATGCGCGGCGATGTATTCCAAAGTCTTTTCGTCCACTTCAAAAATACCGTTTTTCGCACCGGCTTCAATAGCCATATTGCATACGGTGAGACGGTCGGTGATCGAGAGACTTGCCACACCGTCGCCGGTGAATTCCATGGAACGGTACAACGCGCCGTCTACGCCGATCTTGCCGATAATGTGCAGAATCAGGTCTTTTCCGGATACATGCGGAGCAAGCTTTCCGTGAAGTACAAATTTAATGGCGGCCGGCACTTTGAACCAAGCTTTGCCGATAGCCATGCCACACGCCATATCGCTTGAACCGACGCCGGTGGAAAACGCGCCGAGAGCGCCATAGGTGCAGGTGTGCGAATCGGCACCGATGACAACATCTCCGGAAACAACTAATCCTTTTTCGGGAAGCAGAGCATGTTCAACCCCCATCTGACCGACATCGTAAAAGTGCGTGATCTGCTTTTCCTCGCAGAAATCGCGGCACATCTTGCACTGAATGGCCGCTTTGATGTCTTTGTTGGGTGCGAAGTGATCCATTACCATTGTTACACGGTCTTTGTCATATACCTGTTCAAAACCGAGTTTGCCGAACTCACGGATCGCAACGGGAGAGGTAATGTCGTTTCCCAGAACGCGGTCAAGATTTACCAAAATCAGCTCTCCGGCTTCGACTGTATCTAATCCTGCATGAGCGGCTAAAATCTTTTGAGTCATTGTCATGGACATAATATTTGCTCCTTTTCTGAAAAATCTGAACAGTAAGCTTGCGAAAAAGCATTTCCGGTGTACAGAAATACCCTTTCGCAAGCTTTCTGCAAGACGGCTTGCAGAAAGCTTGGTTTTTGTGCAAAAATATTTTGATAGGATCAAAATTGCTCTTTCACGCGAAAGAATAAGACGAAAATATTCGGGTTCTTTTGCCTGCTTTTCTCCGAAAGAAAAATAGATTAGTTGTTGATCAGCTTTGCTTCGTCGTTCCAACTGTATAACTTGCGGATTTCCTTGCCAACCTTTTCGGACGGATGCTCGGCGGCTTTCTGGCGCATAGCATTGAAATGAACCTGACTGCCGGCATCGGACATGTCGAGTAAGAAGTCCTTGGCAAACGTGCCATCCTGAATGTCGGCCAGAATCTTCTTCATAGCCTTCTTGGTGTCCTCAGTGATGATCTTCGGACCGGTGATATAATCGCCGTATTCCGCCGTGTTGGAAATCGAGTAACGCATTCCCTCAAAACCGCTCTGATAGATAAGATCTACGATTAACTTCATTTCATGAATGCATTCAAAATAGGCGTTTCTCGGGTCATAGCCTGCTTCAACAAGCGTTTCAAAACCGGCCTGCATGAGAGCGCAGACACCACCGCAAAGAACAGCCTGTTCGCCGAACAGGTCGGTCTCGGTTTCCGTGCGGAACGTGGTTTCAAGAACGCCGGCACGCGCACCGCCGATACCGAGCGCATAAGCAAGACCGATATCCAACGCGTCGCCGGTTGCATCCTGCTCAACAGCAATCAAGCACGGAACGCCTTTTCCGGCAAGATATTCGCTTCTTACCGTATGGCCGGGCCCTTTCGGGGCGATCATGATCACGTTGACATTCTTCGGCGGACGGATGCATTTGAAATGGATATTGAAACCGTGTGCAAAAGCAAGCGTTTTGCCTTCGGTAAGGTTGGGCTCAATGCTTTCCTTGTAAAGCTTTGCCTGCTTTTCATCGTTGATAAGGATCATGATGATGTCGGCGGCCTTGGCAGCCTCCGCAGAAGTCATGACCTTCAAGCCGGCCTTTTCAGCCTTTTCCCAACTCTTGGAGCCGTTATACAGGCCGACGACGACGTCTACGCCGCTGTCACGAAGGTTCAGCGCATGGGCATGACCCTGTGAGCCGTAGCCGATAATAGCGACGGTCTTGCCTTTGAGTTTGTTGAGATCGCAATCGTTTTGGTAGTAGATGTTTGCCATGATAAAATCTCCTTTGCATATGATTGGTTTTATTTAAAATTAGGAATTGGTTAGTTATGAGATTTGCCGGACTTCGGTTCAACCGGCGCGCTTAGCGCGCAAGCAAACTCGAACTTCCGCGGTCAAGGGCGACAATGCCCGTGCGGCACAGCTCAATGATGCCAAACGGCTTCATGATCTGAACAAATGCGTCTATCTTGCTCGGTTCTCCGGTTACTTCGATACATAAGGCGTCTACCGCATAATCAATGATCTTGCAGCGGAAAATGTCTACAACCGACATGATCTCCTGGCGGTTCTCAGCGCTGTTCTTGACTTTGAGAAGCATAAGCTCGCGATCGATCGAGGTGCTCTTTTCAAGCACTTCAACCTTTTTCACATTGAATAACTTGCGAAGCTGGTTGATCATCTGATCCCTTGCATATCCGTCGCCGCTCATGGTGATTGTAATACGGCTGTATTCGGGCGACTCGGTCTCACCGACCGTTAACGCATCAATATTGAAACCGCGGCGCGTAAACATGCTGGTAACGCGCGTCAGAACGCCGAACCGGTTCTCGACATATACCGCAATGACGAATTTTCCGCCGCTTTTGTTCTCTGTACTCATGCTTTCGCCTCCTTTTCCGTGATAATGTCCTCAATACTGCCGCCGGGCGGAAGCATCGGAAGAACAAATTCATCCGGATCTATCTTGCAGTCGATGACGCATGGTTCGCCCGACGCATAGGCTTTGCGGAATATCTCCGCAAACGTTTCCGGCGTGTCTGCCCGATAGCCTTTTGCGCCAAATGCTTCGGCAAGCTTGACAAAATCCGTCTTGCGCTCTAACGTCGTGTTTGAATAGTGCTTGTCAAAAAACAGCGTCTGCCATTGGCGCACCATACCAAGAACGCCGTTGTTGAAAATAACGATCGTTACCGGAACACCGGTCGAAACGGCTGTCGCCAACTCATTCAAATTCATGCCGAAACTGCCGTCGCCGGTAATCAGCACCGTTTTGCAGCCCGAACCAATGGCGGCGCCGATCGCCGCACCCAAGCCGAAGCCCATCGTGCCCAGTCCTCCGCTTGAAACCATTTTGCGCGGCGCGCGGAAATCGCAATACTGCGCCGCCCACATCTGATGCTGTCCTACGTCGGTGGCAATGACCGTTTCGGGCGTGGTCTCGGCGTTGATAATGTCGATCGCACGCTTGGGCGTCAGCTTGTCCGTCTTGATATAGCTTTCGTTTTCCTTGACGCGTAAGGCGCTCACCAGCGCATCCCATGCCGGATGAACCGCACTCGGAACAGCGTCGGCAAGGCGTTTGAACGAATCGACGATATCGCCGCATACGCCTACTTCGACTGAAATATTCTTATTGATTTCGGAAAAATCCAAATCAAGGTGAATGATTTTTGCGTTTTTCGCATAGCGGGACTTTTTGCCGGTCGCACGGTCGGAAAAACGAACGCCGACTGCAAGAATCACATCCGCTTCATCCTGCGCCATGGAGGAGGCATAATGTCCGTGCATGCCCTGCATGCCCAAAAAGCGTCTGTTTTCGGTGGGAACAGCGGAAAGTCCCATAAAGGAACATCCGATAAACGCGTCGATCTTATCGGCAAGCGCGCAGATGTTCTTAGCCATTCCGGCGCCGGCCACACCGCCGCCAATATAAATGTACGGGCGGTTGCTGTTTTTCAATACCTCTGCCGCGCGGTCGATATCGGCCTGCGAAGCGATTTTGTTGGGAAACGGCTCGACAATCGGTTCTTTTTCATATTCGCCGAGACTTATCTGCACATCTTTCGGAATATCGATGAGCACAGGGCCGGGACGTCCGGATTTTGCAATCTTGAAGGCCTCGCGGATCACTCCGGCAAGGTCGTCCGCACTCTGGACGAAATAGTTGTGCTTGGTAATCGGGAGCGTGATACCGGTAATGTCGATTTCCTGAAAACTGTCGCGTCCGATCAAGTCGCACGGCACGTTTCCGGTAATGGCGACCATCGGCACGGAGTCAAGCATGGCGGTTGCGATGCCGGTCACAAGGTTTGTCGCGCCCGGGCCGCTGGTGGCGATGACCACACCGACTTTTCCCGTGGCTCTCGAATAGCCGTCGGCGGCGTGCGCGGCGCCTTGTTCGTGCGCGGCGAGCACATGCCGCAGACGGTCGCTGTTCTGATAAAGCTCATCATAAATGTTGAGTACCTGACCGCCCGGATAGCCGAATACGGTATCGACGCCCTGTTCGATCAGTGTTTCAACAAGAATTCTTGCGCCTGTCATTTTCATGGGGTGTTCTCCTTTTTGGAATATGGGAATTTATGGAAATCCGCGAAAATTGGGTTAATTATTTATTTTGCGAGGCAAACATACGGTTGACGGCACACACAAGCGCCTTGATGGAGGAAACGATAATATCTTCATCCACGCCTGCGCCCCAGTACACCTTGCCGTCTGTACCTTTGACCGATACATAGGAGGCGGCACGCGACTTGGTGCTGTCTTCAATAGCATGTTCCGAATAGGTTTCAAGCGTATAGACATTGCCGATGACCGATTTGATAGCACTGCTTACCGCGTCAAGACGTCCGTTTCCGACAGAAGTGACTTTATGCATTTTGCCGTCGAAGAGAAGTTCCACATCGGCGGTTATGCCGTTTTCCTGACGGTAAGAAGCCGAAACGACCGAAAGGTGTCCGGAAACGTTGATATAATCGCGCATGAAAATATCGTACACTTCGCTCGGAGACAGCTCTTTATGAGCATGGTCGGAAACGCTCTTGACATGATAGCCGAATTCTTCGCGCATTTTCGGCGGCAGATTGAGCGAATACGATTTTTCGAGCAAATAGCCGATACCGCCCTTGCCGGACTGGGAATTGATGCGGATAACATCAGCTTCATACACGCGTCCCACATCGGTCGGATCGATCGGCAGATACGGCACGTTCCAGATTTTACTTGCGTGCTCCGCACGGTATTTCATGCCCTTGGCGATAGCGTCCTGATGCGAACCGCTGAATGCGGCAAACACCAATGCGCCGCTGTACGGCTGGCGTTCATAGACATGCATGCGGGTGACGCGCTCGTACATTTCGCTGATTTTCGGCAGATCCGAAAAATCAAGTTCCGGGTCAACGCCTTGGGAATACATATTAAGCGCCAGAGTGATAATATCGACGTTACCGGTGCGTTCGCCGTTTCCGAACAGAGTTCCCTCGATACGGTCAGCGCCGGCCAAAAGGCCTAATTCGCTGTCGGCGACGGCACAGCCGCGGTCGTTGTGCGGATGAAGGGAAATAATTAAGTTTTCGCGGTTTTTCAGATGTTTGCACATGTATTCGACCTGGTTGGCATACACATGCGGCATGGAATGAGAAACGGTGACCGGAAGATTGATAATGACCTTGCGGTCGGGAGTGGGATTCCAGATATCGATCACGGCATTGCAGATCTCAACAGCATAGTCGGGCTCTGTGCCGGTGAAGCTTTCGGGGGAATATTCAAACGTGAAATGACCGGGGGTTTTGGCGGCATAGTCCTTCAAGAGCTTTGCGCCGAAAACTGCGATATCGACAATTTCTTCTTTTGATTTTCTGAATACCTGTTCGCGTTGAGCGACCGAGGTAGAATTATACAGATGAACGACGGCATGTTTGGCGCCGGCAAGCGCTTCAAAGGTTTTGGCGATGATATGTTCACGCGCTTGGGTAAGTACCTGAATCGTAACATCGTCCGGAATCAGGTTGCGTTCGATCAAAGTGCGGCAGAATTCGTATTCTGTTTCACTGGCGGCCGGGAAACCGATCTCGATTTCTTTAAAGCCGATACGGACAAGATAGCCGAAAAATTCAAGCTTTTCTTCTAAGCTCATCGGAACGATAAGAGCTTGGTTGCCGTCGCGAAGATCCACACTGCACCAAATAGGCGCTTTATCGATACTGTCCTTTTTCATCCATTCGGGATTTTCGATGTTTACCGGAAAATACTGTTTTTCGTACTTTTGATAGCCGTTCATAAGAAGATTCCTTTCTTTTCGCTGCGTTATGCTTGCAAAAGAGATTCTTTTGAGAGGGGATGAGAGGATAAGAGAGAAGAAAGTATAAAAAAATCTCTTTCGCACAGCACAATTTGCTGTACAAAAGAGACGAAGTTCTTTTCTTCGCGGTACCACTCTTTTTGACGCCATGCAATAATGCCGCGCGTCCCGCTC
>CAKSOW010000054.1 GCA_934479825.1 uncultured Eubacteriales bacterium
GAGCTTGTTGCCTGAAAAAGCTATTCACTTGTCAAGGAACACCGTGCCGCCGGGGTCAAACTGTTACCGGCTCCGGCACGGGAAGGGCTTTCCGGTTTGGAAGCCCCTCTCAACATACAACGGACATTTTTTCTCGAAAACTTGGTACTGCCGGAGAAAAAATTTCTGAAAACCTCTCCACCTTACTAAGTGAATCAGCTCCCGTTTTTGTCCCAATGCTTTGCCCTTTCACTTTGCAACGGACAATTATTTTGCGAATTAGGGGGTGCAGCTTCAGGAAAATTTCCCTTTCTACTTTTCAACGGACAGAAATCTGCCGTTTGTTGAGTATGCCGGTGAGAAAATTTTTTCTGCGGGAGCCGGTTTCAGCTCAGGTGATTTTCAAAACCTTGCGCAGCGATAGAGCTTGCAAAGCTCTGTCGCTGGGCGAGGTTGCCGCAGCCGTCAGGCTGCGTATAGCAGGGTTTGGGGAAGGCACTCCCCAACAAGATTCCGATGGGACAGAATGAGCGAAATGCGAAATCTGGCACCTCGGTAGAATCTTGCTCTCTGCTGCTCCTAACCTCCCTTCACTTTACAACGGACATTTTCTCGGCAAAAAGCAGGGTGTGTATTTGTAAACATTTTGTGAACAAGCTGCCGTCGCCCGCCGTTCGTCGCTGCAACTCTTTCTGCTTTTTATGGTATCGCATCCGCAGCAGAATTACGACGTACCATTGGAAACATCGGTGTAACCATTGGTAACATCGAATGGTTGGGCTTGCCGTTTCTCTATTCTTACTACAATCTCAAAAAGTTTCAGATAGTATTTTGATATGGAACGACCTAAAATAAAGAAGCAAGCCGAAAAAATCAGCTTGCTTCCTATACGACGCGGTGGTTACCTGCGTATTCACAAAATTGTTGCAATTTATTTTTGATTGATGGGTTGCCTTTGACCTAAAAATATGATAAGCTTATTATGCAGATACTAACTTTTTAGATAATAATCAGGAAGTGAGTTTTTGCGTTGGTGTGGATGACACATCCGACTTGGTTGCCGGAAGATGGTATTATTGGTATATAAACGGAACAAAAGGAACTACCGCCAATAACTATCCCAATGATGGTCGATTCAAGGTGACTGCTCAAAGAGGATATCGTCTGCTTGGTAGCGGTACATGGAGCGTTTTTGCGGATGAACACGAAGCCATCCGCAGTCTTGGCATCCCATCAAATCTGAATTGGGTTCCAGCAGATGAAAACGCATGGACTTATGCGGCTGCAAATGACGATTGGAATTTTGATTCATCGACAGACCCTGTTAAATAACATGGAGATCGGTTTATGTTCTTGTCGATTATTTCTTTGCTAATATATATTGTTCAAATATGTATTGCTGTCATGATTGCATCCGTAATACCCATCTTTGCTTTCAAAAAGTGGAGGCGAAAGAAAGTATTTATGCTATTGTTATTGCTCTGCTTATCAATAGAATTATTAGGTATTGCACACTTGGCGAATGACCCTTTTTTGATATGCCAAGAAGAATACCGCGAATTTGTCTCGGAAAAAGATGAACAAGATATCATTGCATTTAATTCGGGTATTTACAGTAAACAAGTTCCGGTCATACCAGTTTGCATCGTGGTTAAGCACGCTGATGATATTTCAATTGTCGTCGAAACCTATTATTTGATATTTGGACACACTGAAATGCTTATCGGTGATGATGGTCCTACCTATTTGCGTACTCTATTTTAATCAAAATAGTGTTTTTAATTATTAGTACAGATCATCAAGCTGGTGATTGGGTCATTCCATTCTGCCACAAATGAGCTGACCATCGTTGTAATAGCGAGGACTTGAAAGTCCTCGCTATTAGCATACATCGTCCTACATATCGTTAAGACTCTTGAAGATGTGCTTTCGACCGATTCCTACGCAGCACTTGCCGGCGCTCGCTATTCCTTAATCGAAAAGCTGTGCACCGAGTATGTAAAGAAACCAGTATCCCTTTCCAAAGAAGAACGTATTTCTGAAAGCATCGATCGGCTTTTAACCGGCAAGTATACGGCCTTTCCCCTATTTTTCCTGATTTTGGGATCGGTTTTCTTTTTTACGTTCGTGTTTCCCGGCGGCACGCTTTCCTCTTTGTTTACCTCGGCAATCAATGCTTTTATTGCGCTTTCGGACCGCTTTTTAAGTGACCTCCATGTTGCTCCGGCTTTGCATTCACTGATTATCGGCGGTATTTTTACCGGTATCGGAAGTATTCTTTCCTTTTTACCGACCATTGTAACCCTGTTTTTCTTTTTATCTCTGTTGGAGGACACCGGTTACATGGCACGCGTTGCATTCATTATGGATAAGCCGATGCGCGCGATAGGCCTTTCGGGCAAAACCTTTGTTCCGCTGCTGATAGGGTTCGGCTGTTCTGTACCGGCTGTCATGGCTGCACGAACGGTGGCAAGCGAAACCGAACGAAAAAAGGCTATCTATCTGGTGCCTTTTATTTCGTGCAGTGCCAAACTTCCCATTTACGCGCTCTTTACAAGTGTGTTTTTTCCGAAAAATCCGTTGCCGGTCATTGCTTCACTGTACACAGGCGCTGTTCTTATAGGAATCCTTGTCATGCTTCTATTAAAAAGTGACCATGACCAAACCGAGTCGTTTGTTATGGAACTGCCGACCTACCGTCTGCCGACAGCGCGCAATACCTTTACGCTCATGGCGCAAAAAGCCAAAGATTTTTTGGTAAAGGCTTTTACTGTCATCTTTCTTTCTACCGTTATTTTATGGTTCTTACAGAATTTTGGTTTTTCACTTACTCTTGTTTCGGACAGCTCTGACAGCATTCTTGCCGCTGTCGGCCGGACGCTTGCGCCTATCTTTGCACCGCTCGGCTTTGCAAACTGGAAAACCGTGACAGCCTTGATTACCGGTTTGACGGCAAAAGAGGCAGTTATCAGCTCGCTTAAAATCCTGCTCTCCTCGTCGCTCCCTTTTGAAGAGGCATTAAGGGCAGAGTTTTCTTCCACAGCCTCGGTACTGTCCTTTTTAACGTTTGCCCTGCTATACATGCCGTGCGTTGCGGCCGCGGCCGCCATCGGCAGAGAACTATCCTCCTTTTGGGCAACATGCAAACGAATGCTCTTCCAAACGGGTGTTGCCTGGATATGCGCTTTTCTTGTGTATCATATAGTTAGCGTCTTTTGCAATTAACATAAGGAACTCTCAATCAAACGAATGTTTATCAACAAGGAGTGTTAAAATGACATCAGTCAAACAAAAAATAAGTTACCTGTTCGGCGACCGCGCATTCTACGCCAAAGCGTTATCGGTTGCTATACCAATCATGATTCAAAACGGAATCACCAATTTTGTCAACTTATTGGACAATATCATGGTCGGCGCAGTCGGAACGGAACCAATGTCAGCCGTAGCCATCGTCAACAAGCTGATATTTGTGTATAACCTATGCATATTCGGCGGATGTGCCGGCGTCGGCATTTTTACAGCACAATTTTACGGCAAGGGCGATTACGACGGTGTGCAGAAGAGTTTCCGCTTAAAGCTGTATACCAATCTCTGTCTGTTGATCGCGGCGCTTACCGCACTGATAGCCGCAGGTCCTACGCTAATCGAACTGTTTCTGCATGAGGGCAGTGAAACAGGCGATCTCGCCAAAACGTTTCAATATGCGAAGGAATACTTATCCGTCATTATCATCGGTATTATTCCGCAAGCGGCCACAGAAGCCTATTCCAGTACCTTGCGTGAAACCGAACATACCACACTGCCGATGAAAGCAGGCATTGCGGCAATCGTTACAAATCTCTCGTTGAACTATGTGCTCATTTTCGGTCATTTCGGAGCGCCGGCACTCGGCGTGCGCGGTGCGGCCATCGCAACGGTTATTGCCAAGTTTGTAGAGCTTTCTATCATTATTTTAACCGTTCGCCTAAAAGACACCTATGCATTCCTGCACGGCATATACAAAACCATACGTGTACCGCTCAGCTTTGTCAAGACCGTTCTTCCTAAAAGCTTACCGTTGCTTGTCAACGAAGCGTTATGGGCAACCGGTGTTACAGCGCTCACCTATTGCTATTCTTTACGCGGACTTGCTGTTGTGGCCGGATACAACATCTCGACTACCGTAACCGACATTTTTAATGTAGCCACCATTGCATTCGGCAACGCTATCGCGATTATCGTCGGAAATCTGCTCGGCGCCAACCGCATGAAAGAAGCCAAACAAACCGATGCACGTCTCATTATGTTTTCGTTTATGGTAAGCTGCGGATTAGCCCTTATTCTCTTTTGTGCAGCGCCTCTTTTCCCCATGCTTTATACGGAGACAGCACAAGAAGCCAAAGATTTAGCGGTTTCATTTCTTCGGGTCTATTCGGTCTATATGTTGGTCAACACCATTTCCAGCGCCTCCTATTTCACACTGCGTTCCGGCGGAAAGACCGTACTTACATTCTTATTTGACAGTGTTTATATGGTAGGCGTTGCCTTTCCGGTCGCATTCCTGCTTGCCAAATTTACTGAAATGCCGATTATTCCACTTTACGCCTGCACACTTTCAGTAGACTTAATCAAGGCAATCGTTGGCATTTGTCTTGTCAAAAGCGGTAAATGGATGCAGAATATCGTCAACAATTAAAGTTTAAAACGTTAAAACCACAGCGATGTAAAGGAATTTACATCGCTGTGGTTTTTATATGCTGTTATTCTTTCTTTAACGGCTATTTTAACCGAATACTTAGCGTATAACTGTACACGCCCTTATCGTATGTATCAACCACAGAACCTGCATACTTTTCGGCAAGCTCTGCGACAATTTCCATATCCAGCGTATTCTTTTGCGCTTCGTTCGGTTCCATGGGACAAGTTCCTCTGACATTGATAACCAACTGACCGTCTTTTGCAAGAATCAAGGCACTGACAAAGCGGTCAGGTTCAGCATCCTGCGCCAAAGTATATGCGTGGCCAATCAGATTAGAGGTAAGCGTGCAGATATCAATATCCGGTACAGATATGTTTTCGATTCCATTCACCTTGAAATCCGCACGGATTTCCAAAGCCTCCGCCCGCTTTTTCTCGTTGAAAAGCAAAGCATCCAGCGCCGCATTGGCGCAATATGCCATTTCATCGCAGTTAACCATTTTCTGCGTCAGTGAATCGATATATGCGTTTCGCGCCTCAGTATCTTTCATCGCACGGATCGTGTTGATGTGCATTGAATAATCGTGCCGCAGTTTCTTATATTCGTCATATTGGATCTGCAAACGTTTGAAGTGCTCTTCCTCCAACGACTGCTGCAAGCGCAATTGCTCCATTTTGGCCTGTTCTTTCATGCCATCGCGCACCATGCGGAATAAAAGAAAGCCAAACAAGATGGATACAAGAGCCACAAAGACAAACGCTATCATAAGCGGCGCGGCCTGCAAACGGTAATCCCACATGGCAAGATACAGCACAAACCCGATGGCTAACTGTATCGCACCGTAAATAATTAAAAAGCGTACTGCCTTATTCTCAAATGTATCCTGCTTTCGGTTCAGAATCTGGGCAAGTATCAGAACATACAAAAACGTAAGGGATATATTGATGAGAAACATAATGGGATTTACCGTATGATTGACAAAAAACGACTCATCGCCAAGCGCGTTTCCCAAGAACATGCTGGCTGATTCAATTAAAATCGTACCGACTGCATAAAGGAAAAATACGCCAATTTTCTTCCAGGCTTTGTCCGTAAACAACAGAAACAGGATTCCGATACAGAGAAGCCACTGCATAACTGTGCGAATCGATAGATAATCGAAGAAAACAATATGCTTTACGGTTGCAATGGCAATAAACAGAGCATATAGCGCATAAGATACCGGCTTGGAAAACCGCATATGCAATACGGAAAAAAACAGATATCCCATCACGGAAATATCCAGAATGCAAAACAGCACCATCATCGGCAGGTTCAGTGTCACGCACTCCTCTCACACTGCATTTTCTTTAATTATACCAAATAAAAATATACAGTTCTTATACATTTTGAATCCTTTTCACAAACAAATTTATATAAACAGCACAAAAGCGAACCGAAAAAATCGGTTCGCTTTTGTGCCATAAATGCTTTATTCGGTTACGGTTTCAATCAAGCCATATTCCTCATTTTTCTTTTTATAGACTACGCATACTTTTTCATTTTCTGCGTTGGTAAAGAGGAAAAATTCATGCCCAATCAGGTTCATTTGGAGAACGGCTTCTTCGGGTGTCATCGGCTTCATGACAAACTTTTTGGTTCTTGTGATACGAATCGGTTCTTCTTCCGCATCGCTCCATTGGTTATCCGCCAAAACGGTTTTATCAAATGCGCCAATCTTCAAGCGGCGCTCCAATCGTGTCTTATTTTTACGAATCTGACGCTCGATAATGTCCACCGCGCGGTCAAGCGCATTCAAAATGCTTTCGTCTTCAACCTCGGCACGGAACATTGTGCCCTTGGAATATATCGTAATTTCGATAATTTCTGCGTTTTTTCTGGAACGAAGAACAACCGTACCGGTCGCTTCATCGTCAAAATACTTGTCGAACTTGTTTAGTTTTTCCGTGATTCGCTCGGAAATGCTGTCTGTGACGGTAAATTTTCTTCCCGTAATGGTTAATTTCATACGACTTTCCTCCTGTGGGATGTTTGAAAGGTTTCCCTTTCATTGTCTATATTATAGCACAGGTTTCGGAAAAAGTAAATAGCGTTTTGTTGAATTTATATAAAAAATCGTGTGAAAATTACCTGAAATTGTAGAAAATGCATTTTATTGGTCACATTATAGAACCGTTTCTTTGTGGCGTGTTACATGGCAGCCGATATTAACGGCGCAAGGAAGTCCGGCTATGTGCGTCGGAAAATACTCGATGTTGACAGCCAAAGCGGTGGTATTTCCGCCGAACCCCTGCGGGCCAACATCAAGCAAATTGATTTTTTCAAGCATTTCTTTTTCAAGCGCCGCATAGCGTGCGTCCGGATTCGGCTCGGCAATATCGCGTGCCAATGCTTTTTTTGCAAGATACGGCGCGTATTCAAAGTTACCGCCGATTCCTACGCCCACCACAATCGGCGGACAGGGATTTCCGCCGGCTTTTTTTACGGTATCGGTTACGAATGCTATAATATCGTCTTTCCCGGCAGAAGGCGTAAACATTTTTACCGCGCTCATGTTCTCACTTCCAAAGCCTTTGGGCGCGGCGATAAGGCGCACGCGGTCGCCCGGAACGATTCGTGTGTGAAGAATCGCCGGTGTATTGTTACCGGTATTGATGCGGTCGAACAAGGGGTCGCAAACGACGGATTTGCGAAGATAGCCTTTGTCATAGGCCTCTGCCACACCACGATTGACAGCCGTTTCCAACGGCTCGCCCTCCCAGAATACCTCTTGACCGATTTCAAGAAAAATGACCGCCATGCCGGTATCCTGGCACACAGGCACGCTTATTTCCTTGGCAGCGGCCATGTTGTCGGAAAGTTTGCCTAAAATGGACTTTGCAAGCGGGTTTTCCTCGGATTCTTCACAATCTTTCATGCGTTTTGCAAGAGATTCCGGCAATTCATAATTTGCTTCAATTAACAGCCGGCACACCTCTTCGGCCAACAGCCGCGTATGAAGAATTCTCATAGTTTTCAACTTCCTTTCGCGAAATTCCGGAAAATAGCATCAACCGCTGAAATCGTTGTAATAATATTGGGCGTTTGGATCTTTATACCCCAGGTCTCCGGCTTCTTTTTCGATGCGATCGTCAAGCGGCGTGTCAAGCTCGTTCTGTTTCTTATCATTTTCGTATTTTAGGGTTTCATTCTGCTTTTCCAAGGCTGAAATGGTTTTATCCAGTTCATTGATCCGCAGTTGTTGGTGAATACCGAGCGCTAAAAGCAAAACAATAATGACAATCATAACAAGATTTTTTGCAAGGCTCATCTTTTCACATCCTTTCTGTTTATATGCACATTATACGCGCACGCTTATGGGATAACAGCGCGTAAGGCTCTTTTGGAAGCGTAAGAATTTCCGGTGTACCTGAACTTTAAAAAAAGCCTCACGGCTTTTGCCAAAGAGTTTACGCATAAAGCGCAAAACCGGCATAAACAAACGCCATAGCATTTTTTTGACAAAATCAATTATGCCAAATATGCAGAAAATGACTAAGCGCGAAAGCGTCAGCCGGTAAACGGTAAAGCCGAAAAGCATAAACGGCGCTTCATACCATTTGAAATTCCCGTTATTGAACGCAAAAGCATCAAATATGACAAGTATACCGCACGTAAGCATAAAGATGAAATCATCGAAAAACAGCAGAATCCGCGGTGCACCAAAAATGTGGCGTTTGATTTTGAACAGATCGAAAAGAACGCCGGCTATCATTCCGCAAACAAAAAAAGAAAGAATGACCGGCCATGGGTTACGTCCGAATAAAATTGCCATATCCGTTTATGACCGACGCCCTAAAATACGGGAGAAGAAACCGTCTTTGACCGGCGCTCCGTCGGTATAATAAACGGCATTTATCTTTCCGCCGGCGTTTACCTTTCCTTTTTCCAGATCAAGGACACCGATTTTTAAGTTTTCCCCCTCAATCGTCAGTCTGCCGCAGGACACATTCAATGTAATCGTAAATTCATCAAAACTGTCTACCGATAAAATACCGGTAAGTTCAATAGCCGCACGGTCTGTGACGGCGATTGTTCCGCAGGATTCCATTTGCATACAGATTCATTCCTTTCAGAATTTGTCGCTCTTGCAAGCAATTTTCCTCTGTACATGCTATGCGCCGATAATAGCAGTTATTCCAAAACCTTATACAAGGTTGCGGCAAGATCTTTTCCGACGGTTTCCTTTACATCCGTCACTTCGACCCGTAAAGTTCGCTCTCCGAACGTAATAGCGATAATATCGCCCACTTTTACATCATAAGAGGCTTTTGCCGGACGGTCATTGACGGTTACATGCGCCGTATCGCAGGCATTGTTGGCCACTGTGCGGCGTTTGATAATACGAGTTACTTTTAAATATTTATCAAGTCTCATTTGTGTTCCTCATTTTTTGTTGTTTTCCGGATAAAGTTGTCATTGGTTTCATACAAGGCCTGCTCCGAGTTGATTTTCAAGGCATACGATAGATTGGTGACAGCAAAGAGAAGTTCGCCGATTGCGCGGCTGTCAGCATCCGGCGTAAGAGAAGCCGCTTTCTCGGAAATATTCCGGATAAGCTTTTCCGGGTCGCGCTCAACAAAAATGCCTTCTTTTTTACAGCGTGACAGCAATTTTTCGGCACGGATCAAAGACGGCAGAGCCTTGGATACACTTTCCAACTGTTTTTCCAACGTGTCCCGGCTTTTCTCTGCTTTCTTTATGGTTTCCCAGTTTTTCAAGACCTCACCGGAATCTTTTACCGTCACGTCACCGAACACGTGCGGATGACGTAAAACCATTTTTTTGCAGATCTCATCGGCGATATCGTCGATATCGAATTCTTTGTCCTCTTCGGCAATGCGCGCATGGAAGAATACCTGAAAGAGAACGTCACCCAATTCCTCTCTCATCAAGGTCTGGTCGTTTTTGTCCAATCCCTCGATAAACTCATAGGTTTCCTCTATCATTGCGTTGCGGACGCTTTGATGCGTCTGTTCCCTGTCC
>CAKSOW010000055.1 GCA_934479825.1 uncultured Eubacteriales bacterium
CCCTTTTCATCGACTGTCTGCGGCGGCAAGCACGCACTGCAACTTCGATTTCCGCAAAACCCGATTCTGCGTCTTATCAAAAGTTTTCCCTTTCGCACCGGTTCAAAACATAGCCGTGCGTTTAGCGGCACTAACAAATTTTTGCAAAATAATCTTAACGCGCAGAACCTTTCAAATTTTACCTATAATCCCACCGCACGGGTTTTGAACCGCACCCCGGAAGTCCAGAGGGCCGCCGCCCTCGGTGTACTTTTTGGTTACTTTTTCGTACAAGCGAAAAAGTAACACAAAAACCGTCTCCTTTCTTGCTTTTAGCAAAACGAAAAGTACGTATATTGTCCCTTAGGGAAATTTTCCGAAAAAAAGAAAATTTCCCTAAGAGCCTCATTCCATGCCTTTCAGGCAGAGAAAGTCAATCTCATCCGACGCTGAAAGCTGTTTTTCTATAAATTCCAACATTTCTTTCAACTTGTCGTGATCCTCCATTAACCCAAACAAGGCGCCATAATAATACGGCCGGCCAAACAACATTAGTTTATAGACCAACGGTAGCGCGGCAAGTTCCTCATCTGTCCACGTATATTCTTTTCCGATGACTTTCATGGCGTGAACGACCGTTTCAATACGCAGACGGTTGATTTCGGGATCATGTACCGCAAGCCAGGCATAATCGTCCGGTAACCTTTCATCCATTTGCATGGCAAGGCAAAGAAAATGATTGATACATACGTCCGCCCCACCGTCTGTAAAATCGCAAAGGCTGACCAGATGACCGTCCCGGTTGGTCAATATCGAATCGCCTCTCTCTTCTCCGTGAAAAACGGACTTAGGAAGTTTGTTATAAATCGGTCGAAGACTTTCCCGAACATTTCGTAAGATCGCATTGATTTTGTCGTATAACGCCATTAAGTCCGGTTGTTTTTCCCGAATTTCATTCGGCAGATCTGCTTCTGTGTATTCGGCGATCCAATCCTCATACTGCTTCAAGCAACTGGAAGAAGAATCGAATAATACAGCATAATTGGGTTCTTTTCCACATAAGTGCATGTTTCCGATTTTTCCTGCCAAGGACAGGAGTTCATCGGTGTAAACATAGCGGCCGTCAGGCAATTTGGGGGATTCTTCGGAAACCGGAACTGCATTTTCGCGATATTCTTCGGCAAATACAACACAATCATGTCCTTCAAAGGAAACCGTACACGAAAGAGCGCCTGTGCGCGTAGGCACAATGCGGCAAACATCGCACCCAGCCTTTTGGTAGGCGGCGGCAGTGCGGTTCTGTTCTTCGAGCCGCAAAGGAGTCGTATAGGGATATTGATGAATATGGAGCACCAATTTACGTTTGGGAAACGTTATCTGATAATCCGCTATGAAATAATAATCTCCCCATGCTTTTCTTTCATTGAGCTGATAGGTTTTTTCAATGTCAAGCGGTGGGTTTTCTTCGTACAATTTCAGAATTTCGTCAAGATTCATTTTTGTTTCCTTCTTTGAATAAATGATATTTTTGACACTTTCAGGTGTTAAGAAGTATCGTTCCGAAAGTTGGTCATGGGAAAGTCCGTTTTTATACAACTGTTTGATTTCCTGATTCCGTTTTTCAGTTTTAAAACGGGTTCCGCTTTTAGTTCCCCATAGACATCTTTGGCCGGCAATCGGAAAATACAGCAATTTTCCGGAAGCATATTTTTGTACTTTTTCAAATAATTCTTTTGGGAGAACGTCTTTGGCATTTTCGTATTTCATTTGGATTTCTCCTTTCTGCAAACGTAGTATATCATGAATTCTGACAAAATGATAGCATCCATTTATTTATAATTGTTTTAGTGGCTTTTCGTTTCGCGAAAAGTAATCAAAAGAGGACGTTTTTTTGTGTTACTTTTTGCGGCGTGCCACAAGCTCCCCCAAAAAAGTCCCCATGGAACGTTTTACGTTTCTTTTTGCGGCGTGCAAAAAGTAACCAAAAACACGCCGAGGGCTTCGGCCCTCTGGACTCCCAGAGAACGGTTCAAAATTCCGAGCGGTGGATTACTTGCTAAGCCGCAAGCTATGTGCCTATCAAGGAATTTTTATGAGAATTTGCAACCTTGTGCCATATAGCTCGGAATATTTTGAACCGGTGCGAGACGCGTGTTTTACTGCATAAGGATTTGCAAGTTTTAATAAAAAGGCAAAGTTTGATTTGAGTAGACAGCAGGTTATGTGTTTCATCAAATGGGAAAGTTTGGTGGAATTTTGTTTTTATGGACAACAGATAACAGCTTTTCAAAAATGGGAAAGTTTGGTGGAAAGTTGTGTTTGAGATGATAGAAAGTTATTTTTGAGAGCAAGGAAAGTTTTGTATGAGAGTGTAAAAATCCGATTTTCTGCATATCATGCAAACCACAGAGTTACTCCAAACTTTCTACCAACTCACACCAATTTTCCTTTTCCGCCGCAACAAAGATAACGTACAGTTTCCCTTTTCATCGACTGTCTGCGGCGGCAAGCACGCACTGCAACTTCGATTTCCGCAAAACCCGATTCTGCGTCTTATTAAAAGTTTCCCCTTCGCACCGGTTCAAAGCCTGAAAGCTGTTTAAGTGACGAACTGTTTTAATTTCTATAAATAGCACGCCTGTGTAGAGCTTTGAACCGAGGTCGCAGGACGAAGTCCCGCGTGCTTTTTGGTTACTTTTTGCACGCCGCAAAAAGTAACAGAAAAAACGTCCTTTTAGTGCCTTTCCGAAAAAGAAAGGCATGCCCCTTTGATTACTTTCGCAAAAGTAACCACGGCTCCCCGGCAGCCCCGGCCGGGTCTGCCCCTCACGCTTTCGCGTGAGAATCGGCAGGCGGCATAGCCGCCGCTTTTTCCAAAAAGCATAAAAAGCGCGATGGACGCATACAGTGTAGCAACCTCAAATTTTCTTTTTCAGGAGTGACCGCTATGTTTGTTTTCTCATTTAAAGCGTCGAAATTCCGCATTCTGTTTGCCGTTGTACTCTGCGCGTTTATCGCTTTTGCCGCCATTGTCTTACTTCCCGAAACCGAGCATTCCGTCACTGTCAACGGCGTGCAGTTTGACCGCAAAATCCGCTTTGACGGCATGAAAACCACCGAGGACTTAGCCGAATTTGCCGAAAATCTCGGCTTTTCGGTAGACGCCGCTCCCATCGAAACTGTCAATGTCAAATTACCGACCAAATTCGACGCTGTACTCGATAAATACAACGATATCCAAAAAAGCCAAGGCTTCAACCTTGCCAAATACAAAAACAAAGAGGTTGTTCGGCATTCTTTCCGTGTGACCGCCCTGCCCGATGAACAGTCTTTACCCAAAGAAGACGTTCTTCTGACCTTTATCTTGCACAAAGACAAAATCATCGGCGGCGACTTGTTTTTCACCGGCGACCAGAAAGTTTATCCGTTTTTGAAATAAGAAAGCATGGTGCTCATGACAGATAAAAGCAAAAAGCCGGAAACCGGCCCGATGAAACACAAAGCGTTGTTTCAGGGGCTTGTCTGCACACTTCTTGTGTGCAGTGCCTTTTATATCCGTTATCGGACAGATGCCGAAAAAGCGCTTTCCGTTGAAACCTGTGCGGCAGGCGGAAAAACGCCTTATGCGGCAGGTCTTACACTTTCCGATCTTGCCGAAACGATTTATGAATCGGCCGGAGAAAAGAACCCGTCTGCCTTTTCAGACCTTGACCGGGAGATGACCGCTTGAACCGTCTTTTTTACATAACACTGCCCTTTGGCGGTGTGCGCATAAGCATACTCGCCTTTCTTTCGGCGGCGGCGTTGTTTTACGCGGATTGTTCGGTCTTTACGCTGTTATTTCTTTTGGCGGCGGCGATACATGAGATCGGTCACATTGTCTGCCTGAAAACATGCGGTGCGAAAATATACGGAATCACGGTACTCCCGTTCGGTGCCGTGATCCGCTCCGATGCGGGAAAACTGCCTTATCTCAAAGAAGCGGCGGCGGCGCTTGCCGGTCCCGCCGCAGGACTTTGCGCGGCCGCCGCCTCCGGACTTGCGTTTTTACTGTTCCGGGACA
The DNA here is from genome assembly GCA_934479825.1 of uncultured Eubacteriales bacterium. GTDB lineage: Bacteria > Bacillota > Clostridia > Oscillospirales > CAG-382 > UMGS882. The sequence continues at coordinate 4,043 of CAKSOW010000055.1, forward strand.
TTTATTCTCTTTTTTTTGCCGTCTGCAATCTGACGCTTTCGCTTGTGAACCTGATTCCGGTACGTACATTGGACGGGGGACGCGCCTTGGAGGCTTATGCGTTTTCACACATGTCCTACGAAAGGGCAGACTGTTTTCTCGAAAATGTGTCCTATGCTTCGTTTGTGCTTTTAACCTTTGCGTCACTCGGACTTTTAGCGTTGACCGGCTGTAACTTTTCACTGATCATTTTCTGCGTTTGTCTGTTTATTGCCGCTTACGGCGGTGAACGCGCGTCATAGTCTAAAATATACCCGAATTCCCTGAAATTTTCTCACGCTCTTTTCACAAAAGCATGTTATTATTATTTAAATTTACGTTATGAAAAGAGTTCGGGAGAATATGAATCAAACAGCCTCCAACGCCTATCTCGGCACAGAAAACATCCGCAAGCTGATTTTCCAGTTAGCTCTGCCGACCGTCACGGCGCAGATCGTCAACATGCTCTACAATTTGGTAGACCGCATATATATCGGACACATTGCCGATGTCGGCGAAAAGGCTCTGACCGGACTTGGCGTGTGCCAGCCGATTATCCTGTTTATTGCCGCGTTTTCGGCGCTTATCTGTTATGGGGGCGCGCCGCGTGCGGCCATTGCCATGGGAGAGAAAGACATGGCAAAAGCAGAAAAGATTCTTGCCTCGTGCTTTACGGCGCAGATTGCCGTATCACTTATCTTAACGGTGGTTTTCAGCCTATGGCATAGGGAAATCTTACTGGCATTCGGCGCAAGCGACGACACAATCGGGTACGCCTGCGAATATATCAAAATCTATGTTTTGGGAACGCTGTTTGTAGAGCTTTCTCTTGGCATGAACGCGTTCATCACAGCGCAGGGCTTTGCGGCAGTTGCTATGAAAACCGTGCTGGTAGGCGCGGTGTGCAACATCATCCTCGACCCGATTTTAATCTTCGGCTTTTCCATGGGCGTCAAGGGAGCGGCATTGGCAACGGTAATTTCCCAAGGTTTTTCCGCGGCGTGGGTACTTGTGTTTATGCTCGGAAAAAAGCCGGTGTTACGGCTCCGCGCGGAGAATCTGAAACCGGATCTTTCGGTTCTTTTACCCTGCATGGCGCTCGGACTTTCGCCGTTTATCATGCAATCGACCGAAAGCGTGCTGTCCGTCTGTTTCAACACGTCGTTAAAGGAATACGCCGGCGATATCGCGGTCGGCTCGATGACCATTCTTTCAAGCATCAACCTGTTTCTCATTCTCCCCTTGCAAGGGTTTGTCCAAGGCGCCCAGCCGGTCATCAGCTACAACTACGGCGCCAAAAACGCCGAACGCGTCAAGGCGGCGTTCCGGCTGGTGTTCATTACCTGCGTTATCTATTCGACGGCTATGTGGGCGGCTGTTATGCTGTTTCCCGGCGCATTTGCGCGGATGTTCGGCGATAATCCGGCGTTGATCGATTACACCGTGCATTCGGCGCGGATCTTCTTTGCAGTCTCGCTCATTTTCGGCGTTCAGATCGCCTGCCAACAGACGTTTGTCGCTATCGGAAACGCAAAAAATTCACTGTTTTTAGCTATTTTACGGAAACTTATTCTTTTGATACCGCTCATCTATATTTTACCGAACTTTTTTGCGGACAAGACCTTTGCAGTCTTTCTCGCCGAGCCGGCAGCGGATTTCATAGCAGTTTCCGTCACAGCAACGCTGTTCTTCACCACGTTCCGCAAAACCATGCGCCGTATGCAGACCGGCGCATAAGCGCGTCCGCCGTTATTCCGCCGCTTTTGTGCAGAATCCGAACCCGATGCCGGTGTAGTAGTATTTTAAGATCTCGTAGAAATCGTATCCTTGGGCGGCTAATGTATTGGCCCCATATTGGCTCATTCCGACCCCATGGCCGAACCCATAGCAGGTGAAAACGTAATCTTTTCCGTTTTCTGTCACCGAGAACGTGTCCGACCGAAGTCCGGCCGCTCTTTGCAAGGCACGTGGGGAAAGCGTGACAGCTCCGTCTGTTGCGCCGGTACACAACCCTTGCGCATCATACAGAAACGTAAGATTGTCGCCGCTCCAAGCGGCGTCTTGTTTTTTTAGCGCCGCACGTAAGGCCTTTGCCGAAACCGTCCGCGTTTCCGCCGCGCTTTCCTTGCTTTCCACCGCCATGACCGGTACCAGATAGTCAAGTGTTCCGCCCCAGACCTCGCGGCTGGAACGCGTGCGCCCGACGCTGGACGCATGATAGGCCGCCAAGATCGGCTCACCCTCATAGACTGCCACAATACCGCGCGTCGCCTCCACCGCCTCCCGGGTAGCCGAAACATCAAATCCGGCGTTTACCGCGTCCTTGAAGCTTTGGCAACAGCGGTAATCGGTACACACATCCGCGTTTTTATGCTTGTCTTGGCATAAGGCCGCACGCACGGCAAAGGTCCGGCACGCCACGGCCTGCGCCATGAGCGCCTGTTTTTCAAAGCTTTGCGGCATTTCCGCAATTACGGCGCACAGTACATAATCCTCCAACGGCATAGTGTGTACTTTGCCGGACGAAGCGTCAAGCACCTGCAATTCGTTTACCGGAAACAGGCCGGCTTGCGAGGAAAAAACAGTCGGGTTCGCAACAATATTTGCATGATTGAAAGTTAAATTATTCATTTTTTGTGAAGATTCGCCATCTTCCGACACCATATTATCGATTCCGTCAAGCTGTTTGTACATACTTTGACGGCTGTCGTATGCAGAAATGTCCGGCGCTTTTATCGCTTTTTGCAGGATACCGGACACACCGAACAGGCCAAGCAGCGCGGCAAGACCGACAAAGGCTGTCGCCGCCTTGCCGGGGTGAGGACAGGAAAAGTTTTTTTGCATAATTTCATTTTACCTCTTGCATTTTCAAAAAGACTGTGATACAATATACCTATTCAACCGAAGATAAGACAGATAAACGGAAATTTTATCCTTTATACAGTATACACGAAAGGACAGGACTTTATGATACAAAACGATTATCCCGAAAAGCTGTTGGAGCTATCCGAAATCTGCAAGGAAAATTATAAGATTCCGGAAAAGGTATTTGCCAATGCCAATGTCAAACGCGGTCTGCGGAACGCCGACGGCTCCGGTGTGGTAGCCGGCGCAACCAATCTCGGTCTTGTACACGGCTATGTGCTGTATGAGGGCGAAAAGCGTCCCGACAAAGGCAAGCTCTATTACCGCGGCTACGATGTGGAACAGTTGATTGACGGTTATGTCAAGGAAAACCGGTATGGATTTGAGGAATGTGCCTTTATTCTTCTGTTCGGCACGCTCCCGACCAAGGAACAGCTTGACGCATTCAAGGCCTTAAATGCCGAATATGCCTCGCTTCCTCTCAACTTCACGGAGGATGTCATCATGCGTGCGCCCTCGCCCAACATCATGAACAAGATTCAGGCCGGCGTTATTTCCCTTTATTCATACGATCCCGAACCGGAAAACATGTCGCTTGAAAACCAGTTGAAGCAGAGTATCCAGCTGATTTCCCGACTTCCGATCATTGCCGCACACGCCTATTCGGTCAAGCGTCATGTGTTTGACCAAGACAGTCTGTTACTGCACCGTCCTCAGCCAGGACTTGCCTGTGCGCAGAATTTCATGCGTATTTTAGGCAACGATGTGTCTTTTGACGAGCGCGAGGCAAGATTGCTCGACTTATGCTTAGTTCTGCATGCCGAGCATGGCGGCGGTAACAACTCGACGTTTGCCTGCCGTGTGCTTTCCTCGGCCGGAACGGATATCTATTCGGCAATTTCGGCGGCAGTCGGTTCGCTGAAAGGTCCCAAACACGGCGGCGCGAACATCAAGGTGGATCAGATGTTTGAGGATATCAAGGCGCATGTACGCGATTGGCAGGACGACGACGAGGTCAGCGCATACCTTGAAAAGATTTTACGCGGTGAAGCCGGCGACGGCAGCGGACTTATCTACGGTATGGGGCATGCCATTTATACCAATTCCGATCCGCGTGCTATTACTTTGAAAAAATATGCGCGTGAGCTTGCCGAAGAAAAGGGCTTTATGGATGAGTTTGAACTCATGCAGAAGATTGAGAACCGCACGCCGGATGTTTTCTACAAAGTGACCGGCAACGAAAAATACATGTGTGCCAATGTTGACATGTATTCCGGCCTTGTTTACCGGATGTTGGGCATTCCGAAAGAGTTATACACACCGTTATTTGCGACGGCACGCGTAGCAGGCTGGTGTGCGCACCGCATTGAGGAGATTCTCACCGGCGGCCGCATCATTCGCCCGGCCTACAAGACCAACTATGTCATTCACGACTATGTTCCCATGGACGAAAGAGCCTAAGGCCAAGAAAGGGCTGTGCGCCCTTTAACCACGCCTGCGTTTCTTTTAAAAAAAGTGGGGGAAAAATTGATTTTGCCGCCCGATGGAAAAACCATCGGGCGGCTTGGTTTTTCCGGGAAAGCCCGGAAAGGGGCTCTTAGGGAAATTTTCCTTTGTCTGAAAATTTCCCTAAGGGACGATAATACATACTTTTCGTTTCTCGAAAAGTAATAAAAGGGACGGTTTTTACGTTCTTTTTGCTTCTGCAAAAAGAACCAAAAAGCAGCCGCGAGGGTTGCGACCCTCCCGACTCCCGGGGAGCGGTTCAAAACCCGTACGGTGGGGATTATAGATAAAATTTGAAACGTTCAGCGTATTAAGATTTTTTGCGAAAATTTATAAGTACCGCGATACGCACGGCCATGTTTTGAACCGGCGGAAAAGGGTGGTTGCAGTGCTGACGCAGAATCGGATTTTGCGGAAAATCGAAGTTGCAGTGCGGGCTTGACGCCGTAAGCAGTCGATGAAAAGGGAAAGTGTACGTTATATTTGTTGCGGTGGAAAGGGAAAATTGGTGTGGACTGATGGAATTTGAAGTAAATTCAAAGTTTGTATGTATGCAGAAAATCGGATTTTTGCACTCACTTACAGAGCTTTCCGTTTTCTCAAAAATGACTTTCTATCCTCTCAAAAGCAACCTCCCACCAAACTCTCCCCTTTTATGAAACACATAACCTACTGTCCGCCCAAATCGGGGTATGCCTTTTTATAAACGCCCTGAAATCCTTACGCAATAAAATGACCCTTTCGCACCGGTTCAAAATATTTCCGAGCTGTATGGCACAAGGTTGCAAATTTTCGTAGAAATTTATTGATAGGCACATAGCTTGCGGCTTAATCGAAAAATCCACCGCTCGGAATTTTGAACCGAGGTCGCAGGGCGAAGCCCCGTCTGCTTTTGGTTACTTTTCGCAGAGGCGAAAAGTAACGGAAAATCGTTCTTTTTGCAGACTTGAATTTTCAAGTCAAGTGCAAGAGCAAATTGTAAAAAGATTCAAAAGGAGAA
>CAKSOW010000056.1 GCA_934479825.1 uncultured Eubacteriales bacterium
GCACCCCGGAAACCGTCAGCTAACAGTTGATAAGTAAATTAGTTCCTTATCACTGTTAAGCCAAGGCTTTCGGCGTTTTTTGTGGCGTCCCTGCCCGGATTCGAACCGGGGGCGTTCCGCTTAGGAGGCGGACCCTCTATCCTGCTGAGGTACAGAGACGTGTATGAAATTTTATCTATATTATCGCTCGCCTTTTGAGCAAAGGCGAGTGATTTAGTATAACCTTAGGAGGCGTGTGCTCTATCCAGCTGAGCTACGGAAACAGAAATGGATGCGGATGACCGGAAGAACAGATACATTTATTCTTTCCGTCTCGCAGATATCTATTATTATACCAAATTCCGGCGTTTTGTCAAGCCTTTTTGTACGTGTCCCTCTGCCAACCCCGTTTTTTCATGTTTGCTGCCGACGCAAACACTTTTGTGAAAACGACGTGAAAAAACGTCGAAAAAATACGCGGATTTTGTCGTAAAAAGGCTTGACAAATCCCCTCTTGCGTGCTATACTATGTAATTGTTGAAGCCGATAAAATCTTGCAGGAAAAGGGAATATTCCCTGCCGAAGGAGTAACACTCTCAGGCGTCCTATGACAGCGACTGCAAGAAAGTTGGTTCTCCGGAGAAGCTCATTTGATTGAGTGCCGAAGGGGCAAGGCGATTATGATTCGCTCAATCTCTCAGGCAAAAGGACGGAGCGTCTGTTATGCGGTTCCCGGCAATCGCCGGGGATTGTATCTTGTTAATTTCCGCCGGAAGATGCGCATTTTTCGCGCATGCTCCGGCAACTCGCCTTTTTTACCGTGTTTGCATAAAATGCAGACACGTTTTTTTATGCCCGTTTCCCTTTCTTTCCGGTATGAGATGCTTTTTGTTTCATATATTTATAGCAAAACAGTCTTGTGAGGTTTTTGTATGGATCCAACCGTTTTGCTTGAAAACATTCTCTCTTTTGCCGAAAAAGCCGTTTGGGGACTGCCAACCCTGATACTGCTTGTCGGTATCGGTCTATATTTCTCTGTCCGGACGCATTTTTTCCAGTTCCGCGCCTTTTTCCCCATGCTGAAACACACCATGGGCGGCATATTGGCGCCGGCAAAAAACAAAGAAACCTCATCGTCCGAAAACGCCACCGTCACGCCCTTTCAATCGCTTTGCACAGCGCTTTCCGCCACGATCGGCACGGGAAATATCGCAGGCGTTGCCTATGCTATGCTCTTAGGCGGAGCAGGTGCGGTATTCTGGATGTGGATAGCCGCCTTTATCGGGATGATTTTAAAATACGCCGAATGCGTGCTTGCCGTGCAGTTTCGCGTCAAAACGCCTTATGGCGTGCGCGGCGGCGCCATGTACTATTTGGAACAGATCCCTTTCCAAAGCGGAAAGATCGGACGGATCTGCGCGCTTGTTTTCAGCTTTTCCGCCGTGGCGGCCTCGTTCGGCATGGGCAATATGAGCCAGGTCGCGGCTATGAAAGAAAGCCTTTGGAGCGTTGTCAAAGTGTCTGTCCCGGAAAAAACATGCGCTTGGGTGATCGGAATTGCCGTATGTATCGCCGTTGCGCTCGTTTTGTGCGGCGGAATGAAACGCATTGCAAGCGCCAATGAGCGGCTTGTGCCGTTTATGGCTGTTTTTTATACTGTCGGCTCGCTTATCATCCTCCTTTTTCACGCAGACCGGATTCTCCCGGCCTTGGGCGATATTTTGGCAGGCGCTTTCTCGTTTTCCGGCGTTTTTCACGGCTTTTCCGGTTATGCTCTCATGCGCTCGGTCTCTCTGGGGTTCAAACGCGGTATCTTTTCCAATGAGGCAGGCCTTGGCTCTTCGGCGGTCATTCATGCCGCATCCAGCGAAACAACCCCGTATAAGCAAGGCTATTGGGGCATTTTTGAGGTGTTTTTCGACACGTGTTTCATCTGTACGCTGACAGCCTTGGTTTTATTGGTAACAGGCGTCTTGGAAAAAACGCCTGCCGCTATGCCGGAGGATGCCGGATTTTCTCTGGCAGGGCAGGCGTTTGCCGACGTATTCGGCCGTTTCGGAAATCTGTTTGTCGCGCTTGCCGTAACGTTTTTTGCATTTTCCAGCATTTTGGGCTGGTCCTTTTACGGAATGCGTGCCTGGGAGTATTTGTTCGGCGAAAAAAGCACAGCTTTATATAAGATTCTGTTTGCTGCGGCGGCGCTGCCCGGAGCCTTATGGAGCGCGGACACGGTCTTGCGAATATCCGATGTGTTTAACGGCTGTATGGCACTTCCGAACCTGGTCGGGCTTTTGGTCTTATCGGAAACCGTGATAAGCCTGACCCCGGACAGAAATAAACACCCCTTTTCGAGTGTTTCAGCACAAAACGATTTTCATAAAGCTCCGGAAAATGCATAGCTTGCAGAAAGACGGCATGTGCAGAGAAATCTGTTTCGTGCCGAAAATTTTTTGTGCGCATCTAAAAATAAATTGCTATTTTTTTCAAAATATGTTATACTGAATAAAGAGAATAAAACTTGCCGAAAGCAAGGTGAAAAATATGAATCAAACCATTGCGAACATTCTTCGCGAATATCGGCTTTCCGGTGGATTATCCGAAAAAGCTCTTGCACAAAAGCTGGGAGTCGATGTGAGGACCGTAACTAACTGGGAAACCGGAAAATCCTTACCGAGTGCCAGACACATGATGATGCTCTTGGAATTATGCGGCTTTTCCCGTCCGCGCACCTCCAAACCGTCTCGTCCGATGCCGGCCGGTATGCCGTCGGTCTCACAGATCTATAAGATCGGCCGCGGTCCATCCAGTTCCCACACCATCGGTCCGGAACGCGCCTGTCTATCCTTTAAGAGCCGCTATCCTCACGCCGACGCATTTACCGTCACTCTGTTCGGCTCTCTTGCCAAAACCGGCAAAGGCCACGGCACAGATACCGTTATCCGGAAAACGCTTGCGCCGGTGAAAACCGACGTGCTCTTTGACCCGGTAAAAACGGATCTGCCGCATCCCAACACCATGACGCTTACGGCGCTGAAAGAGGGGAAAACCCTTGGGACGGCGACGGTTTTAAGCGTGGGCGGCGGCGATATCGTGTTTGAAAACGAACCGTGGGAAACGCCGAAAGAGATCTATCATGAAACTACTTTTGAAAGCATTGCCGCACAGTGCAAAGAGAAAAACATGCGCTTGTGGCAATATACCGAATCGCACGAAAGCGCCGATTTTCCGGCTTATATGGCGCATATCTGGGAAACCATGAAAGCCGCTATCCGGCGCGGTCTTGACGACAGCGGCACTCTGCCGGGCGGACTCGGCGTCAGCAAAAAAGCCAAGGTTCTGTATAACAGCCGCTATATCGGCGAACCGGACGATGTGCGCGAAAACCGCGTGGTGTGCGCCTATGCCTACGCCGTCAGCGAACAGAATGCGTCCGGAGAGACGGTCGTTACCGCACCGACCTGTGGGGCAAGCGGCGTTTTACCGGCGGTTATGTACTATTATCAGACCAAGAACGGCTTTTCCGACGTGCAGATCGTGCATGCGCTGGAAACAGCCGGGCTTATCGGCAATCTCATCAAAACCAACGCGTCGATTTCGGGCGCGGAGTGCGGCTGTCAGGCGGAGATCGGAAGCGCCTGCACCATGGCGGCCGCGGCTTTGGCGGAATTGTTTGAGCTTGAAACCGAAAAAATCGAATGCGCCGCCGAGATCGCCATGGAGCACCACTTGGGGCTTACCTGCGACCCGATCGGGGGACTTGTGCAGATTCCCTGTATTGAGCGCAACGCTGTCGCCGCCATGCGCGCCATCAATGCCGTCGATATTTCCGGATTCTTATGGGACACCCGGAAAATCTCGCTTGACCATGTCATCGAAACCATGCGCGAAACCGGTCTTGACCTGTCGGATTCCTATAAGGAGACTTCGCAGGGCGGACTGGCCAAAATCAAGCTCTGAAAACCGTAATATGCAGAAAAACTCCTGCGGCAGTTCATCATCTGCCGCAGGAGTTTTTGTATTCTTATAAGATTCCGAAACCTGTTTTACGCATTCCACGGCATATCGGTATAGCCTGCCAATGTCATGGCCGTTTTTACATCGTCCAAGGTCGGCTGATTTTCCCATTCTTTTTTCTGAATGGCGGCAAGATACATACATACGCCCATCATCGGCCCGTAGATACGGTGAATGCGGCAATGAGAACCGTTGCATAAGAATAAGAACGGAATGGGGAGTTCACGCTTCAATTCCGTAATCAGTTCTAAATTCTGCTGTAATTCGTCTGCACTGTTGGCAGTCGTAACGATTTTGGAGATATCCGCCCCACGCTCATAGGCCGCATGAGCAATTCTTTTGACATCCTCTTTCGGAACAAAACGGTCGAATACATGCGTGGACATAAGGACCTCCGCTCCTTTGGCATGTGCCGCGCGGATGAATTCTTTCTGCTTTTCCACAGCATTCGGGTCGGTCGTAAACTCCTCCTTGCAAGGGGCAAACATGTCGGCGCGCAAGTCGAGCAACATCTTGCCGTAGTCCGTGACCTGCAACAGTGTTTCGGCAAGACGGTCGTCCTCGGCGTTCGGATCGCCGCCGCGGTAGTTTGTCACATAGCAGGGCTTGTTTCCCATGGCGGCAAAAATTTTTTTGAGCACCTCCGCCGTCCGGTATTCCGGTTTCATATAGTCGATCTGAATGCCGAACGTATCCGTTCCGATCTGACGGATTTTTTCGATTTCGGTAAAAATATCGTCGGGATTATCACTTTTTATCATGGCTGTGACGGTCGGACGGTCAAGCGTAAGAAACATAGTCGGTCTCCTTTATGGGATTTTTGTGATTTCATTGTAGCACACCGAAAATGGGATTACAAGCCATTTTTCTACAAACGCCGGACATTATTGTATGATACCCCGCCGGAATTATATCAAAACGTCGTTCGAGCGCATGCTGTTTTTGTAGTCCCGCGGTGATTTCCCGACAAAATGCTTGAAAGTCCGCCGAAAATACGAGGTCGAATTGAAACCTAATTCCTCGCTGATCTCTTCCATGGATAATTCGGTGCTTAACAACAGTTTTTCGGCATTCTGAATACAAATATAGTTCTTGTATTCTACCGGCGTCATGCCAATTTCGTTTTTAAACACGGCAAAAAATCTGGACTGCGAAAGATTGACCATTCTCGCAAGTTCGGAAATCGGCGTGTTTTGGGAGTAATTCAAGGTCATGTATTCAACGGCTTTTTTGACGGAAATGCCGGTATTTTTGGCGGAGGCTTTAATGCAAGGTGTCACTTCTTGCAGAATCCGGAAGAAAATACTGAGTGCGCGGAAATATTGTTCCGGAATCCGATAGCTGTTATAGGCTTCTTCAAAATCGCTTTTCAGGTGCTCCTGACCGTCAATTTTCTGAATATCGACCGCATCGTTGAAACCGCTGTTAAAAATAAAATGTACCGTAATATAGGTAAGGTCTTCCGTTCCGAAGCGTTGTGACACATAGGTGGCCGCAACCGGAATCACGATCAGGTCTCCCGGAACGACATCAATGATCTTTCCGCTTTTAGTATAGAACTTCCCTTTTCCGCCTATGATGAATCCGATGCTGAAAAAAGGGCGGGGAATGTTGGAAAAATCTGCTTTATCCGTCAGTTTTCCGCTGTATTTCCCGATATTCAGAAATTGTAATTTTGCATTGGCCGGTATTTTCATAGCCATACCTCACAATAGTATTGTTCCTATATTGAGTATTATACTATATTTTAAACAGTTTGTCAATATGGTAAAATAAAAGCCGAAAACGGTATACAGATCAAAAAAATATCTGACACTCCGCATAGCACCTATAAAAGGCGTATCGCAAAATCGCCCCCATTTAGCAACTCAAAAAAGAAAGGATGTACCTCATGAAGAAAAAAACTCTGACACGGTTTTTAACGCTCGCGCTCTGCATGACTGCTTTTGCCTGGAACGCGGCCGCGTTTGAGCCGGAAACCCCCGAAACGGCCGAAGAAATGGCTGTAAGCGAAACAGCCGCACTGACAGACGAAGCGCAATATGCCGCAAAGCCGGCAGCAACCGATGCCGCCCTTGGAACGTTGATTTATTTCGATAACGGAAATTCTGATGATTTATTGAATGAATATGGATTTAACTTGGGTGGTTTGAGTGACGCTACAACTGCAATTGACAATTATTATGCGCGTACTTTCAATGCCACAAATGACCAAATGAGTCAATGGGGCGCGTATTTGATGATTCCGGATAGCGCCGAATTGAACGGGACATTAACTGTTGTTATGGATACATACAATGAGATTGTCAAAAAAGGGTTTTATGCAATTTCAAAACCGGCATGCGGGAACTTGTCACGAGCTGCTTGGGGCGTTTTTGCTGATAAAAACTGGACATCTCTTGTGGCAGAAGAAAAATGTTGGACAAAATTGAAATACAGCTATGTTACGTCTGAATTCGATGGCAAGCCACAGCTTGTCGGCGTGGCAAGATCCGCGGCTGCTTCTGATTCGGCCTCATTCCATGTCCGTTCGATCTACGTCTACTATGCACCGACTCCTGTATATGCCGCAAAACCGGCAGAAAACGATTCTGCACTGGGCGAACTGATATATTTTAATAACGGAAAAAATATTGAAAGTAAAGCTAATATCACGTTAAAGGGCGTTACGTTTGATAACACTCCCTGTAATGGATATTATACCGGATATGCAGTTAAAGAGGATAACGTTTCTCAAGGTCCGTATATCGTTCCATCCTCTGGTACCGTCTTTACAGATTCCAACGGAAAAGTTCTAAACGGGAAACTTATTTTTCGTGTTGAATTATTGAAGGAATCCAGCTATCCGGCAACGGCAGCCGTTAATTTTGTTCCTGTATCAAAAACATGTTTGCCGGGGTGGAAGGGATGGAGTGAAACAGGAACTAACACATATTATTCAACATGGGTTCAACAGGCAGCAGCCTATGATAATTGGGGGCCGTTCACATGTGAAGCCGATACATCTGCAAACTTTATCGGTATCGCAAGAGTTGAATATGGTACAACGCAACATTTTAAAATCCGTTCGGTCTATGTTTACTACAAGCCCTATGAAATAACGACTTCCGAACAGACCTCGATCCGTGTCACCGACAACGCCGGAATCCGTTTCAGAGGTTCGGTTTCCGAGGCGACGCTCGCATCGGCTGATGAAGCCGGGTTCATCATCGCACGCGGCGATCTGCTCACGGCTGGCGGTTACAATGCCGCCGACGAAGTGAAGATTTCCGGCGCTGTCACGGAAAAAGAAAACAATCCGGGTTCGTTCAGCGCAAAAACGGCAAACGGTTTCGCTCTTGCCGGCGCGCGCAACTACAAAAAAGATTCTATCGATAAACTGACGCCGGATGTTGAAGGCGGTTATGATTTCACCGGCGTTGTTATCAATCTGCAAAAGCCGTACACCGCAGACGGTGTGACATATGCCAACCGTTACGCCATTCCGCTTGTGGGACGCGCTTATGTCAAGATCGGTTCGCTGTATTATTACGGGGATTGCACCACGGTCAGCATGAAAGACGTTGCCGAGAAGATTAAGCAGTCCGGTTCGGCCACCTACACGGAAAACCAAGAATATATCGACACGGTTATCGCTAC
>CAKSOW010000057.1 GCA_934479825.1 uncultured Eubacteriales bacterium
GCGCTTTCTTTTCAGCACCGACAGCCTTCAAGAGGTTTACAATGGTCTTGGTCTTGTAGGAATCCATAGCAAGATTCTCAATAACAACCATTTCATTGTCAACGACCTTGGAGCTGAGAGCCGACTTCATAGCGAGTCTCTTTACCTTCTTGTTAATGCTTACTTTCCATGCGCGGGGCTTCGGACCGAGTGCGATACCGCCGTGAGTCCACTGCGGAGAACGGGTAGAACCCTGTCTTGCACGGCCTGTGCCCTTCTGACGCCACGGCTTGATGCCGCCGCCGGAAACTTCGGCACGGGTCTTGGTGGACTGTGTGCCCTGTCTCTGGTTTAAAAGATAGGCTCTGACAACGCTGTGGAGGACGGGTTGATTGACTTCACAGCCGAAAACTTCGGCGGCGAGTTCAAATTCGCCCTTCTTGTTGCCTGCCATATCGAATAATGCAACATTCGGCATTTGTATTCCTCCTTCGCTTACTTAACGGTTGAGCGAATAAACACAATACCGCCCTTAGGACCGGGAACCGCGCCCTTAACCGCGATAAGGTTTTTCTCAACGTCGATTTTTACTACGTTCAGGTTCAACATGGTGACCTGCTCGTGACCGTACTGACCGGCCATCTTCTTGTTCTTGAAGATGCGGGACGGTGTGGAGTTAGCGCCCATAGAACCAGGCTGACGGTGCACAGGACCCGTACCGTGCGTCATTCTGAGTCTGTGGCAGTTCCAGCGCTTGATAACGCCGCTGTAACCGTGACCCTTGGTGATACCGGTAATGTCCACGTTTTCGCCTGCCGTGAAAGCGTCCGCTTTGATCTCGTCGCCGACATTCATGGTTTCGGCATCGTCAAGACGGAATTCTTTCAAGTGCTTTTTGAGCGTAACGCCGGCTTTTGCGAAGTGACCCTTAACGGGCTTGCTTAATTTTCTCTCGGCAATATCAGAGAAGCCGAGCTGAACGGCGCTGTAACCGTCGTTTTCAACGGTTTTCTTCTGAACGACCGTGCAGGGACCTGCTTCGATAACGGTTACCGGAATAACATTTCCGTTTTCATCGAAAATCTGAGTCATACCGAGCTTTTTGCCGATTATACCTTTTTTCATATTTGTTCCTCCTTAGGTTATTGGTTGGCCGGGTGATTTTCCGTTTGCTCTGCTTGCGCAGAGAGTCGGACGGTCAACATGACCTTTACGGTCTTATATTCACACGGTATAGATGTGAATTATAATACGATTTCGGATTCGACTCCGGCGGGAAGTTCCAGATCGACAAGAGCTTCAATCGCTTTCTGCGACGGCTTCAAGATGTCGATCAGTCTCTTATGCGTACGGAATTCGAACTGTTCGCGGCTGTCCTTGTATTTGTGGACGGCGCGGAGAATGGTGACGATCTCCTTGTCGGTCGGGAGCGGAATCGGACCGGAAACCTTAGCGCCGTTGCGCTTTGCTGCTTCAACGATCTTTTCTGCCGCCTGATCGATAAGAGTGTGATCGTACGACTTCAATCTGATTCTGATTTTTTCCTTTGCTGCCATTTTTTCTGCCTCCTTTAAAATTTTTTGTCCTGCGCGTCACGGCTTGATTAAAACGCAGGAACCGTTTTAAATGCGGCACAGTGAAGTCTGAACACGCACCCGGGTGTTTCTTTATCTTCCCGAATGAAAAACCCGATTCGACCTCAAACCGAGGGGAATTCGGGCAGCATACCGTTCTTACGCCAAAAGTCCGCAAAAGACCTCCGGCACATATTGCACGGCCTTTCGGTGGAAAACACCGACGGTTCCGCGACCGATGTTTTAAGAATGATACCCAAAACGCCGGAATACCGCGGCAAAAACAGGTTTTGCCTTTTGGCGGCGACGGAAACGCACCTGCTTGAAGGAACGCCCCGGAACCGCATCCATGCGCTTCGGTTCAGTATTCGCTGTCGCCCGTTTATCGGACATACTCCACGGAAATTACCGGCATAAATGCCGCAACCTCCCGTTTCATCGCACATCAAGCTTGTATATTGTACCATACAAGCCCTTGTTTTGCAATAGGTTTGGCACATTTAATTGTAAATTTTGCGTGAACGCCACCAAATTATGTGAAAATCTATATATTATATCATATAATTACGCGTTTTTCAATACGTTTGGCATATTTTAAGATAAATTCCACACCCAGTGTTTTCTTTTTCTGAAACCTTTTCCTTTTCTTTAAAAAGAGTGATTCCATATTGACAGACTTCCGGCAGATTGCTATAATATAAATATAATATAAATGAAGAAAAACGACTTTCAGGAGGTTCCTATGCAAAAAAACAAAATCTTTCACATTCTTTCGTACATTCCCCTTTTATTTCTCATCAGCCTATTTATCCCGGAAAAAGATAATCCCACTGTGCGTTTTCACTGCGGACAAGGCATGCTGCTCACCATCGTTTCCGCCGCTTGCTCCGCTATCACGCGCACATTGAGCTTTACACTCGGCTGGATTCCTTTCGCCGGTTCGCTTATCGTCTATGCCTTTTCCGCCCTTTCGGGGCTTGTCGTGTTCGCGTTCATGATTATCGGCATCGTAAACGCCACCACCGATAAAACCGAACCGTTGCCTCTTATCGGCAAATACGCGTTCTACCGTTAAGCCTTATACACCGTATATATAAGAAAGGAAGATTTTTATGTGGAATACCCGTTTTTGTATCAACGCCGGAGGGCTGTTTGACATTCCTCTCTCCGAAGAACTGCGCCAAATCAAAGAAAGCGGCTTTGACGGTTTCTTTACCGGTTGGACGGAAACAGGCTCGCTTGATGAACCGCGTACTCTTGCGGATGAGCTTGGGCTCATCTATCAATCGGTTCATGCACCTTTCGGACGCTCAGCCGAGATGTGGACGCCCGACTATCAGAGTGCCGCCGACGAACTCATTGAATGCGTCCGCGATGCCGCTACGCACAGTGTGCCCATTGTCGTTATGCATGCTTTCATCGGCTATGACAGCCACACGCCGAACGAATACGGCCTTGCCAGTTTCCGCAAAGTTGCCGAAGAAGCCGGAAAACTCGGTGTGAAGATCGCACTCGAAAACACCGAGGGAGAAGAATATCTTGCCGCACTGATGGAATCGCTTTCCGACCTTGACAATGTCGGTTTCTGCTTGGATACCGGACATGAAATGTGCTATAACCGGTGTAAAGATCTGCTTTCGCTGTACGGCGACCGTCTGATTGCTACCCATATCAATGACAATCTCGGCATACGCGACTATAACGGCTCAATCACCTGGCACGATGACCTGCATTTGCTTCCGTTCGACGGAATCGGCGACTGGGAGGGCTTTGTCACACGCCTTGACGAGCACGCCTACGACGGTCCGTACACCTTTGAACTCAATGCGCACCACGGCAGACCCAACCGCCACGAAAATGACATCTACGCCGGTCTTGCCCCGTGCCAATTCTATGCGCTTGCCTATATGCGCGCCTGCAAACTGGCACGGCTTCGTGAAGTCATGCGTGCGCGCCGCAAAAGTTAAAGGGGAATCGCATGCTCACACGCATTTTCGGGCTGCACGGCGCCGGTAAGACTGCGGCTCTCCTTTCACGCTTGGAGGACTGCGTAAAGCAAAAAAAACAAGCCTTTTTGGTCGTCCCCGAGCAAGCTGCCGTTTCGGCGGAACGGTTTCTCATCGACCGCTTGGGAAACCCGGCCAATATGTATATCGAAGTCATCAATTTCAAACGCCTCTGCAACCGCGTTTTCCGGGAAAGCGGCGGACTTGTGGGGCATGTGCCGGACAAAGCCGCAAGCGAACTCGCCATGTCGCACGTGCTTTCTCAGTCGGCAAGCCTGTTGGAGGAATACGGCTCTCTTGCATCTGATGCAGATTTTGCCAAAAAAATGCTTGTCACGATCACGGAAATGCACCGTTGCCGGATCTCTCCCAACGAATTGGACGCGCTTTGTGCAAGCCTTGACCAACACGGCGAAAAGACGCTGTCAGGCAAACTGCACGATGTCGCTCTTGCCCACCGCGCTTATGACGCCTATATGTTTCAGACGCTCGATTTTCCGGGCGATTTACTGGACAAGCTGTATGAAACGCTGTGCGGCTTCCCGTTTTTCTCCGGAAAGCACGTCTTTTTCGATTCGTTTTACGGCTTTACCGCGCAAGAGCTCGCCATCATCGGCAAAATTCTTACAACTGCGGAAGAAACCTGTATCACATTTCTGTGCAACAGTGAAAAAAGCGAAAATGAGTGTTTTGCGCGCGGCAAAAACGCGGCTTTTGCCTGCCGGAAATTGGCTGAAAAGAACGGAATTCCCGTCAAAGACATATATCTTACCGAAAACAAAAAACACGCTCCGCATTCCGCACTCGCCCACCTCGCACAGCATTTTTCACTGTCCGCCCTGTCTGAACCGCTGCCCGAAACGCCGTATGACGGCATAAAGCTTTTTGCCTGTGCCGATATTTATGCCGAATCGGAACTTGCAGTACGCACCGTAAGCGATCTTTTATGTTCCGGCGTTCTGCCGCGTGAGATACTGCTTTGCGCCCGGAACATCGCCGATTATGACGGCATTTTGGACACAGCCTTTGAAAATGCCGGAATTCCCTATGCATTTGACAAAGCCACCGACCTTTCCTCAACGCCTGCCGCCGCGCTTGTTTGTTCGGCTTTTGAAGCCGCCTTTTCATGGAGCCTTGAAGCCGTGTCCGGCTATTTAAAAACCGGACTTTCCGGGCTGTCCGACGACGCGGCCGACAAACTCGACCTCTACATACATACCTGGAACATCCATGGAAAAGCCTATTTTCACGAAGATTGGCACATGAATCCGGCCGGTATGCGCGACGGAAAACCGGATGCCGCGCTTTTATCGGCCATAACCGAGGCGCATGACGGCATTCTCTCCTGTCTCGACGCTTTTTCGCAAGGGTTGGACGCGGCAAAAACCGTATCGGATATTGCGCACACCGTATATGACTTAACAGTCAACATCGCGCGCCTTTCGGGCGGCGACCGCTTTGACGACCGTGCCGACGGCGAATATCTTGATCTGTTATGCCGCGCGTTGGACACCATGACACTGACGCTCGGCAACGAAGCCATTTCACCGCGCAGGTTTTACGACCTCTTCCGTGCGGTCATCAAGAATATGAGCGTCGGAAAAATTCCGGAACTGCTCGATCAGGTGCGTTTTTCACCCGTCACGCTCATGCGCACCGACGGAGTCCGATATGTCATTCTGCTCGGCGTCAACGACGGTGTTTTTCCGGCCAAACCGGAATCCGGGGACGTTTTTCGCGACGCGGAACGTACTTTATTGCGAGCCCATGGCGTGGAGCTTGCCGAATTGGATACAGACAAGGCTTTTGACGAGCTGTTTCTTGCCTATACGGCGCTCTGTTCAGCGAGCGACGGCGCTTATGTGTTCTACGAAACCGGTTCCTTGGAGGAAAAGGAACGGTATCCCTCCATTCTGATTTCGCTTTTGCGAAAAATGACAGGAGCCGTTGTCACCCCCTATCCGGACGGAAGCAAAACCGGAATGCTTGAAAACGCCGTCAGCGACAAATCTTTATTCGATACCTTTTTAACGCTTCCCGACGGGGTAGAAAAAGCAACTGTGCGCGCCTATTTCGCGGACAAACCTGACTATGCCGCACGGCTTGCCGCCATAGAGCGTTCCGATTCCTCCGAGAAAAAGCTTTCCGACGCAACGGTTTCGGCGCTGTATGGGGATACCTTAACCGGCAGCTACTCGAAATTGGAGCGTTTCCGGCAATGTCCGTTTTCCTATTTCTGCAATTATACGTTGAAACTCTCTCCCGAACCGGTCGGCCGTGTCGGTTCCTCCGAACGCGGAAACATCATACACGCCGTCTTAGAAGAACTTGTGCCGGAAATCTGTGCACGCTCCAAGGCAGGGAATCCGTTTGACGAAAGCGAACTTCAAACGCTTATCCATGCAAAGTTAGAAGAACTGTTGAAACGATTCATGCCGGAGGCCGGGAGTGCGCTAAGCGGCCGGTTTGTGTACCTGTTTGCCAAGACGGAGCGCGCGCTCGTGCCGCTTTGCAAACTGCTCTGCGAGGAATTGCAGGTAAGCCGGTTTGAACCGGTCGATTTTGAGCTCCCTATCGGCGAGGACGGAAAAGTAAAGCCGGTCACATTGCCCCTGGCGGGCGGAAAGGCCTTAAAGATCATCGGAAAAATCGACCGTGTGGACTTCTATCATGACATCCATTCCGGGAAGAATTATCTGCGTATTGTCGATTATAAGACCGGCAGTACCAGATTTGATCTTTCCGACATCCGCCGCGGTTTCAATCTGCAAATGTTACTCTATCTCTACACGCTTGTCCGAAACGGGTCGGGGCGTTACGGCGACGTATATCCGGCCGGCGTTCTGTACAGTCATGTAGCCAATCCCAACATTTCCGACAAGGATAAGGTATTATCCGTGGCCGGGGACCGGGATGAATTAGATTACAAAGCCGATGTATCGGGACTGTTAGTAGCGGATGCAGATATCATTTTCGCCATGGATTCCACCGGCAGCGGCGCTTATATTCCGGTCAAACTCAAAGCCGGAGAACTTGCGGAAAATGCCGCAAACGTCCTTCCGGAGGACGAATTTGAGGGGCTTTTGGAGGAATCGGCCCGTTTTGCGCAAACAGCCGCAAGCGGCATTATAAGCGGTGACAAGCGCGCGTTCCCCGAAGGGGCCAAGGGGCATGTTCCCTGCGACTACTGCGACTATGCGGACATCTGTCCGAAGAAGATCGGGGTCTAATAAGGGCTGCTCGCCCTTAAACCTCGCCCACTTTTCTTAAAAGAAAAGTGTGGCAAAAGAATTTTGATTTTGATGCGCGCTGGTTTGAGCATTCAAACCGGCGTGCATCTTTTACTTTTTCCCGAAAAGTATCAAAGGGGACTTTTTATGTTGCTTTTCGTTTCGCGAAAAGCAAGTAAGGGACGGTTTTAATGTTGCTTTTTCGCTTGCTTGAATTTTCAAGTCAAGTGCAAGAGCAAATTGTAAAAAGATTCAAAAGGAGAAAGCCAGCCAA
>CAKSOW010000058.1 GCA_934479825.1 uncultured Eubacteriales bacterium
GCCACATTTTTTACATCCAAAGTTTCTTTAATTTTTTTGATTTTATGGCTTGACTTTTATTAGCAGGTCTTATAAATATTCAATGAAATGAATAATTATAGTATAACATAAAACATAAAAAAATCAAGTGTTATTTTCAAAAAGTTTCCATTAGGAGCGCGCTTTTGCCGCAAATACGGCAATCCTTTTGAAGAGCCTCCGATCAGTTTTTGGCACGGACAAATAAAAACTCCTCCCGTTTTTCGGGAGGAGTTTGGTGTGTCGGAAAACAGAGTTTTGCAGCGTCTGATACAGTTTATCCGTTGACTGAAACCGTTAAGGCACACTTGACCACAGCGCCTGTGACAGCAGAAGTCAATTCAACCGTCACGGTCTTGTCTTCGCCGGGTGTGACGAGAATGTTCTGCGAAGCGGTATCCGGCTTAACGGGTTCACCGCCGTCAAAGGTGAAAGTGGCATTTGCAACCGAAGATTGACCGGTCAGCGTGATGTGGGTCGCTTTTTCGATGGTAAGCGATGCTTTGCCGTCCTTTATGGTGGCTTCATACGTGTCCCCAGTCGAGGAAACAAGCGTTAAACCGGTGATCTCCAAGACTTCTTTCTGGGGCGCGGAGGTTGTTGCACGGTCGGATAGCGTGAAACTGCCGTCAAACGAATCGGTAAAGGTGGCGGTGACATCATATTCTGTACTGCTTGCAAGGTTGTCGATTACGAATTCACGTTTGGCGCCTTCCTTTAAGAGCAGGCCGGTGACGCGCGTTTCTTTTTTGCCGGTCTTGCGGTCGGTATAGGTGAGGTCGAGCGTGCCGTCGCAGCGTGCATTGACGCTTACCGTAATGGTCGTGTCGGTTTTGCCCTCAATGGCAAAGGTGAACGGCGTAATGGTTTTTCCGCTTATGGAGCGCACGGAAGAAACGGCGCCGCTTGCGTCCTGTACGGTAGCGCTTAACGTGTAGGCATGGTTGCTGGCAAGGCCGGTCACGGTGATATGAGCGGCTTTGTTGGCCGTAACAGAGCTTTCCGCCGAGCTTACCGCCTTGTTGCCGTCATAGGCGGTGACTGTCACAACGCCGTCAGACGCAGAAACCACTTCGGCGATGAGGTGCGATGCACCGGATTCGGAAACCTTGATGGAGGTGAGTACCGGTTTGCCGTCGTTGGTGGAGAAGTAGACGGTGTTGGCCGGAACTTTGGTCGTGCCATCGCTGTATTGCAGAGAACCGGAGAGAATGCGGAAATAATAAGTCGTGCTGTTGTCAAGCGGCTTGACAGGCGTTACCGTCATAATGCGGTTTTGAGAATCCATTTCCGCCGTGCACTCGATCTTGGCGCTGGACGAGGAAGAACCTTTGCGCAGTTCAAATACGTTGTTGACCAAATACGAGCTGGATACGATACTGCCGCCGGAGCGGAAAACAGGGCTGTCGAATTCCACGGTGATGGAAGTGGTGGGAACAACGCCGGTCGAACGGTTGGCCGGGGTAATGGTGACGCCGGTGCTGATCGCTTCGGCTGTTGTAAAGGTCGATGTGTACAAGGCGTTTTCGTTGCCGCCGGAGTCTTCCAGCGACGCTTTGCGCAATACGACAAGATAATCGGTATCACCGGCTAATTTAGCATTGGGTTTTACGGTGATAGTCTGCTTGTCGGAGCTGAGCGTGACGGTGAAAGGAACGGCTGTGCCGTCATAACCGTTTTTATACAGCTCAACAACGTTGTTGCGGATGTAGCTTGACGAGATTTCCGCACCGCCGATGGCGTACATCTTGCGGTCAAACGTGATCTGGATCGTGGTAGCTACGTCAACCTCTTTTTCGCCGTTGTACGGCAGAAAATCGGGTGCGTTGGAATAGGAGGTCTTGAAGAGGGTAGAGCCGGCGGCATTGGCTTTGCCGCTTTCGTTGTATAAAGAGCTGCGGTTGACCGCGACGTAATAAGACGTGTTGGCTGTGAGCGGCGTTTTGGGTTTCAGCGTAATGCTCTTGTAGTCGGAAGAGATGAGCGCTTCATAGGGAACAGCTGCACCGGAGGAAGAATTCTTTTTAAAGACAACGGCCTGTGCGGTGACATATTCCGGCGTGATCGGCTGCTTGGTCTTGTCAAAGAGCGCCTCGGTGAATTTGATGACGATGTCGTCCGAAAGCGAAACATCCTTACTGCCGTTCAAGGGGTCAAAGGCCGGCGTCATGGAGCTTGCCGTTGTGAAATAGCTGGTAAGCTTTTTGTTTTCCGTACCGTTTTCCGTTGCAATCTTTCCGGCCGGAATGACGATGTAGTAGCGTGTGCCGGGTTCCAGTTCCGACGGAATCAGACGAACGGTCTTGCGGTCGGAGGCGATGATGGCGGTGAAATCGATCTTTGTGCCGGACGCGGACGATTTGTGAAGTTCGATAGCCTGCTCAGACAGATAGCTTGTGGTGACGTTTGAACCGGACGGACGGTAGATCTCATCGTTGAACGTGAGCTTGATCTCTTCGTCGGTTGCAACGCCGGTAGCGGCATTGGCGGGCGTCACCGTGACGTCTAATTCATCCGAAGTGTTGAAATAGATGTAGGTGCGCGATACTTTGGCTTTGTTAGAATACATAAGTTTGCCGCTGTTGATGATGAGATAGTAACGGGTATCGGTCTTTAAGGCTTCTTCGGGCGTTACGGTGATGACCTTGCGCGAAGAACTGAGAGAGGCGGAGATAGAAACTTTCGTGCCGCTTGTCGTATTTTCGCGTAATTCAATAATCTGGCGTGACAGATAGGAGGAGGACGGCGTGTTGCCGTCGATATCCGTTACAGCCGACGCGAACGTGATGGTTAAATTGGCCGAAGTCGAAACGCCGGTGGCACGGTCTTTCGGAGAGAACGTGATCTTGGAAGAAGAGGAATCCGAAGAGGAGGACGAAGCGGTGGTAAAGCTGTAAGAAAGGGACGTGTTTTCGTTACCGTCCGCGTCAGTCAGAACGCCGGATTTCATAATAACGTAGTAACGCGTGCCGGAATCGAGATCTTCATCGGGAATCAATGTGATCTGACGGCGTGCAGAGGAGAGGGAAACATCGAAATCAATCTTGGTTCCGGTTGTGGAGGAGCGGCGGAGCTCTACGTTCTTCATTACGTAGGATGCCGTGAGCGAATCCCCGTCATCGTTGTAAAGGGTGCGGTTAAACGAAAGGATGATGTTTGTGCCGACCGAAACGCCCGTTGCGCTCTTGGAGGGCGAAAGGGACGTCGGCGAGAAAGAGCCGTCTTTGTCGTCGGAGGAGGACGAGGAATCCTTGCCGGAGGTCTTGTTGGGCTTGGTTTCGTAGGAAACGCCGCTTACATTGTTGCGTGCGTTTTCAATTTCGCCGCTGCCCATAAAGGAAACCGCGCCGTTTACGATTAAGTCTTTCACATATACGTCGTTTGCCAACGTGATCACGCTGCCGGCCGCGTCCGAAGCAACGGACATGGAGGTGATGTTGCCGCTCTGAACGGTGGTTGAGACCTTTTTAGCGATCTCCAAAGCCGGAAGATCATCAAAGCGTACGATCGAGCTTGCCGAAACAACGACCTTTTCGGGCTTGGCAGTGATTTCCACCGTGCCGGAGATCAGCTTTTCTCCGGTTAAGTAAACGGTACCGTAATCCGATCCGGAAAGTGTGGCCGGGGATTCGAGACGCACATATTTAGCCGAACTGCTTTGCAGGGAAATGTTCGGCGAACCGGCGGTCACTTCGATCATGGCAAGCGAGGAATCGTTGACGGACACGCTTGCGCCGCCTTTGCCGGAAAGTTTGACCGAACCGAGAACCCGGCAGCCGTCAAGCGTCAAAGACCCGTTGCCGAACAGCGGAGAAAAGATGACGTCGCCGGTAAAAATGGTTTCCGAGCATACCGCGCTGGATGTACGGACGGTATAGTCGTCGGAACGGATATTTTCCGTATTGATGAGCGAATAAATAATCTTGGCCGCTTCACCGCGCGTCAAAAGACCTTTCGGGTTTAAGCGGTTCTGTTCGTCGCCGTTGATATAGCCTTTGGCGTAAGCAAGCTTGAAAGCGTCCGTGGCCCAATCGGCAACATCGTCGGCGTCCTTGAAAGAGGAGAGCCGTCCGGTTCTTTCGGAACGCGTGGCAAGTCTTGAAAGAATGACGGCGGCTTCTTCGCGCGTGATCTGGTTTTCCGCGCGGAACGTGTCGTCCTCATATCCGTTGGTGTAACCGGCGTAGACCGCTTTGCGGACTTCTTTGTAGTACCAGGCGTTGGATTCCACATCGCGGAAAGATATGTCGGCGGTCTTGGAAATGCCGACCGCGGAGTTTATCATTTTGGAAAATTCGGCACGCGTGACGGAGTTGTCCGGTTTAAAGGTGCCATCCTCGTAGCCGTTTATGTAGCCCTTTTTCACCCCGTATTCCACATAGTCTTTCGACCAATGTCCTCCGAGGTCGGAAAGTCCGGCGGCAGAGGCCGAGAGCGCCCCGGCAAAAAGTGCCGCTGTGCACACCGATACGGCAAGACGCACGGCGAGTTTCATTTTGTTCATAGCGTTCATCCTTTCTGTTTTGTCAGAAAACCCTACAAATAGTTATTATTAACTATATAATACACTATATTTTGATTTTGCACAAGAGTTTTTTGAAATTTTAATGAGTTTTTAAGCAATTTTTCGGCAAATTTCTGACATTTACACCTGAAAGACGAAAGAAGAATGTTTTTTGTTCCTAAAAATCTGCTTTTTTGGCAGAAAATCCGTTTTTTTAAAAAAACGCATAAAAGGCTTGCAAAAAGAAATCCGGCTTGTTATAATAAACGCGGAAAATCATCCTGCCGGGTTTTATCGGCAGATTCCAAACAAAAAGGAGAGTATTTATGCGTAATTTATCGTACAAGACTTATCTTGACAAAGTATACGGCTGCTTTGTCGGGAAAGCGGTTTCCGGAAACATCGGCGCTCCGCATGAGGGCGTCAAAATGCCGATGGAATTGCCGTTTATGCCGGAAATGATCAACTGTGAATTGCCTAACGACGATCTTGACCTGCAAATCCTGTGGCTGGATGTGCTGGAGCAAAAGGGTGCGTCCTTTACTTCGTTCGACCTTCTCGAACGCTTTGTTACTCATTGTGCCTATTCGCCGGGAGAATACGCGGTTATGCGGAAAAACTTCAAGCGCGGCATTTATCCGCCGGTTTCGGGGCGGTTCTGCAACGACTATTATATAAGCGGCATGGGCTGTCCGATCCGTTCGGAAATCTGGGCGGCGGTGGCGGCAGGAAATCCGATGCTTGCGGCGGAGTTTGCTTCGCGCGACGGTTGCTTGGATCACTATGGCGCGTCAATCGATGCCGAACGCTTTTTGGCGGCCTTGGAAAGCGAGGCCTATTTTGCCGATGAAACGGACACGATGAGCGAACTTATCCGACAAGCGCTTGCCGCAGTACCCGAAGAATCGCCGTTTTATGCGCTTGTGACGTTTGTCTTGGAGCTTTGCGAACAGTATAAGGACAGCAAAATTGTTCTGACAAAGCTGCTTTTCCGTTACGGGCATCCGGATTGCACCAATATGTTCCAGAACATGGGCATTACGTTAATGGCATTGCTTTTAGGCGAGGGCGATATCATCAAGACCAGCATGTTAGCGCTCAATTGCGGCTTTGACACTGATTGTACCTGCGCGACGGCCGGAGCGGTAATCGGTATTTTGCGCGGTGCGGATGAATTGATCCGCGCGTATGGATTGACCGAAATCACCTATGCGCTCGGCGTGAAGAGCCGGCGCCGCAGCAATAAGATTTTCGACCTTGCCGAAGATATCGCGCATATCGGCGTGGAATTCAGCAAAAACGTCAACCGGGAAACGACCTTTACCGGTGCGCCGGATGTCTCGTTTACCTTTGAAAAACAGCCGGAGCTTGGTCTGTTTGTCGAATATGAGAAAATGGATCCCTCGATTGCGCTCGGTGAAACAAAAAAAGTAACGTTTCACTTGGAAAACCGCACATCGCTTTCACGCTCTTATACCGTGAACATCGGAAACGCAGGCGGTATTCTCTGCCGGATGCCGCGCTTTGATCTGGAACTTGTCCCGAACGGAAAAACGGCGGTAGAGGCGGAGTTTTTCCTGCCGGACGATGTGGAGATTGTTTATGACCGGAATCTGTTTCCCGTTACCGTGACGGAAAACGGAAAGCCGGTGCTTGAAACGTCGTTTGGGCTTGCCGGGGCGGTTCCGTGGAAACTCACCGGACCTTTTTGGCGTACCGAGCCGGTCTGCAACACAGAACGCATTTTGGAGCATTTTCCCGAAAAATATCCTTATGCCGCGCTTATGAAAGAATCCTGCATTCCCGGCACGAACACGGATAAAACCAGACACTTTCACTTAAACTTTTTCCCGGATACAAAAACGGATTTTGCAGATGAAAAAGCGCTTTTTGCGCCGCTTGACAGACAGTATGCTGACGAGGTTGTCGAACAGACCATAGCCAATGTTCGGGAGGACAGTTTCCGGCTTTCGGATTTCTTCGGATTTCGCGGGCCGTGCACGGCTTATCTTTCACGGATTCTTATAGCGCCCGACGATATGACGGTTTGCATTCAGATTGGGCACAGTGCGCCGTTTTCTCTGTATGTCAACGGGGAATGCCTAGGGACTCGCGATACCTGCGACAACTGGACAGCAGAAAATGTACACATAGAGAATGTGAAGTTGCGCAAGGGAGAAAACCGGATATTACTTCGTGCCACACGTGTCAATGAGGATGCCAAATATAATGTAACTTTTTCGCTCGGTGCGACCTGCGCGGAGCAGGTTGTCTGGCTTGCCTCAAAAAATCCGTACCGGTTTTGACGTTACTTTTTCGCTTTTACGAAAAGTAACACAAAGGGACGTTTTTACGTTCTTTTTGCTTCCTTGAATTTACAATGTAAGTGCAAGCAAAAAAAGGATGGACACAAAAGGAA
>CAKSOW010000059.1 GCA_934479825.1 uncultured Eubacteriales bacterium
GGCTTCCATCCTGACCGACGCTCTGATTCACGAAGTTCTACCGTGCACGTGTCCAACTTGCACTTGCAATTTGCGGTCACCTTTCCTTCAAAAAATTTCGAATTTCTATATTTTATACACAGTATAACTTTCTGTTGCCGTAACCCGGAGAAATAAGTGTTTAAAAATGCAAAACAAGCGTACTCACCATTACTTGCGTGAGTACGCCTATTCAAATTTGCAGCGTAAAGGATATGAAAAACGCAGATAAGCGGAACTTAACTTAATACTCCGGCTTCTCCAGCGTTACTCTTCCTTCAAATTGAAGTTCGTGTGCCAGCTCAACAACCATGCGCATTTCATTTGCAGAGTGCATTGTCCGGCCCTGCACGGTCACGTTTTCAAAACGTATATCTCGCGGGCGGTGCATTTCGTTTGTCATTTCAAAGCCGCGGATGATGGATACGGGGAATAGCGGACCCGTAACATCAATATTGCGGAATACAATATTTTCCACATCACCGCGAACACGATCCAACGAATACTTGCAATCGAGTATTTTAATATCTACAAGCTTCTCCTGCGCATCTTCAATACGAATATTCTCGTAACGTACGTTATGAACTTTTGCACGATCCGCATTGTGAATGGTCAAAACGCCGCCGGACTGATTGCCTTCATATTCGCAATGAATAATGTCGCAATCTTCAAAGACAACATCTGAAACCTCATTACAGCGCAGCTCATAGCCGATTTCCAATGCATTGCCCGGTTCGGCATTCCAAAGAACGCAGCGCCGAACCTTGATATCCCGCACATTGCAGCAGGCTGCCGGACCGGGAAGCGCACAGGCCTTGATGCAAACACAGTCATCGCAGGCCCGAATAAAGCAATCCTCTACCAAAACCTCTTCGCAACCGACAATATCAATGCCGTCGCCGGTAACAAGACGAGACATAATATTTACATCGCGAATTATAACGTCTCTGCAAGCCCCCGGCACCACATTCCAAACACCGTTGTCCACCACGGAAATTCCTTCAACAAGAATGTGCTTGCCGAGATAAAAAGACACCATAAGGCGACCGCCGTTTTCATCCGGCTTATGCCAAACGCCTCCGTAAAGAATTCCGTTTCCGGAGACACGAACATTATCGGCCATATTCGAATAAATACGGCCGCAAACCACACAGCCTTCTTCTAAATAAGCGCTTTCCCCGGACTTTAACTCCAGATTTCCGACATTGTAAATCTGTCCTTTCCGGAAATAATAGGTTTCGCCTTTAGAACGCGGCGCAACATAGCAGCTGGAAAGAATCAAAAGCGGTCGCTTCAAATCGTTATCCAATTCAAGGCTCACCTTTGCTTTATACGGAAGCGAAAATCGAATATGATTTTCTTCTCTGTCAAACGGAATTTCTAAAGACTGAGGGCGCAAAACGGCTTTTTTAAAGCTGTCCGAAACACAAACCTCTACGGAAACGGGAGCATCATCGCGGCGCACTACAATCGCGTAATCAAAAGAATCCGTGTGGTAAACGGTCTGCTCCTGACCGTTGCAATACAGTGTGTATCTCGGCGATTTCGGAAGCTCGGAAAAATCATGGATCTCAAATAAAGGTTCGTTCGGAAATAACGGATTCGGGTTATATTTAGGCATAAACAGATTACCTCCAATCACGGACGAACCGAAGTTCCGTCCGGCAGCCTGGCAAGCATCCAATCCCATGAAACGGCACCGGGCTTGCAAGGATATTTTGCGGCTAATTTTTCATCAAAGTCCACACCGATACCCGGCCGATCGCTTAAATAAAGGTATCCGTCTCGACGCTGCGGCATTCCGGGGAACATTTCGGTCATCAGTTGACCGTTAAGCTGCGCATACAGACCGGTAAAGCTGTCCGCCCATTCCTGAACTCCGAAATTCGGGCTTGAAATATCCATGTGCAGATTGACGGCATGACCGATGGGGGTCATATCGACAGGGCCGTGCCACGCGGTGCGGACACCGTATGCATCGCACAGTGCAATCAGCTTTCTCGCCGGAGTAATACCGCCGATCTGACTGATATGAACACGAATATAATCAATCAGATGTTCCTGTACCAAATGTCTCCATTCATGCGGATTATTAAACAGTTCACCCATCGCAATCGGTGTAGCACATTGCTGGCGAATCATTTTAAACCAATCGCACTGCTCAGGCGGAAGGGCGTCTTCCAAGAACAACAGATGATACGGCTCCAGGGCTTTAGCAAAATTCACCGCATCAATCGGTGCAAGACGCTCGTGAGCATCGTGGCAAAGTTCAATTTCATCGCCATAGACCGAACGAAGTTTTTCCATCATTTTCAGAGTCGTGCGCATATAAGCTTTCGGATCAAAATATGCACCCTTCGGCGGATTTTCCGGTTTATGAATTTGAGCGCCCTTACCGCCACCGTAGCCGCCGGCTTGTACACGAATGTTCCGATAGCCCAGCTCTCTTAATGCTGCAACGCGCTCAACAACGATATCTGCCGAAGCGCCTTCGGCATGGGTATAGCACGGAACCGCAGGGCGGCATTTGCCGCCAAAAAGCTGATAAAGGGGCATTCCCGCCATCTTGCCTTTGATGTCCCACAGTGCCATATCCACACCTGCCAGGGCATTATTAAGCACCGGTCCGTTGCGCCAATAGCTCATTCCCATGACCGATTGCCAGATATCTTCGATATCGGCAGGGTCCTTTCCGATCAGAAAAGGCTTCAAATAGTCATTAATAACGGTTTCAACCGCACGATAGCGGTGTGCAAAGGTAGCACACCCTAAACCATAAAGCTCCGGTTCATTAGTCAGTACTTTCACCACGACCAGACTGATGCCTTCCGGAGCCGTGCAGATTACTCGAACATCACGAATTTCAATTCCCATGGATTATTCCTCTTTTTTACGGGCACCCCAAGAGGTGCTGTTTCTTCCTTCCGGCATACCGGGCAAAATCAGGCCTCCGTCGACCCGAATTGTTTCGCCCGTAATGTAATCAGACTGCTCATCGGCAAGAAACGCAACGGCGTTTGCCACATCTTCCGGCGTGCCTGAGCGTTCAAGCGGGATGCGCGTTCCCAGTTCTTCCCAAAAATCCGTGGGAATCCATTTAAGCTTCGCTAAATATTCTTTGCTTCGTATGGCAATGGCGCCCGGTGCTACACAGTTAACTCGGATGCCGTAGGGCGCAAGATCAAGCGCCGCCGATTGGCTTGCTCGACGAATAGCCGCTTTTACACCGCCGTAAACCGCATCTTCAGGATAAGCACGTTCTGCACGACTGGAAGTAATATTTACAATACTTCCTCGTATATTGCGCTCAATCATAATTTTTGCGGCGGTCTGCATACAGAACAAGCTGTTTTTCAAATCAAGATTAATCAGCTCGTCAACAACTTCCGGTGTCAAATCCAAAATACTTTGCATTCGCGTTCTGCCGGCATTATTTACCAGCACATTCAAGCCGTCCAGCTCTTCAGCTGCCTGTTTTACAAAGGCCGGTCCGGCACCGCTTTGGCACATATCTGCCCGGTACGCCCTGCAGCGTCTGCCTAATGCCTCAATCTGTGCGGTAAGGCTTTCTGCCTGCTCCTGTGCAGAACAATAAGAAAAACCAATATCATATCCTGCCCGCGCAAGATGCAGCGCAATACCGCGGCCAATGCCTTGGCTGGCACCGGTAATAATTGCAATTTTGGCCATATAAGCTCCTCCTTGGTGATGTTAGATTTATATATTATTTTTCCTGTGCTATGCCTTTCAAACGGACAGTACCATTGCGGCACCCGGCATGGGCACAGCACATTTCAGCCGTGGTACTCCTTCCGCATTCAGATCAAAAACGGTCAGCTCTGAGGACAGCTGGTTCGCGCAATAAATTTTATCTTCCCGTTCTCTCAACAGAAAATGGCGCGGGAATTTGCCTCCGCTGCTGCATCGGCCTTGCAATGTCAAAACCGCAGGATCGGATTCCGGCACAAGCCATACTATTTCATCTGTCCCACGTACGCAAGCGTAGATTTTATTTCGACTTTCAGAAAAACAGATATGCGCGGTCAAAATTTGGCTGCCCTTCTCTGCCGTCGTTTGAATTTCGGACACAACAGAGCCGATACCATCGGAATCAAACCGAATCGAAAGAATTTCATTACTCAGCTCCGCCGTGACATAAAGAATGTTTTTATTCCAAGCCATGTGACGCGGTCCTGATCCGGCAGGTGTTAAGATATATGGCTGCTGTGCAAAGGGGGTTAAGCTGCCGTCTTTTTCAACTGCGTATCGGTAAATCTTATCGCCGCCAAGGTCGGCGACGAACAGTTCATGACCGCTTTCAGAGAGAATTGAGGAATGAATGTGAGAATGTTCCTGTCTTTTTTCTACCGGTCCGCTGCCCGAAAACTCCAAATTCTGAAGCAAAATCATCTCGGTATCCGTAACCCCGATAACACTCAGTGTGCCGGAAAGGTAATTGGACACATAAACGGTCTTTCCGTCTTTAACACAAAGATGACAGCTTCCGGCTCCGGGAAACGCTATTTTCGCCGCAGACGAAAATGAGCCTTCAGAACTGTTCGGAACAAAATGCTGCAATAAGCCGCTGTCCGACTCCTTCAGCGCAAAAAATCCGCCGGAGCCGTCCGAAGCTAAAAAAGAAGGATTTTCTGCCGGGATTATTTTTTCAACCGTATTGTTCTCTTCCCGAAACAATGCAACGCCTTCTCCCGCCTTGGCCGGAATTCCGACCGGATAATGCGTGTAACCACCTATCAACAACATATCCAATCACCTCACAGGTTATTAAAACATCACTTACTCATTACTTAAACATCATATCAGTTGATCTTTCCGGCGTCAATTGACTAACTGCAACAAAAGCAGTGCAAATATTTGTAAAGCTCGACAAATTCTCACCAATCGCACCATTTTACCGCAAATCAATGTCTGTTCGCATATATTTTATTTGACCTTTGCGTCAAATTATGATATCATGACGAATATATGATGTTAAAGAAATTGAGATGATGTATAATGGTAGTATATCAGCGTGTACATGATGAAATTCTGCAAGCACTAAAAGATAATGTTTACCCGGTCGGCACATTTTTGCCTCCGGAGCCGGAGCTGGAACGAATTTACTCTGTAAGCCGCACAACTGTACGCAGAGCCATTGCCAAGCTTTCTGAAGAAGGGTATGTACAGGTACGACAGGGCTACGGAACTATGGTTCTGAAAAATATCTACCCATCCGAAACCTTTGAGTTTTCCAGACTGCACCATTTTGAAAATACTCTTTCCATTCGTCATGTAAACGTTCCAAACCCGGAAAAAATGTCTGCGCGCGGTATGTACATTAACACTGTCCCGGCCGATAAAGTTGTATCAGAAGCACTTCAGGTTAAACTTAATACTCCCGTTTTTCGCGTACAGCGCATTTTTTACAGCGGAGAAACCCCTTTGATGTTTTTAAACAACTATGTTCGCACGGATTTTTTTCCGGGATTAGATCAACACACCGAGCAGTTTTGGGACTTATATCCTTTTCTGGTCCGCAATTATAATGTTGATTATCAGGGATGTACCGAATACCTCTCTGCAGCTGCGGCTGATTTGGTAGATTCACAGATTTTGCATATATCCCCGGGGACGCCTTTACTGAACAGCCGCAGAATTGCAGCATGCAATCTGGGGCCGCTTGAATATGCAGTACTTAGAATTCGAACGGATCTTATGGAGCTGTGTATTACCATGGGACCCTCTGTTTGGCCGGATACCCTTAATTGATTTCCAATTCAAATCAAAACAAAAAAGCACCCTGAACCGAACCAGTAAAACTGGACAATAGACAAAATCCCCCCTGATGTAGGATAATAATAACTTGAACCGCACCAGATTATGCGGACAGCACAAAAAGCCTCCATGTAGGATATTGAGTTTTAAGCGGAGTGGCGCAGCGACAGCGGTGCCACTCCCGTTTTTGTTTGGATGCGTTCGTGGTTATAGAAGTAAATATACCTGTCGATCAGTTC
>CAKSOW010000060.1 GCA_934479825.1 uncultured Eubacteriales bacterium
GACTCTTATTGCTATCACAAATCTTCCACCGAGAGCTATGATGGGCATTGACTCTTGCGGTATGCTCCTCAGTGCTGTTCACGAAGAAGAAGGCGAAGAAAAGCTCCATCTTCTGATGGTTGATGACCACATTCCGGCAGGCGCAAAGCTCTATTAAGATGATGTAAAGATGTACCGTTTTACCAAATAGACGGAACGTACTTCATTTGATAAAAAACTAAAAAAACAGCGATTTACATCAAACCTTCATTCTTTGATGCTAAAATCGGTGCGGGCAAGAAAAAATCGCATAATCGGTACAGTAAATGGGCAATTCCAATCGGAATTGCCCATTTTTTTAATTAAATTGAAATACAAATCGGGATTGACCGTGCTCTTTGAGCGAGAGAGACTTTGGGTTCAAAGGGCAAGAAAGCGAGCATGAGAATATGGCAGCTTTGTTTATTCCGATAGCTGTTGCCACTTTTCGCGATATCTGGCAGGGGTCAGGCCGAATTTTCGTGTAAAAGCGTTATAAAACCAAGAAACATTCTGAAAGCCGCACTCAAAACATACATCCGTTGCACTCAGGTTACTGGACAGAAAAAGGCCGGCCGCGTACGAAAGCCGCAAATCATTGACATATTCCGACGGCGTTACGTCATAGTGCTTTTTCAACGAACGGGAGGCATGTTCCCTGGTCACGCCGCACAGCTCGAAAAAACGTTGTTTTCCGCCGATGAAATTCTTGGGGCTATGCATTTTTTCATAGGCGTTTTCCAGCCAGAACGGCACATCGTTTTTGGCATCGCCGGTACGGAGATCGGAAAAGAATGTGGAAAAAACATAGACAAGCAGCGCGCGCATTTTCATTTTCCGTTTCGCCTTATCCATAAAATTGACGGTGTTCAATTCGGCAAGCTTCATATGAAGGTTACGCGTCTCTTTTTCCGCCAGCTTCACAACAGGCGGCAAAGGACATTCCAGCAAATGCGCTGCCGGAAATCCCTCGCCGAGATAGTCAAACAGTTTCTCCAACGTGTTTTCCGAAAAAGCAAGATTGATGAATTCAAAAGAGCCGTCATAGTTCATATAATCATGTTCATCATCTTTACGGACAAATATCAGATATCCCGGTAAAATCGGCAGACTTTTCCCGTTGACAAAATGCGTTGCCCGTCCGCCAAGCGTTAAAAAGATTTCATAATAATCATGACAATGCGGAACAAACCGTTCCGTCTGGTTCTTTACATGGCGGCAGCGGCATTCCGCACCGTTATCAAGATGATATTCGGCAAGCAGGCGTTTTACCATGGATAACACTTCTTTCATGAAAATTCGGATTTAAGCCGTTTCGTGCATGGGATAATATCATAATACCATAAAAAGAATATCACGTCAACATATTGCAAAAAAAGAGCAAATGTTGTAAGATAGCAATATAAAATGTTTGGTATACAAAAAAACATACAGGAGGTTTTCCTATGACTTTTATTGAAGAAAAAATTCGCATTGCCTGCGAAAAATTAAAAGAATTCACAGAAATCGGCTGGCAAAAGATTGAAAACGTAGAAATGGTTCGCTGCGGTTACAAAACCGAAAACCGTCCGCCCCAAGAAGGCTTTGTACCGGTTGTAAACGGCGCGCCTATGGAATTTGCGGCAGACGAGCATGCATGGTTCCGTTTTTCGGTTGAGATTCCGCCTATAAAAGCCAACGAAAGCATGTATTTACGTTTAACGACAAGCCGTGAGGGAAGTTGGGACGCGACCAATCCCCAAGGCATGGTATTTATCGACGGAAAGAGTTGCTTGCAAGGGCTTGACACCAACCATACAGAAATCGAACTGACGCCCAGCAAAAAGAATATCAGCATTTATTTTTATGCCGGTATGAGCAACGCTGTTCTGTTCCCCTGCTTTGCCCTTGTCACCAAGAATAACGATGCCGAAAAGCTGTACTACGACCTTGGTGTTGCCTTTGCCGCCATGAAGTTGCTCGACAAGAATTCCTCGACGTATGCCGCCGTGTGCAGTGTGCTTGACCGCGCATGCATGTTACTCGACTTTCGCGGTTTACGTTCGCCGGAATTCTACGAGAGCGTCAAAGCGGCTGACGCGTTTATGGAAGAGGAGTATTTCGACAAGCTCTGCGGTAAAGCACCCGCAGCGGACGGCACAATCTCCCTCATCGGTCACACGCATATCGACGTTGCATGGCTGTGGACCCTCGCCCAGACCGAGGAAAAAGCCGAACGCTCTTTCTCAACGGTCATCCGATTAATGGAAAAATATCCGGACTATATTTTCATGTCCAGTCAACCGCAGCTATATGCCTACGTCAAGCAAAACGATCCGGAACTGTATGAGAAAATCAAGACGCGTATCAAACAAGGCCGCTTCGAGCCGGAGGGCGCGATGTGGTTAGAATCCGACACGAATCTCGTCAGCGGTGAAAGCTTGATCCGTCAGATCCTTTACGGAAAGAAATTCATGGAAGAGGAATTCGGCGCGGAAAATCACATTTTATGGCTGCCCGACGTGTTCGGTTACAGCGCAGCCCTGCCGCAGATTCTGAAAAAATGCGGTGTGAACACTTTCTTCACGACAAAGATCTCCTGGTGTGAAACCGATACGTTTCCGCACGACAACTTCGTCTGGGAGGGTATTGACGGCAGTGAAGTATTTGCCGTTTTGTCTGACAGCTACGTCAAACGCCTTGACCCGGCCATGATCGTCGATTCCATGAAAAAGCACGTAGATAAGAAATATTCCTCCACGCACCTTTCCACCTTTGGGTTCGGCGACGGCGGCGGCGGTCCGACCGCACATATGCTCGAAAACTATGAACGTCTCAAAAAAGGTCTGCCGGGACTTCCCAAAGTCACCATGAAAAGATCGGCTGATACGCTTGCCGAGATCCACGAGCAATTCCAAAAGAACACCAAAGAACTTCGCTTTACACCCAAATGGGTCGGTGAGCTGTATCTCGAAATGCATCGCGGTACGTACACCACACAGGCGGCAAACAAAAAGAACAACCGCAAATGCGAATATCTCTATCAGGATGCCGAAAGCGCCGCAGCATGTGCCAAGCTTCTTACAAATGCCGCTTATCCCGTGGAAAAGCTCTCGGACGGCTGGCACACCATTTTGAAAAACCAATTCCACGATATTATTCCCGGCTCGTCCATCACTCAGGTTTATGAGGACAGCGCACGCGAATATGCCGCGCTTCTTACCGAAGGAAAAAATATGCTTGACGCTTCCCTTTCGGCTCTTGCCAAGAATATCCAAACCGACGGCGGCGTGTTCGTATACAACCCTGCCCCATTTGAGACAAGCGGTTATGTGACATGCGGTGGCAAGGAAATCTACGCCGCAAACATTCCGGCGCACGGCTATGCCGTTGTGCCGAATCAAGTGGCCGAATGCACAGCGATCCACACGGATGAAAAAGCGCTTGAAAACGACCATGTCCGCGTGAAATTTGATGAAAACATGCACATCGTTTCAGTATACGACAAGGCCGAAAAGCGCGAGTTGATTCCGGACGGCGCGAAAGCCAATGTTTTAGAGGTTTATGAGGATTATCCGCGTTCCTACGACGCATGGGAAATCACGGAATACTACAAACAGAAAAAGTGGATCATCGACGGTGTTTCATCGGTCGAAACAGTTAAAACGGCCGGCAAGAGCGGCGTGAAGATCACACGGAACTACCGTAACTCAATGATCTCGCAGTTTATTTACCTTACACCGGCAAGCAAGCTTATCGGCTTTGAGACCGCGATCGACTGGCACGAGGATCATGTGCTCCTCAAAGCGGCTTTTCCGCTTGACATCCGCACGGACGCTGCCAAATACGAAATTCAGTTCGGCCATGTTTCCCGTCCCACCCACCGCAACACATCGTGGGATCAGGCAAAATTTGAAGTCTGTGCACACAAGTGGGCCGACCTTTCGGAATCCGATTACGGCGCGGCGCTTCTCAACGATTGCAAATACGGGTATAGCTGTGAAGAAAATGTGTTGAAGCTATCCTTGCTCAAAGCGCCGACTTATCCTTCCCCGGTAGCCGACCGCGGACATCACAGTTTTACCTATGCGCTCTATCCGCATACCGGTTCCGTGGAGCTTTCCGACACGGTAAAGACCGCTTATTTGCTCAACAAGCCCATGACCGCCTTTGAGATTTCGGCAAACACGTCCGGTACACTTCCGAATCGTTTCACGCCGGTCATTTCAAGCGCCGAATCGGCTGTCATCGATACTTTCAAACGTGCCGAGGACGGAAACGGGTATATTGTCCGTCTGTACGACAGCGCCAACCACAAGACATCTGTTACGCTGGATTTCGGCTTTGATGTGAAAATGGCTTATCTCTGCGATATGCTTGAAAACAACGAATCCGAGCTTAAAGTCATCGACGGCAAAGTAACTTTTCCGCTTACCAATTTTGAAATCAAGACAATTCGTGTGATTGGATAAGCAAACTTCCCATTCTTGACGATTCACACCGGCAAGAATGGGAAGTTCTTTTATGAAACCCATAAAGAAAACCGCCGCTGCATTTCACTGCACACGGCGGTTTATTTTTTACACGATTGATCAAATTCCGCAATGATCCTGCGGACGGCATCGACCTGTGTTTCGCTTAATTTAGCCACATCAAGCGTTTTACTTTTTTCTACTCCAAGCAAATAATCGGTCGTTACCTTGAAATAATCTGCCATGCGAATCAATACATCAAAGGCAGGATAGCCCATACCGTTCTCATATTTGCTTATGACCGCTTTGGACAAGCCTAACTGAAAGCCCAATTCTTTCTG
Organism: uncultured Eubacteriales bacterium; assembly: GCA_934479825.1. Taxonomy (GTDB): domain Bacteria; phylum Bacillota; class Clostridia; order Oscillospirales; family CAG-382; genus UMGS882. Next base: position 4,811 of record CAKSOW010000060.1, read on the forward strand.
TGTCAGATTATGGCTTTTACGCAGTTGTTTCAACACTGTTCCGAAATCACAGACGTTCACGATACCACCGCCTTTATGTTATTATAATATTATATAACATATTCGGTGCACGATTCATAGATTTATGTTTCTTAAATATTGACTTATCTGTTTTTATATGGTATACTATATACAAGCAGAATGGATGATCTTGGTTTTATACTCCTGTTCCGACCCGAATATCTTCTTTGAAAGTTATTAAAAAAATCAAGCGGTTTATTTCATCAATGTGTGATAAAATAAAAATGCATATAGCTTGTCCCTCACCCGTAACAGTTGCATGGACAAGTATAAAGACTCAATACAGGCAACCGGCTATCCCACCCAAGGAGGACACAAACATAATGGATATGTTTACGGTGACATTTTCCATAACCGTGTTTATTCTGTTCATCACGGTCATGGATGTATTAACTAACCGGCTTATATCGGAAAGGAATAAGTGGGAGGTCTTTTCTGTATGCATATTTATTTTTATTTCGGCATTATGCGAATATATCGGCAAAGAAATCAACGGGGCTCCCAAAGAATTCATCGGAATTCACTGTGCGGCAAAAGTCATTGAATTCTGTATTTCTCCCTGTATTGGCATTGCCGCGGCCAAGGCATTCGGATTATTTGAAAGAGCAAAGGAGTTTATCTGTTTATTGGCAGTCCACGCTGTGTTTGAGATCATTGCCATGACCCAAGGTTTGGTTTTCAGGATAGATGCTGAAAACATCTATCACCGTGAGCGTTTCTATTTCATCTACGTCGCCGCATTTTTCCTTTCCATGGCATACTGTTATGTCTGCATTTTCCGCGGACTTGAATTTACAATGTAAGTGCAAGCAAAAAAAAGGATGGACACAAAAGGAAAAATCCAGTATAATGGGTTTGACGA
>CAKSOW010000061.1 GCA_934479825.1 uncultured Eubacteriales bacterium
ATTTTTCCTTTTGTGTCCATCCTTTTTTTTGCTTGCACTTACATTGTAAATTCAAGCAAGCGAAAAAGTAACAGAAAACCGTCCCTTAGGAAAATTTTCTGAAAAAAGAAAATTTCCCTAAAAGCCTCTTTCCAAGCTTTTCGAGAACCGAAAAGCTTGGAAAGAGGCTTTGAGAAAGCCCACATAAAGCGGCGCGGCGGTTTGAATGCTCAAACCGCCGCACACTAAAATCAAAACTCTTTTAGTGAGCTTTTCTTAAAAGAAAAGCTCACTTACATGTCTTATTCCAAAGACTTGCGCATACGCTCTACCGCTTCCAAAACATTTTCTCTCGAATTGAAAGCTGTCAGACGGAAAAAGCCCTCTCCGTTTTTACCGAATCCCGCGCCGGGCGTCCCGACCACATTCGCCTTTTCAAGCAGAAAATCGAAATATTCCCATGATTTCATTCCGTTCGGGCACTTTAACCAAATATACGGCGAATTTTTGCCGCCCGTGTGCCAGATTCCCATTTTGTTCAACGTCTCTGACACGAGGCGCGCATTCTCCATATAATAATCAATATTCGCGCGGATCTGCTTCTGCCCCTCCGACGTAAAGACCGCCGCCGCACCCTTTTGAATGATATACGGAACGCCGTTGAATTTCGTCGTCTGACGGCGTAACCACAGCTTGTTTAGTTTCACTCCGTCGAATTCCAGTTCGTTCGGCACGACCGTGTAGCCGCAACGCGTACCCGTAAAGCCGGCCGTTTTGGAGAACGAGCAGAACTCGATTGCGCACTTCTTCGCTTCCTCTATTGCATAAATGCTGGTCGGCAACGATTCGTCGCGCACAAAGAATTCATAGGCTGAATCAAATAAGATGACAGCCTTATTCTCCAACGCATAGGCTACCCATTTTTCAAGCTGTTCTTTGGTATATACCGCACCGGTCGGGTTGTTCGGCGAGCAGATATAGATAAGATCCGCCGAAACAGACGGGTCAGGCATGGGAAGAAAATCGTTTTCTTCGGTTGCGTCGGCAAACACGATTTTTCTTCCTGCCATGATGTTGGTATCCACATACACCGGATAGACCGGGTCCGGAATAAGAACGGTATTATCCTCCGAAAAAATATCAAGGATATTGCCAAGGTCGCTCTTGGCGCCGTCCGAAATGAAGATTTCCTCCGATTCGAGCAAAACGCCTTTGGCGGCATAATAATCCCGTATCGCACTTTTCAGAAAATCATATCCCTGCTCCGGACCATAGCCATGAAATGTTTCTTTGATGCCCATTTCACGCGAGGCGCATTCAAGAGCACTTACAACAGCCGGAACAAGCGGAAGCGTTACATCGCCGATACCAAGACGGATAATCGAGGCATCCGGATGCGCCGCGGTAAACGCAGACACTTTTTTTGCAATATCGGAAAACAGATAGCTTTCCTTTAAAGCCAGATAATTTTGATTGATTTTCATATAAACCCCTCTTTCAGATGTTGAATTCATGACGGAAAACCGCGTCAATCCGGCAACTCGCCGGTAAAGGCTACCGCCGCAGGGCCGGTCATGGTGACGGCTTTATCGGTATAGCGAATGACAAGCTCTCCGCCGGTGAGTTTTACGGTCACATCGGTATCCATTTTGCAATAGCCGTTTAAGCACGCGGCAACAACACTGGCGCATGCGCCTGTTCCACAGGCAAGCGTTTCGCCGCTGCCACGCTCCCAAACACGCATTTTTAACGTTTTTTCATCTATGACATGAATGAATTCCGTATTGACCCGTTCGGGAAACAGGGAATCAAACTCAAATTCCGGACCAATCTTTTCAAGCGGCAGCGCGGAAACATCCGTATCGCAAAAAACGATGCAATGCGGATTTCCCATAGAGACACAGGTGATTTTATACTCTTTTGTGCCGATTACTGCCGGGTGTGACACGACAGTATCCCCCTCCAAGGCAACCGGAATTTCTTTGGGGTCCAAAATAGCTTTTCCCATATCGACACAGACGGATGCAACTTTGTTATCTGTTCCGATATTCAGGTGCAGCGTTTTGATACCCGAAAGCGTTTCGACCGATAATGGGTTTTTACGCGCGATACCATTGTCGTAGAGGTATTTTCCGACGCAGCGGATCGCGTTGCCGCACATCTTTCCTTCACTGCCGTCAATATTGAACATACGCATTTTTGCGTCTGCCTTATCGGAGGGGCAGATAAGCACGATTCCGTCGCCGCCTACGCCGAAATGCCGGTCGGAAATCTGTACAGCAAGTTTTTCTGGGTCGGCAACCGGCGTTTCAAAGCAGTTAAAATAAATATAATCGTTGCCGCAGCCGTGCATTTTCGTAAATTTTAATCCCATCGTCTTTCACCTTTCTCGGTCTTTGCCGCTCGTTTTCTGAAAAAGCCGACAAGGCGCCGAGAACGTTTTTTGTCCCCGACGCCTTTGTCAGAAAAATTATAATTCGATATACGCTTCTCTGCTTGCGCCGACCGAGATATATTTGATATTGCAATCGACTCTTTCCGCAAGAAACGCAATATATTTTTTCGCGTTTTCGGGAAGCTCGCTGTATTTGCGACAACCGGAAATATCGCATTTCCAGCCGTCTAAATATTCATAGACCGGTTTTGCAATGTCTAAGCGGAGTCCGCTCGGGAAATCCGTGGTGATTTCACCGTCGATATCATAGGCAACGCAAACCGGAATCTTATCCATATACGAGAGAACGTCCAATTTGGTGAGCGCCACTTCATCTGCGCCCTGCAAGATAACGCCGTATTTGGAGGCAACCACGTCGAACGCGCCGACCTCTCTGGGACGTCCGGTCGCTGCGCCGTACTCGCCGCCGGCCTTACGAAGTTGTTCGGCTTCTTCACCGCTCATACGAACGGTAAACGGGCCTGCGCCGACACATGTCGAATAGGCTTTCATGATACCGATGCTCTTATCGAGCTTGATTCCCGGAATGCCTGCGCCGATCGGAGCGAAAGCCGCAATCGTGGAGGACGAGGAAGTATAGGGATAGATACCGAAATCGATATCGCGCAAAGCACCAAGCTGTGCTTCAAACAAGATGTTCTTGCCGTTTTTATGTGCGTCACGCAGATATACGCCGACATCGCAGACGAATTTCTTTAACGGTTCGCCGTATTCATGAAGCCATGCCATGATCTCTTCGGGGTCGATTGCTTTGGCACCGTAGCCGCCCTCAATAAGGAGGTTCTTATAAGTAACGATATTGGTGACCTTTTCGCGCAGATCCTCTTCAAAGAAAAGATCGCCCATACGAATGGTTTTTTTCATGTATTTATCGCTGTAAACCGGTGCGATACCGCGTCTGGTAGAGCCATAGGGTTTGCCGGTTACGCGTGTAAGGCGTTCTTCTTCCAATTTATCCAATTCCACATGATACGGAAGAACAATGGTAGCGCGGTCGCTAATCTTTAAATGAGCCGGGGTAATGGAAATGCCTCTGTCGGTCAGGTTTTTCATTTCACCGACCAAATGCTTTAAATCGATAACCATACCGCCGCCCATGACATTGACGACGTTTGAGCGGAAAATACCGGACGGAAGCAGGTTGAGTTTGAACTCGCCGAACTCATTGATAACGGTATGTCCTGCGTTGTTTCCGCCCTGATACCGTGCGACGATATCCGCGTTTTCCGAAAGCAGGTCAACCATACGGCCTTTGCCCTCGTCGCCCCAGTTAATGCCGGAAATTGCTGTTAACATAGATTTGCCATTCCTTTCCCAAATACGAGTGGAACACCTGTCGAAACAAAAAAATTTGACAAATGGCAATAATTGCTTCATACGCATTATTACAATCTATTATATAATAAAGGCGAAGAAAAGTCAAGAAGCCGGACTTCAAATTTACACAGCGTTTAAAGGCATCGGCAATATCGCTAAATTTCATTGGTTGAAACAGTGCAAATTAGCATTTTCGTAAAAATCGGAGAGACGGACAAAGGGGAAATACAGGTGTTTGAAAAGATTTCCGCCCTTTTCGGCAAGGGCGCAAAAGCCAAAGAATCACAGACCAATCGCCGGATTGCAGAAAAGCTGCACGACATGCCGTTCAAATACATCAGCGAAAAGGACGAAAACGGCATTGAGACAATTTTAGCGCGCGGCGGACACCTCAACCTTATCGGAGAAAAGAAGAATGAGCTTTGTGCGACGGTTGGGACAAGCACGTTTTTCCGGTTATCGGTAGAACAGATGAAAATATGGGAATTTATGAGTCTTGACGGCTGTGTGATATCGTTTTGCGATCTTGACACCGGGAAAGACCGGACAGTCAATGTCTACTATGATGCGCATTTGAGTTAAGCGGACGTATTCGGTTCTCTTTTGGGCGAAAGAGTTTCATGGTTTTTCTTACAAGAAAAGCCATGGAAAAGAATTTTTTGGGTTATTGTGCGGCGGTTTGATGAATCAAACCGCCGCACCGCCTTATGGGGGCTTTTTCCAAAAGCCGGAAAAGGGACGCTTTTCGGTTCTCGAAAAGCCTGGAAAGAGGTTCTTAGGGAAATTTTCTGAAAAAAGAAAATTTCCCTAAGGGACGGTTTTCTGTTACTTTTTCGCTTGTACGAAAAAGTAACCAAAAGCAGACCGAGGGCGGCGGCCCTCTGGACTCCCGGAGAGCGGTTCAAAGCTCTATACAAGCATGCCTTTGGTAAAAATTATAGCTTTTCGTGACTAAAACAGCTTTCAGGCTTTGAACCGGTGCAAGACGCAGGTCTTCAGCAGACGCAGAACCAGGTTTTGCGGGAAATCGAAAGTGTAGTGCGGGCTTGCCGCCGCAAGCAGTCGTTTAAAAGAGAAGCTGCACGTTATCTTTGTTGCGGTGGAAATGGAAAGTCGGTGTGGGCAAATAGAAAGTTTGGAGTAAAACTGTGGCTTGTTTGTGTGCAGAAAAATTGAAATTTTCGCTTTTCCCTATAAAACTGCCGTTAAAATAAGTTAACTTTTTGTTCTCTCAAACACAACATCCCACCAAACCAACCCGTTTTATGAAACACATAACCTACTGTCCACCCAAATCAGAGCCTGTCTTTTTATCAATCCCTATAAATCCTTGCGCAGTAAAATCGCCGTCTCGCACCGGTTCAAAATATTCCGAGCTGTATGGCACAAGACAGCGATTTTTCTCAAAGATTTTCTGATAGGCACATAGCTTGTGGTTTAGCAAAAATTTCCGCTGCTCGGAATTTTGAACCGCAACCCGGGAGTTGGGAGGGTCGCAACCCATAGTCTCCTTGAAACATGGTCGTCTTGTTCGCGTCCGCTCACAATACTCCCTGTTTCGGCGGTCTCCGACACGTCAAAACTTGCCACCGGCAACTTTTGACGCGTCCGAGCATTTGCTGTACAGCCTCCCTTTCGCACCGGTTCAAAGCCTGAAAGCTGGTTCAGTCACGGAAAGCTACAATTTATATCAAAACATGCCTGTGTAGAGCTTTGAACCGTTCCCTGGAGTCCAGAGGTCAGCAGACCTCTGGGGTACTTTTTGGTTACTTTTTCGTACACTTGAATTTACAATGTAAGTGCA
>CAKSOW010000062.1 GCA_934479825.1 uncultured Eubacteriales bacterium
CCTCTGCGAAAAGTAACCAAAAGCAGACCGAGGGCTGCGGCCCTCTGGACTCCCGGGGAGCGGTTCAAAGCTCTGTACAAGAATATTTTTGATAGAATTTGTAGCTTTCAGCGTCTAAAACCGCTTTCATGCTTTGAACCGATGCGAAAGGGTAGCTTTACTGCGTAAGTATTTATAGGTATTTATAAAAAGGCAAGCTTTGATTTGAGTGGACAGTAGGTTATGTGTTTCATAAAATGGGGGAGGTTGGTGGGAGGTTGTTTTTGTTAAGAACAGATTGACAAGTTAGTGAAAAAGAGAAAGTTTGGCGGGAAGTTGTTTTTAAGAGAACAGGAAGTTGTTATTTAGGAAAACGGATAGTTTCGGGTGAGAATGCAAAAATTCAAGTTTTCTGCACACAAAAGCATTTTGGATAAATCTCAAATTTTTCACCGGCGCACATCATCCTTGTATCACGCCAAGCCATGGTTCTGCACAAAACTTTCCACTACATCCCACACCGGTTTCCCTTTTTCACTGCAACAAAGATAACGTACACTTTCTCTTTTAAACGACTGTTTGCGGCGGCAAGCAGGCACTACAACTTCGATTTTTCGCAAAACCCGATTCTGCGTTTTATCCGCAGTTACCCTTTCGCACCGGTTCAAAACATGGCCGTGCGTATTACGGCACTAATAAATTTTTGCAAAAAATCTTAATGCGCTGAGCGTTTCAAATTTCGTCTAAAATTCCACCGCACGGGCTTTGAACCGTCCCCGGGAGTCCAGAGGGCAGAGGCCCTCGGCGTGTTTTTGGTTACTTTTTGCACGCCGCAAAAAGTAACAGAAAAAACGTCTCTTTTGGTTACTTTTTCGTACAAGCGAAAAAGTAACATTAAAACCGTCCCTTATATGCTTTTCGTGAAACGAAAAGCGCTCTTTCCATGCCTTTCCAAAAAAGAAAAACATGCCCCTTTTGTTACTTTTCGCAAAAGTAACAGCGGCTCCCGGCCGCCCCTCACGGGGCGGAAAACTTACGCTTTCGCGTGAGTTTTTTTGCAAAAACGATTGACTTTTCGCCTTTTCGGTTATATAATACACATGTTATTTTACTTAATTTTAACAAAAAGGAGCATTTGTATGAGAATTCTGACCAATCTTTTCCCGGAGGGCAAAAAAACGGCGCTGACCATGAGCTATGACGACGGCTGTGATTCCGACAAACGTCTTGTTGAAATCTTCAACAAAAACGGCATTAAGGGCACTTTCCACCTCAATTCGGTACATATGTCCAAACCCGGCAACGGCCGCGTTCAATTTGACGAAGTAAAGGATCTGTACAAAGGCCATGAGGTTTCCTGCCATACTTTTACACATCCGCATCCGACGTGTGTGCCGGATACCATGCTTGTCAATGAGATTTTGGAAGACCGCCGTGCTCTCGAAAAAGCCTGCGGCTATACCGTGCGCGGTATGAGCTATCCGTTCGGCGACTACAACGACCACACCATCGGCATTTTCCGCGCCTGCGGCATGCTTTACAGCCGCACAGTCGCACAGACAGGCGGTTTTGCACTGCCGGAGAATTTCATGAAATGGAATCCGACCTGCCATCATCGCCCGGAAATGGAAAAAACATTTGACACAATGCGTGCACAATCCAACCGTTGGACGAAACATTCCGTTATGTATGTCTGGGGACACAGCTATGAATTCAATAATGACGACAACTGGGATCTGATAGAGAATTTCTGTGCCTATGCCGGCGGCAAGGAAGATGTCTGGTATGCGACCAACATCGAAATCTACGATTATATTATGGCCTCGCGTTCGCTTATGGTAGGTGTAGACGGAAATACGGTCTATAACCCGACCTGCGTTCCGGTATGGGTAACGGCAGACGGTGCGCCGTTAAAGATCCTGCCGGGTGAAAATATCCTGTAACGCACTTTATAAAAAAAGGAGAAATGACATTTCATGAATCAAATACAGGACGCGCCGCCGCAAACAGCAGACGGCCAAAAATATGTCCGCATGCTGCCGTATCTGTGCACGATTCTCTATTTTGCCAGTTACATCACACGAATCAATTACGGAGCGGTCATTTCGGAGATCGTCCGCGCCGAGGGCTTGCCTAAGGATGCCGTCTCCCTTGCCGTAACAGGCCTTTTTATCACCTATGGCGTCGGTCAGCTTATCAGCGGCTACCTCGGCGACCGGATCGCGCCGAAATACTTGATGTGCGGCGGTCTTCTGCTTGCTGCTCTTATGAACGTTTTACTGCCGTTGAAGGTAAATCCCTATTACATGCTTGTGATATGGTGTATCAACGGTTTCGGTCAGGCGCTCATGTGGCCGCCGATCGTAAAGCTATTGACCAACTACTTAAACGATGAAGAATACAGCCGGGCAACGGTGGTCGTCAGCTGGGGCAGTTCGGGCGGAACGATTGCCGTCTATCTGTTAGCGCCGCTCATGATCTCGCTTGCCGGATGGCGTTCCGTATTCTATCTGTGTGCGGCTTTGGGACTTGCAGGGGCGGTTTTATGCTATTTCGGCGTAACAAAAATCGAGAGCAAGGTAAGTAAACCGAATCAGACGATTGCAAAAACAGAAACAAAGGGCCGTTCCGGTTCTGCCATGCGTCCGTTTATCCCGGTTCTTATTATCATCTTCGCCGCTATTGCCTTGCAGGGCACTTTGCGTGACGGTGTTACGACCTGGATGCCGTCCTATATCGGCGAAACGTTTCATCTGGGCACATCGATTTCGATTTTGACCGGCGTTCTGCTGCCGATATTCAGCATTATCAGCTTTGCTGCGACACGGGCGATCTTCGGAAAGCTTGTGCGCAACGAATTGCGTCTTTCGGGGTATCTGTTCATACTTGCCGCCGCGTCTGCCGGACTTTTAGCGGCCTTTTCCGATTCAACGCCGGTGTTATCGGTCGCTTGTTCAACGTTAGTTGTCGGCTGTATGCACGGAATCAACCTGTTACTCATTTGTTTGGTGCCGAGCCGGTTCAAGGCATATGGCAATATTTCCACGATATCGGGGGTTCTCAACTTTGCAACCTATGTCGGCGCCGCGCTTTCGACATACGGTTTTGCGGCATTATCCGAAGAAATCGGCTGGCAGGGAACCATCCTCGCCTGGTGTGTAGTGGCGGCGCTTGGCGCAGTCGTATGCCTTGCGGTTTCGCCGTTCTGGAAATTCGGTGAGCCGATAAAGAGAAAGAGCCGATAACCGACAAAAAATGCCGCATAAGTTTTGCGGCATGCTCTGAATCCGAATTCATTTATAAATAAGGAAAGGAACGTATATGAGAAAAATAAGTATTGAAACCGATGCGTATTTCCCGTCAAATACATTAGACAGCGAACTGGTCTATGCCGGCTTCAAGGCCATGAAAGCCCATGGCTATGACGCGGCGGACTACCAACATTTCGTGGTAACGACCGATCCCTTGTTTTCGTTAAGCGACGACGCATTTGAGCGCACCTTGGCAGAACATCGCCAAGCGGCCGAAGAAGCGGACGTGGAGCTCTATCAGGTACACGGCCCCTGGCGGCATCCTCCGAAAGATGCGACAGAAGAGGACAGAGCCGAACGGCTGGAAAAAATGACAAAGTCGCTGTATGGGGCGCATTTACTCGGTTCACGGCGTATGGTCATTCATCCGGTCATGCCGTTTGGAACGGGTACAGAGCCGGACAGTGCGGCTTTTCATGACATCAACTTTGAATTCTATTCCAAGCTGTTAGAAGAAGCCAAAAAGTATGATGTGATCATTTGTCTTGAAAACATGCCGTTTACGGCGCATTCCATTGCGACGCCCTCGTCGGTGTTCCGCTTTGTCAAGGAATTCAACGACGATCACATGCGGGGCTGCCTTGACACGGGACACGCGCTTGTATTCGGTATCCAGCCTGCCGATGCAGTAAAGGAAGCGAAAGATTTCATCGAGACGCTCCATGTGCACGACAATGACGGACGCGGCGACCAACACCGTATGCCGTATTATGGGGTGTGCGATTGGAAAGCGTTTGCCGAGGCTGTCAAGACATTTTTGCCGGAAAGCGTACCGATGTCGATGGAAACCAAAGCGCCGCCGAAAATGCCGGAGGAGCTTCGCGAATACTTCGGCACAGGCGTAGCCAAGCTTGCACGGTCATTATGTCTGTAAAGGACTTCTCGCCGGACGAAAAAATCTAAAAAGCGGCTTCGCGCCTTAATCTGTTTCAAAAAAGTCTGCGTGCCGCGCAACACAGTTTGCGGCACGCGGATGCACCGGTAAAATACCGGTGCATCAGATTGTTGCAAAAGTCTATAAGACTTTTCGGGCGAAGCCCGATTTTAATAAAAATCCGAAAAATCCGGGGACAT
>CAKSOW010000063.1 GCA_934479825.1 uncultured Eubacteriales bacterium
TCGTCAAACCCATTATACTGGATTTTTCCTTTTGTGTCCATCCTTTTTTTTGCTTGCACTTACATTGTAAATTCAAGGAAGCAAAAAGAACGTAAAAACGTCCCTTATATGCTTTTCGGGGTACGAAAAGCACCCCAAACCGTCCCCTAGGGAATTTTTCCGGAAAAGAAAAATTTCCCTAAGAGTCTCTTTGCTCACTTTTGCAAAAAGTACAAATTTCGCCATAAAGGATACTATTACTATGGATTACGAAGACCTCTTCGATATTTGGGAAAATATCCCCTTTTTCGATGTACCCGATGAACCTTTCTATGAAAAAATCGAACAATATCTCTCCCCTGACCGCGCTTCCCATTGCTTCTTTACCGGTCATCGGAAAATCCCCGATCCGGAAAAAACCAATGTCCTTGTCCGGATGCGCAGCGCTATCTCCTATCTCTATTCCAAAGGCGTCAAAACTTTCCATGCCGGCGGCGCGCGCGGATTCGATACCCTTGCCGCTGCTGAGATCATCGACCTTCGCCGTTATCACCCCGATATGCGCCTTGCACTGAACCTGCCGTTTCCCAATCAGACCGATCATTGGGACGAAAGATCCGCCCGTTTTTATCAATTCTTTCTCCAAAGGGCCGATGAAGTGCATTATGCCTGCGAAAAAAACGTTTCCGACCGCGAAACCGCCCGAAAATTCCTGTTAATGCGCAACCGTACCATGGTCAATTCGGCCTTGTATGGAATCACTTATTTCTCCGGTGCGCGCGGCGGTACTTCCTATACGCTCTCTTACGCCGAAAAATCCGGTTGCGAGATCATCAATCTTTATAACGCTTAATAAGTATGTTCGGATATCTGTCCGCATTTTACAGAAAATTGCTTTTGGCATAGCAGACAAGATTTTCCGCTAAATCGCTCCGCCAGATAATGCTGTCGCGGTTTAAACTGTTTACAGTGACATAACCGGTGCTTGCCGAGGCATGGACATATTCGCCGTCGCCGATATAAAGCGCCATATGGCCTTTGAAATAGATGAGATCGCCCGGCAGGAGACTGTCTTTGTCTGTTTCATGCACAAAACGCCGGTCGGCAAAGGCGTCGCGCCAGAGCGGAAGTCCATTGATGGCATAAACGGTGAAACAAAGCCCGGAACAGTCGATGCCGCTCGGTGTGCGGCCGCCCCAACGGTAGGGAACGCCGAGATAGGAAAGTGCGTCGTCGCAGAGCTGTTTTCTTAAAGATGTACGGTTGGTAAGCTGTGCATAAGAGCCGGAATCAGAATCGGAATCAAAATCAGAAGAAACGTCGGAAACGGCGTTTTTTCTTTTTTGCGGCGGTATGTAGGGGCGAAGAGAGGCGGTGGGAACGAAAAAGCGGCGGTTTTTATGGTAGATCGGGAAAAAGCGGTCGCCGCATAAGGAAGGACGCCGGGCAAGAACGACAGACGCACGCGGCAGGGTTAAGATAGGGCGGTATTTATAAAGGCTGTCGAGGAGTACATCGCAAAAAGGCGCTGTCACGACAAAAGGGTAGAGCGGTTCGGGATTATCGGATACAGGGGAGGGGACAAGATATTTTTCCTGCACATAGCCGCAATAGCCGTAATCGGTTTCACAGCGATACCATGCGCCGCTGGTATCGGACAGGCATTTATCGCCGATGACGTGCAAGCGTGTGCCATACGGCAATTCATCACACATTTCGCCGGAGAGTTCCGGTGTGCTATGCATATAGATGCTGGCGCGATCGATGGCATAAGGGAAAGAATCGGTGTGGGTATCGGATGTTTTTTCGCACATAATGCGCACCTCACAGACATATGGATTATCTTAGTATATGTTAGGAAAAGCAAAAAGTTTCCGGCTGTCCCTGAAAGGCGGCCGGGGAGCCGTTGTTACTTTTCGCAAAAGTAACAAAAGGGGCGGGCTTTTCTTTTCCGGAAAAGCCTGGAAAGAGCGCTTTTCGTTTCGCGAAAAGCATATAAGGGACGGTTTTAATGTTACTTTTTCGCTTGTACGAAAAAGTAACCAAAAAGTACCCCAGAGGGCGGCGAAGCGCCGCTGCAAAATAGCGCCCTCTGGACTCCCGGGGTGCGGTTCAAAGCTCTGCACAGGCATGCTTTAATAGGAATTGAAACGGTTCGTCACTAAAACAGCTTTCAGGCTTTGAACCGGTGCGAGGCGCGTGCTTTACTGCGTAAGGATTTGCAAGGGTTGATGAAAAGGCAGGCTTTGATTTGGGCGGACAGTAGGTTATGTGTTTCAGGGAATGGGAAGGTTTGGTGGGAAGTTGCTTTTGTAGCGAACAGAAAGTTATTTACCGGAAAACAGATAGTTTCGAACAGAATTACAAAATTTCAAGTTTTCTGCACAGAAACACATTTGGGATAAATCTCAAATTTTCTGCCGGTGCACATTTACCTTGTAACACGCCAAGCTTTGGTTTTGCACAAATTTTTTTACCAGGCCACACCGACTTCCCATTTCCACCGCATCCATATAACGTGCAGTTTCTCTTTTAAACCATCGTTTGCCGCGGAAAGCCTGCACCGCAACTTCGATTTTTTGCCAAACCCGATTCCGCGTCTTATCAAAAGTTCCCCTTTCGCACCGGTTCAAAACATGGCCGTGCGTTTAGTGGCACTAAAAATTTTTCGCAAACTTTTTTAATACACTGAATCTTTCAAATTTCACTTAAAATCCTACCGCACGGGTTTTGAACCGTTCCCCGGAAGTCCAGAGGGTCGCTATTTTGCAACGGCGCTTCGCCGCCTCGGCGTGTTTTTGGTTACTTTTTGCACGCCGCAAAAAGTAACAGAAAAAACGTCTCTTTTGGTACTTTTCGTACAAGCGAAAAGTACGTATATCGTCCCTTAGGGAAATTTTCCGAAAAAAAGAAAATTTCCCTAAGAGCCCCTTTCCGGAGCTTTCCGGAAAAAAACAGGCAATCCCAAAGTGCCACTTTGGTTACTTTTCGTAAAAGCAACATGGCTCCCCAGCCGCCCTTTCAGGGCGGCAAATTGTGGAATCCCGGCAAAAAGCCGCCTTTTTTTATGTAATCCGCTTGTAATTCCGGCTACCCCCTTGCAAAATCCGTTTTTTTATGTTATAATGATATCAGTGAAAAATTTTGCATTTTTCCAAAATTACTTGATAGGAAAGGATGTATCCTCATGAAAACTTTACCCGTAGGACTTCAACTTTATACGGTCCGTGACGAAATGGCAAAAAGCGTTCCCGAAACTCTGAAAGCCGTCAAAGAAATGGGCTATGATTACGTCGAGCCGGCCGGACTTTTCGGTTACAGCTATGCCGATTTCAAGGCAGAACTTGATAAAGCAGGCTTAAAAGCTATCTGTGCGCATGTGCCGTTTGTCGAATTGAAAGGCGATACCGAAAAAGTGATCGAGGGCTATAAATCCATCGGCTGCGAATGTGTTGCTGTGCCGTATCTCGGCGAAGGCGAACGCCCCGGCGATAAGGATTTCGATAAGGTTCTGGCAGATATCGACCGTATCGGCGCTGTCTGCGAAAGCAAAGGCATGATCTTGGTTTATCATAACCATGATTTTGAATTTGTTAAAATGGAAAACGGCATGTATGGCCTCGATTATATGTATGCAACCGTTCCGGCAAACCATTTACAGACGGAACTGGATACTTGTTGGGTAAAGGTCGGCGGCGAAGATCCGGCGGCATATATCCGCAAATATGCCGGACGCTGCCCGGTTGTGCATTTAAAGGATTTTGAAGGCACAAAGAGCGATTCGATGTATGAGCTTATCGGTATTGAAAAGAAAGCGGACACCTCGAAGTCCAATCCGTTCCATTTCCGTCCGGTCGGAAGCGGTGTTCAGGACTTCCCGGCTATTTTGGAAGCATCGGTTGAGAGCGGTGCCAAATATGTAATTGTAGAGCAGGATCAGTCTTATGACACGCCTTGCTTAGAGGCGGCAAAGTCCAGCCGCGACTACTTAAAGACCCTCGGCTGGTAAGAGGCCGTATCGGCGCTTTGGGAACTTTTCGGCATCCGAAAAGTTCCCAAAAGGCGGCTTTGCCGCCTGCCGATTCTCACGCGGCAGCGTGAGTTAGCCGCCCTGAAAGGGCGGCCGGGGAGGCGGTGTTACTTTTGCGAAAGTAACCAAAGAGGCACTTTGGAATTGCCTTTCTTTTCCGGAAAGGTCCGGAAAGGGGCTCTTAGGGAAACTTTTCTTTTTTTGAAAAGTTTCCCTAAGGGA
>CAKSOW010000064.1 GCA_934479825.1 uncultured Eubacteriales bacterium
TGTTTTACGAGCAGAGAAAACATTTCTTCCGCCTGCTTGTTGAGGTCTGCGAGGTAGCCGTTCAATTTTCCGCTTGTCAGCAGATTAAGATATAAAACCTTGCGATTTTGCTTGATATACCGTAAATGCCGCTGTCCCCATATACCGATAGGCTGTTGTTCTTCATCCGGCAACTTCAAGCAGGAAATGTAATAGTCGCCTTGCAGTTCGTACCAAAGACCGTTCTTTTCATCATAAATAACCTTTTCCATAATCATGCCTCCTTGTAGATTACCTTGAATTTCTTCTGTTTTGCATCAATGATTTTCAGCAAAACCTCGTCCACCGCATCGGTGTACTTACCTTTGGCAATAAGGTTGTTTCGCATTTCGTTCAAGCAGTTCACAACCACCCGCCGTTCAAAATCATCAAGCGCTATGTAATACTTCTTATCTCGCATATCGTAACCTCCTTTAAGTTTCTATCATAATTGTACTCAAAGGCGGTTCAATAGTCGAATGTACCGCTATAAACAGAAAAAGGGCAAGAAAAAAGAGAGAAGCCTAAACTTCTCTCAATTCTCTTGCCCTTCGCAATGCTCAGCGTTCCTGTAAAACATAACTGTCCTTAGCAACCCTGCTCATTAAAACAGCGGATTTTTTAGGTTTAATCGGGAATCGGCGTGCATTTGGTGATTCGCATGATGTGCCCGGATTCGCCTTGTCCGTATTTGCACCAGTATGCGCATAATACACTGCCATCCTTGGTTTCAAAAAGACTCGGATAGGCAAAATCGATCATAGGGTCGTCTTCGATACAGTATAAACTGCCCCAGCTTTTTCCATTATCCTTAGATCGGCGAAGCACTAATGGCGTCCGACCGGAACTGGGGGCATTGATACGCATTGTCCGTCCGTTATACAGGGGAATCGGGTTGTATGCGGCAAGAATGGAATTATCCGAAAGGCGAAGCAATACAATAGGACTGCGCGGTGAAGTAAAAACAGATGGTTCGACCGGAGTGAAACCGGAAAGTCCATCGACTGAAAATGCCTGATACTGATAGGAACAGATTGTCCGGGCAAGCATCCAGACAACGTCCTTGGAGAGTTCAAAAAGAAGCGGTTCTTCAAGGCCAAAGACAGGTTCGTTGAACGGAAGTGTGCATTTAGCCTTTGTATCGTGAAACGATTTTCCGTCATCGTCGGAAACAATGGCGACAACGGTTGCAGGACCGCCCCCGTTCGGCGGATATTGGGAGGCGACTGTTGCCACCCGGCCGTCCGAAAGGCGTATAAAACGGTCGTTTTCGATGACGTAATAGGCTGACGGCAGATTCCATGTACAGCGTTCCGGCGTAAAATGGATACCGTCGGAAGAAATAACCCGGCCTACCGTAGACGCACCGTCCTTTTCCCGAATCAGAAAATAAACACACGGTCTTCCGTCAGCCAAGGGAAGGGCCGAGGCGCACATGATGTTGGACACGCCAAAATCTTTCGCACGCGCGATTATGCTGAAATCCGACCAACTGTCTCCCTCGTCCGATGAACGGATCAAAGCAATATCACAACCGGATTCATCCATTGCGTCACCGCTGTTAAAACGGCTGTATGCATAGAGAATGTCACCGTTCGGCGCGCGGAAAAAAGTTCCTTCGCTGTTGCGGCCATTGCCTGCTGTTGCCGGTATTTCAAGTACAAGAGTATTCATGATATTTGTTTCTCCTTAGTGGGTTCAGAAATATTTTTACTTTTTTGCGCTTGCTGTTTTGCATAAATTCGATTGGCTTGCAGGAATGCGCTTACCGTGCAAACCATGGTGTAGACGGATTGAATCAAATACGTAATTTGTTCCGGCGATGTTTGCAGCATGGCAATATACAGAACGATGCTGCACACCTGACCAAGGAGCATTACAACGGTATATTCAATATAGGAGAGCATGGTCAATACGGTTGCTAATATTCCTAAAATGGTGGAAGCGGAATCCAGTACGCGGTATTGCGAGCCGGTCCCTTGGAGCATAAAGCAGACTATGCCGCAAAGTAACAGAGATATCACGGAAACGGCAAGGCGCTGACGGGTGCTTAATTTGCGCAAAATCGTAGAACCTTGCCAAGGTTGCTTGCTCCAACGGATAAAAGTTACAAGCTGCAGCGGCCCGGATATGAGAATAGCATATGCGGCCGAAGCGTAAAGATGATAGTAGATATAAACAATGCCATACAGAATGGCGTTTACACTGCCAATGAGCGGCGCATACCGGCTGACATGCGATTGCAAAAGCGCAATTACTAACGAAATGTATAAAGGCAGCATGCGCAAGAAGGATTGCTTAAAGAGAATGCCTGTGACGGTAATAAGAATGGCCGTAATTCCCATTAAAAAATAAAAAGCGATGTTTTTTCGATTGCTTTCCGGAAAACTGTGTTTCATGAATATCCTCTTCTTATACTGATACTGTTTGCTTAATTTTTGACAATACACATTATACTATAACTCAGAGAAGAGGTAAATATTGTATACGGACGTATTATACAGAGCATGTCCGAAAACCGGACTTGACAATTGACAAACGGAAGAACGTCAAGTATAATGATTTTGGTGAGAAAATATGGGAAACTATCCTTATTTAAAAGATACCTGCGAATTTTCCATACACGTGGAAAATATTTCTTTTACCGTTTTGGTCAATCAAAAACTCAGCGATGCCCCTATGCAGGGGACAGCTGTCGCAGACGCGGTCGATAATACCATGCACACACATGTATATACCGAGCTGTTTTATTGTGTAGATGGAAATATAGCATTAAAAACGACGGATGGAAGGCTGAACATCGGAAAGGGCGAACTGCTTGTAATGCCGGCCGGTGTGCAGCATGTCAGACTTTCAGGCACAGGGGAGTGGGGATCGGTCGGTATTTCCTTTTCAAAGGTCAAAAGTGCTTTTCAGCACGATTTATACCGGATGCTCAATAATCTGTGTAAGTTGGATAAGCCGTGGCGATTAAGCGGTCAGAGCCGGGTTTGCGGAGAGATATATGATCTTTTGAACAGCAAGCAGCAGCCCTGTGTACTGACGTTGCGGCTATTGGAGCTTTTGCTTCAAATGTGCGGCATCAAACAGCAGTATGACCTTTCGGACAGAAACGACACCGTTATGTCTGCGGATTTAAACCGAGTATCGCAGTTGGAACGGATTCTTTCCCTGTCATTTATGGAAGACCTTCGTATAAATGAAATTGCGGCACAGCTTTTTATCAGTGAGCGGCAACTGAATCGGATTGTAAAAGCCAAATTCGGCACATCCTTCCATAAACTTCTGATACAAAAACGCTTGTCAGCGGCTTGTTATTTGTTGATTAACACCGACATGACTGTGGAAGAAATCGGAGAAGAAGTGGGATTTGGCACAAAATCAGCCTTTTACAGCGCGTTTCAAAGGGAATTTGACATGACCCCCAACGCGTTCCGGGATAAAAACCGAATAGCGGAATGAAAAAAGCCGGTTATACCGTTTTGCGCGGTATAACCGGCTTTTGTTGGCGTAAATACAATGTTGATTTTGTAAGCGGAAATTAAACAGTGAAATAATCTGAGCGTGTCGCAAAACTGCGTTTTACGACACGGAAACAGATTCGTACGCTCGCGCCACATGCCAAAAAGCTCCGCT
>CAKSOW010000065.1 GCA_934479825.1 uncultured Eubacteriales bacterium
ATGCCACATTTTTTACATCCAAAGTTTCTTTAATTTTTTTGATTTTATGGCTTGACTTTTATTAGCAGGTCTTATAACAGCGCAATCAACGCTAAGATTGCCGCCATAACGGCAACGCCGATTCCGAATGCTTTAAGAAAATAGAGGTTGCGTTTTTTCTTGGAAACCGGGAATGAACCAACCACTTTTCCGGTTTGTCCATTGATAGCATACGCATAGTTCTTTCCCTCGTATGTAATATGTAACATCCAAACCGGAAGCATTGAATAACGCACCTTGCCATCCGAGAAATTCACCTTTGAGTTTTCCGGCACAACGCCTGAAAAGCCCTCGACTGTTCCGGCAAAGGTGGTTTCGGTGGTCTTTTTGATGCGTTCGTTGGCACGCGGCTCGCTGTCGGCTGCCGATACATCGTATTTATCCGCCAGATAACCAGCCAGATACGCCGTATCAAAATTGACAGCATCGTCAAGGTTATATGGTTCCAGCGCGTCCATATACGCGTCATCCGCCTTTTTGGAGGCGTCTACCGGAAGATTGGCAAAATCCAACGTGCCGGCGCGGAAGATCTTGTAATGGTCGGTCTTGACATAATCGTTTTCCGAATCGCTCCATGCGCTGGTACGTTCGCCCCGATAGGTAATGGCTGCGTTCGCTTTACAGTCGAACATCCAGAACGGCACATATACGCCGCTCATTTCTTCGATTTTTTTCTTATTTTTGAACTCATCCGGCAAAAACGGAAGTTTTTTACAGGTGTTTTCAAAGCTTTCCATCGCCGCTTTCTTGTCGATCCGGAAAGGCACGATGTAATCCGGCTGATATGAGCCGACAAACTGCTTTTCGACAATGGCGGCATTGCCGCAATACGGACAGACCGTAGCGCCCATCGCCGCAGTACCTGTAATTTCCGCCGCGCAGGCCGGGCAGGTATAGGTACGGAGTCCCTCGCTCTCTGTCTCTCCGAACGAACGAGGTTCGTACTTCGACCAATCGTAGGCGGAGTCGCCGCTTGTACGGGTATCTGCGTCAAATATCTGCTGTAAGGTCTCGGGGGTGTAATCGTTCCCGCAGGAGTCACAATGCAGGCTTTTCGATGCACCGTCATAGGCAAGCGACGCACCACAGCAGGGACACGGGTAAGTTTTGATCGTATCCAGTATAAACACCAGCTTTCTGATAGTTTGCGCAAAACCGTGCCGGGTGCACAAAAAAAGTGCCGCACTGTCTGCGCTTCTATTATACAATTTTCCGGATTTCCTGTCAACTGTTTTTTACTCTTTTGCCGTTATTTTCCCAAAAAGTTTGTGAAAAAAATATCTATTTAAAATTTCAAAAAAGTATTGACAACACCCCTTTTTAATGCTATGATACCCATACCCGAAAAAGACGGGCACAAAATCACCGCCCATCGTCTTACGCTTACGGCAAAAAGCCAAGCGACGGAGGTAATTCTTATGAAACAGCACTCTCACATGCGTCTCCCCCACCGAAAAAAGCCGATTCCGGCCTCACACACACAAACTTTTACCGATGAAGAAGCGAGAATTCTCGAAAAGGAATTTATTGATGCCTATTCGGGAAATTCCAAGAGCACCTTAAAGATCTTATTGGTCATGTACAAAAGGTATCCTTGGCAGCTCCTTTTATCGGTCATTTTTTATGGCATTGCGACCTTGCCGCACATCACTATCCCGATTGTTACGGCAAACCTTATCAATGTCGTTGTAGACGTTTTGGGCGGAAGGAGCTTTGACTATATCCGCGAAATCGCCTTAAACGTCGGCGTACTGGTATTCCTACTCTTTCTCAACATTCCGACCAACATGATCCGCGTCCGTTTGCAGAGCAGCGTTATGCGAAAGGTAGAAGTGGGGTTACGCGGCGCGTTGGTACGCAAATTGCAGCAGCTATCCATTTCGTTCCACAAGGAAATGCAATCCGGACGCATTCAGTCCAAGCTTATGCGCGACGTTGAAACCGTCCAATCGCTTTCCTCCCAGCTCTTTACAATCATTCCTCAGGTTGCGCTTAACATGATCACAGCGCTTGTGGTGGTGGTAACGCGCAACATGACGATCTTTGCGTTCTTTGTTCTGTGTATTCCGGCCGCCACTCTCACCATGCGTGCCTTCCGGGAGCCGATCAAGCGCAACAACCGTGAATTCCGCAAGGGTATGGAAGCTACTTCCGCCAACCTCATGGACATGGTTGAAATGACGCAGATCACCCGTGCACATGCGCTTGAAAACCGCGAAGTACACAAAATGACCACTCTTTTGAACAAGGTTGCCACCACCGGTTTTCATTTGGACGTGATACAGGCTCTGTTTGGCGCCTGCTCTTGGGTTATTTTCCAGTTGTTCCAGCTGTTGTGTCTGGTTTTCTCGGTTTATCTTGCCATCAAGGGACAAATCGAGATCGGCGACATTTCCATGTATCAGTCGTATTTTTCGACGCTTACCGGCCAGGTCTCAACGCTCATCGGGCTTATGCCGATCATCACAAAAGGCTTTGAATCGATTTCATCGATTGGCGAGATATTGGGCGCAAGCGACATTGAAGATAACCGCGGCAAATTTGAAATCACCGATTTAAAGGGTGATTATGAATTCAAGAACGTGGAATTTTCCTATGAAGACGACCAACCGCTGCTTCGCGGGCTGAATCTCAAAGTTAAGGCCGGTGAGACCATTGCGATTGTCGGCGAATCCGGTTCGGGCAAATCGACGCTGTTGAACTTAGTGCTCGGTTTCAATCTGCCCAAGAGTGGTGAAGTGCTTGTGGACGGGCACGATATCACCACCATCAACCTGCATACATACCGCAAAAATCTTGCCGTTGTACCGCAGAACAGTGTGATGTTTACCGGTACGATCCGCGAAAACATTACTTACGGCATGACAAATGTTTCGCAAGAGCAATTACAAAAGGTGCTTGACGCGGCGCGGTTGACAGATTTCATCAATTCCCTGCCCCAAGGGGTCGATACGCCTTTGGAAGAGCATGGGGCGAACCTTTCCGGCGGTCAGAGGCAGCGTTTATCGATTGCACGTGCGCTGATCCGTGATCCGAAAGTCATTATTTTTGATGAAGCGACCAGTGCGCTTGACAGTGTTTCGGAAAAAGAAATCCAGAAAGCGATCAACAATCTTTCCAAAGATCGCACAACATTCATCGTTGCGCACCGCTTATCCACCATTCGCGATGCGGATCGCATTGCGGTAATCAAAAACGGTGTATGTGCAGAAATCGGCACATTTGAAGAGCTTATGGCGCAAAAAGGGGAATTCTACAAGATGCAGACACTTCAAAGTGTTTGAAGTGTCTGCATAGCAAGGGCTGTTCGCCCTTTTGACCTTGCCCGTTTTTCTTTTAAGAAAAGCGGGGCAAAAGAAACCGGATATTGCCGCCCGACGTTTTGCCGTCGGGCGGCTTTTGCTTTTCCCGAAAAGTCACCAAAAGGGACGGTTTTTACGTTCTTTTTGCTTCTGCAAAAAGAACCAAAAAGCAGCCGCGAGGGTTGCGACCCTCCCG
>CAKSOW010000066.1 GCA_934479825.1 uncultured Eubacteriales bacterium
TCGCACCGGTTCAAAATACTCCGAGCTGTATGGCACAAGGTTGCAAATCCTCGTAAAATTTCTTGATAGCCACATGACTTGCGGTTTAGCAAGTAATCCGCCGCTCGGAATTTTGAACCGCTCTCCGGGAGTCGGGAGGGTCGCAACCCTCACGGCTGCTTTTTGGTTCTTTTTGCAGAAGCAAAAAGAACGTAAAACCGTCTCTTTCTTGCTTTTCGCGAAACGAAAAGCAACCCCAAGTGCCCCTTAGGGAAATTTTCTGAAAAAGGAAAATTTCCCTAACAGCCCCTTTCCGGGCTTTCCGGAAAAACAAAGCCGTCCGATGGCAAACCATCGGACGGCGCTTTGCTTTATATTTCTTTCCTGCTTTTCTTCCTAAGAAAAGCATCTGCCTGCGCTTACAGCGCTTTTAAGACTCCTTCGCGAAGCTTCATGACATTGATGGTCTCACTGCGATCAAAACTGGGTTTTCCGGTCTCATAGAAACGTAAAATGTCGCGAATCAGGCCGCCAAATGTGTCGGATTTGATTAAAGCGTTGGTCTCTTCACCCGATACGCTCTCTGCACAAACCCCAAACGGAAGCGAACGCGCATATACCATACTGGCTTCACTGCCGCTTTTGAAGGTCGCACGGAAAATGATCTGTGTGCCCTGCGTCTCTGCCGAGAATGAGATCGGCTCGTCTTTTAATAACCGAATGACCATTTCTGCCTGATGAATAATGTATTCCGGCGCATTGGAACCACCGCCGCAGGTGATAATATTCTTGGCGTCTTTCCATGTGTCCAGTTCGGTCGAATACCGTAAAGCCGACGAGGAAAAGAGCGGCGTGTGATGTTTGTCGGCCAGGGCAAAAATCTCCAATGCCGTCGCTGTGTCGGGCGCAAAGGTCTTGTCTATGTAGGTCGGCTTGCCAAACGGCAATACCGCTTTTGCAAAGGCTAAGTGCGTTTCGGGGTTGGACGGCGCAAGCACTAAAAGAACATCGCTCTTTTCGCAGACTTCTTCAATGCTCCGGCATTTTTCCACACCGAAATCCCGGCACCATTCCTCGGTCGTGCGGCCGTTCGGGTTGTTTTCCGACGCATAGGCATAGGCAACCGTATAGTCAAGTTTCAATACGCGGTTTGCCTCTTTGATCCATTCCGGATAATGATTGGCATGCCATTCGTCGATCTGATAGTCAATAAAGCCGATTTTTTTCATGATGTAATCCCTTGTTTCGTTTTTTATTTGGTTTCGTCCTTTTGCAGGTCAAGCTCGTGCGAAATGGCCGCGGATGCATACAAACGGTCAAGCAGCTTGGCGCTTTCGAGAACATGATCGATGTTGCTCTTGGTCTTTACGCCGCTTTCAATCGAATCGAGAAACGCTCTGTCCTCGCAGGCATACATGTTCGGAATCTCGTATTCGGGGTGCTCGGTTTCTAACGTTTCCCCGTTGCAGAATTCGTATAATCCGCCATAGGTGAGACGGGCGCCGCCCTTGTCGCCGAGGAAATCAATGAACATTTCATCTTTTTCAAGATTCTGCGCCCAAGCGCCGTTGAACGAAATGCTGGCCTTGTCGGTGCGGACATAGCCGGTGATGAAATCATCGACGTCATTCGTGCCGTGTTCAACATCCTTGGTATCTTCTGCCCACATGCTGTGGTAATGGTAGGACTTCATGTCAGTTGCCATCTTGTTGTATTCGTCGCAGGTAACGGTAACCAGCTTGGCATCGCCGAGAATGTAGAGAATTAAGTCGAGGAAATGGATACCCCAGTCGATCAGTACGCCGCCGCCGGATTGCGATTTTGTGGTAAACGCACCGCCAAGTCCCGGAATCGAACGGAACGAACGGAACGAGCAGTATACATGGTAGATCTTGCCGAACTTGCCTTCTTTGTTCATTTGGGCAAGCTTCTCCACCGAGAGATGATAGCGGTTGCAGACGCCGATGTTGAGCATTTTTCCGGCCTTGTCGGCAGCCTCTTTCATTTCGACGGAAAGAGGATAGTTGACCGTGATCGGCTTTTCGCAGAAAACATGTTTGCCGGCGGCAAGAGAATCCATGGTAATGGTATAGTGCGCATAGTTCGGCGTTAAAACATAAACGGTTTCCACTTCGGGGTCATTCAAAGCAATTTTGTAATCGGTAATGACGTTTTCGATCTTCGGATACTTTTCCTTTTTGGCCTCGGCCTTTTCGCGGATCAAGTCGCAGGCGTATTTGATTCTTACATCATCCATTGCGCTGAGCGCCGGAAAATGGGCGGCGTCGGAAATTCTTCCGCAGCCGATGACAGCGATAACATGCATGATTTCTATTCCTTTCTTTCAAGCATATTCTTCTATGTTAAGGTAATGTGATTTTACAATTTTATTATACGGATTTTACCGGTATTTGTAAATAGTTAAAAGTTAGAAAATAGTGTTCATTTTTTTTGGATTTCGGCATATTTTGCTTGACTTTTTCTCTTTTTTGGGATATGATTAGAATAAGAAAAGGTTGAGAGACAAAAAGAGAAACAAAAGGAAAAAGGTGAGAAACATGTTAGCCGAGGCAAAATATCATTTAAGCCAGAATTATTTGGAAAAGCCGTTGGAATATGAGGGCTTCCGGTTATATCAGATTGGCCGGTTGTATTGCGGCGGCAGCATGGAAGTTAAGAAACATACGCATTTCGGCTGGTTTGAAATTACGGCTGTGACTGACGGCGAAGGCGAAGTCTTTACAGGAGACGTGGGCACAAAAGTCAAAGCAGGCGATTTATACCTGTCCTTTCCGAATGATATCCATGCCATCCGTTCTTCGCGCGAAAAACCGTTAAAATACGATTTCTTTTCGTTCAGCACAGAGCTTTCCCCTTATAAGACCTGCTAATAAAAGTCAAGCCATAAAATCAAAAAAATTAAAGAAACTTTGGATGTAAAAAATGTGGCAT
>CAKSOW010000067.1 GCA_934479825.1 uncultured Eubacteriales bacterium
TCCTGCAAGGTTGCCACGTGGCTGAACTTATCTTCATCATTGTAGGAAAGATCTGTCTTATATGCCTTGTATGTATCGACGATCTTCTGAACGTCCTCGTCGCGCAGGATGTTCTGATTCTTGCCCTTTTCAAAATGCCCATCGCCGCTGGCATCCACGAACAGGACCTTGTCATTTGTGCCGCGATCCTTGCGGAAGATCAGAATGCAAGCCGGTATACCCGCGCCGTAGAACAGGTTGGCGGGAAGCCCGATTACAGCGTCAAGAAAGTTGAATTGTTCGATAATTGCCTGACGGATGCGACCCTCGCTCGCACCCCTGAACAAAACACCGTGTGGCAGAATGATACCCATGCGCCCGGTGGTGTCGTCCAGACTGCTGAGCATATGTAGAACGAACGCATAGTCGCCCTTAGAAGACGGCGGCACGCCAATATCAAAGCGGTGGTAAATATCCAGATCAGCGGTCATTTTCGCTTTCTTGCCGTTCTCGCTTTCGGTATCGGGAAGAAAGCCGCTATCCCATTTATCCAGAGAAAACGGGGGATTGGCGACGATGCACTGGAATTTCATCAACCGGTCGTTTTCCACATTGCCCGGGTTTGACAGAGTGTCACCCTGCCAGATAGTCGCATCGTCCACGCCATGCAGGAACATGTTCATACGGCAAAGCGCCCAAGTCTGCATATTCTTTTCCTGTCCGTAGAGATGCGTTTTTTTACTTTCAATCTGTTTGAACGCCTTTAACAGTAAACCGCCGCTGCCGCAGGTTGCGTCATAAATCCGGTCGTTCTCTTTCGGCGCAACGAGCCGCGCCACAAGTTCCGATACCTTTGCAGGGGTATAAAATTCGCCGCCCTTCTTGCCGGCATCGGAAGCAAAGTTGGCGATCATGTACTCGTACGAGTCTCCGATGATATCTACGTTATCAAGTTGCGACGGACGAAGGTCTAAGTCTTTGAAGTCTTCCAGCAGATTCTTAAGTATGGCGTTTTTCTCTTTCGGCTCACCGAAATCAACGGAAGAGTTAAAATCGATCGCACGGAACACGTTATGCAGTTTTGCGCTGTTATTGTTTTCAATTGCGGCAAGTGCAATGTTGATTTTCTGTCCGATTTCAGGGTCATTGCGATTTGTATAGAGGTAAGTGAATGTGGAGGTCTCATCCATTACAAACCGTTCACGGCTCATGGCACGCTCGACACGACGCTCGTCTCCGTCGTATTGCTTCATATAAGTCTCACGAGTCTCATCATACACATCGCTGAGATACTTTACAAACAGCATAGATAGGATATAGTCCTTATAGCGTGAACTATCGATCTTTCCGCGAAAGCTGTCGCAAGCGTTCCAAAGTGTTTTTTCTATATTCTGTCGGGTAGTCATTTCAGTTTTCTCCTTTAAATTTATCATATATAATGTTGAGTGTTTCCTTGTTAAATACCGCTTTTTCTTTGGCTAAGCGATACAGCAGCTCTTGTTCTTTGTTTGAAAGCAGCAGTAGTTGCCCAAGAGCTTTTTGCTTTTCTTTGGAAAAAATCCGTATGTTTAACGAACCGATAAAGCCGGAGCTGATCGTGCCAAAAGCCGTGCTGCCACTGCTGTTTTGCAGAATTTGTTGATAGGTACTTTCACGGCGAAGAAACCAAAGTATGTATTCGGGCAGAACCTCCTTACGATTTGCTCGTATGATAGCGAAATGTGACGGGACAACGAGTCCACAAGAGTTATCGTCAATCAAAACAGACGTGTAAGGAAAGCTGAGACGAATCAGTACATCGCCCTCTTGAGCAAATAATTCGGGTTTGAGTTTTTCTTTTGCCTGGTATTCTTCGGCAAACGCTAAATCAATATATCCTTCCGCAGCTATACATTTCAGATTCAGCATTTTATAACGAAAGGAAGACCGCATACCTTCTTCGGCTTTCTTTCTACCCGTTACTGCTCCGGTTCTAACCGTTGCGACTTCATCTAATCTCATATCATCACCGGCTTTTTTTGTCTTGGTATTCATGTGACATTATTATACACTGTCTGATTCAATTTGTCAAGTCTTTTGCACTGGAATATTTGTGACATTTTGTGTCTTGGCAGGTTTTCTGTTTTTAAATCTTAATAGACGACGATACCCGTGTTCAAAAAGTGCGTGCAGTTATCCTATATAAACAGAAATGAGGTTTCGCGAAGCTGGGAGCAGTATTCAAAATCGTAATTCAAAAAAGTGGGTGCAATATTCATAAATGAAAAGCGGAGCCGAAGCCCCGCTTT
>CAKSOW010000068.1 GCA_934479825.1 uncultured Eubacteriales bacterium
AAGACCTGCCGTTTGTCATATTCCTCCTGTAACAGCCTGTCATATTCCGAAGAAGCCTCCCGTTCCAATTCCCGGCGAACCTCGGCGTTTACATCAATGTCCGTGCCGCTATCAGCACTCACCGAATAACTTTTTTTCAAAGAACTATTGACATTTTCGCCGGTTTCGGATATACTATGGTCAAGAGGATATTGTCCCACGGCCTTTGAGCCAATCGCGGCTACAATTGTAGCTGAAGGAACAGTATCTTCTTCTATTTTTCCCACGTTGTATATTGTAGCTGTGTTTCCGGCGTTTCCGATAGAAAGAATAAGTCTGTAATATGTGCCATCGATATCTTTGAAATATGCCGTTCTGTAGGTAAAACCGTCTTTTGCAAAATTATGTTGTTTGGCGTCTGGAGACGGTGTTTTTTTTCCTAATTTCGAGACTTCCGCAATCTCGTCAATATGGGATTCCGCTTTTAGCTTCACCTTGAATTTATCATTTGTCATTTTTTGAGGTTGCCCGTTTATTGTTTCGAAATTATCCCGTGCCTTGTGAGCTGTTTCGGCTTTGGTTATCGTTAGAACATCTCCCTCTGCCGTCCGAATATCAACGCTCGGCATATCATTCAGCATTTTTTTATAAAAATCTGTAATTTGCTTGCGCCAAGCAGTAACATCATCGCCATGAATAACATTCCGACTTGCCTGTACATACATCATGCCATTGTCCAAAACAACAACATCATGTTTCTTTCCGCTGTTCTCACTCCGAACAGCGTTTTTGCTTTCCATAAGCGCCTCATGATAGAGCCGCGCCGCCTTGTCAAGAAACGCCTGTGTCTTGGCGCTTTTCGAACCGAGCGCCGCTTTTAGGCGTGTGATCTGCTCCCTCATCCAAACACCGAAACTCCGGTGATAGCCTACTACATACCGGATCGCATTTTCATCCGTTAACAGCTTGCGCCCGACAAAGTTCGCAAGAATATCTGCATCGACCTCCGCGTCGTTTGAATGCGCTTTTCCGTTCCGCCTGTATACCTCGGCAAGCCGCGCCCGTTCGTCGGCAAGCGCTGTCTTGCCCTCTGTGCGCGAAATGTAGTCAAAAACCGTCTTTT
The DNA here is from genome assembly GCA_934479825.1 of uncultured Eubacteriales bacterium. Classification (GTDB taxonomy): domain Bacteria; phylum Bacillota; class Clostridia; order Oscillospirales; family CAG-382; genus UMGS882. The sequence goes on from CAKSOW010000068.1 coordinate 1,103, forward strand.
GCAGCGCCGTATAGCTTTTTGTGTTTTCAAGACTGTGCGTTAATTCGTGCGAAATGATTTGAGAAACCGGGTCGCTCGAACGTAAATTGACGTGAATGGAATTGTCCGAAGCGTCATAATATTGATGCAATTCTTGTTATGCAGGAACAGGAAGACACGACAACACCTGCGCTTCGTTCACAACTTGCAGAAACCGAGTCCGCCATCGGAAACATTCTGAAAGCAATCGAGCAGGGCATTTTTACACCGTCCACCAAACAGCGGTTTGATGAGTTGGAAGCACGGAAAGAAGAAATCCTTGTGAATATCCAGACCGCTGAACTGCAAAAGCCAAAGCTGACCCGCGAACAGATGACGGCATGGTTTGAGCAGTTCTGGCATGGTGACCCAGCAAACCGTGATTTTCAGAAACGCCTGATTGATACATTTGTAAACGCCGTGTATGTGTTCGATGATAAGCTGGTATTGACCTATAACTATCAACACGGAACACAGACGATCTCGCTTGACGAGATCGAATCGGCGTTGAGTTCGGATTTTGATGGGGCTACTCCACCAAAAGAGAGCCCAGCGAACACTTTGTTTATAATACGGGGTTGTTTCGTTTTGAATTGTTGGCTCAAACGAAAAAAACACCGAACAGACCTCATTCTGCCCGGTGCTTTTCTATTTCTTCTTATTCAGTTTCTCATGATACCTTTTAAAGATCTCCCTGACATACTTGGCTTCTAATTTCTCCCTGCCGTCAAGCA
>CAKSOW010000069.1 GCA_934479825.1 uncultured Eubacteriales bacterium
ATACTGTTTTGTTTCCAAAATGTAAATTGATATCGAAATCATAAAATGGGCTTTACAAATCGCGTTTCTTGTAGTATAATATGCGAAACGGCTTGATTGTCAGAGGTATTTAGGAACGATGGAAAGGGTACTGAATCAGTATAAGATAACAGCATTGTCTGTACTGCTTACTGCAATATTGCTTGCTGTGGTGCGTGTCGCCGTACTCGCAAAAAATGTCGAAATCAGTGCAGAATCCCCCGAAACACACTATCTTATCCGTGTCGGAACTGCAACTGTCGTGTTTGCAATAATATCGGCAATCGTTGTCGCTGTAATCATAGCATGGTGCATTTCGATGCGTTCACGCCGCATTTCCGTGTTCGAGCCGCTCGTTCCCGGGACTTCGGTTGAGCTTTCTGTTTACCCCTCGTCTTTGCTGTTTGCATCCGCTCTTTGCGGTTTTATGCTCCTTTCTTCGGGCATTTATTTTGTTTATCTTTTCATGACGGACAGTTCTGTTTCACTTTTTGTGTTTATCCTTGCTGTACTCATGATACTTGCTTCCTCGGGATATCTGTATTCATCTTTCATTGCCAAAGGAAAGACGACTCCTTCATATTCCGCTTGGTTCAAGATCGCTCCTGTTTTTATGGCAATATACTGGCTTATGTATGAATTTGTCGAACAGAACAAATATGCGATCAATTCTTCCGCGGTATATCATATTATGGGACTCGTCTGTCTTATGTTGTTCCTTACATACGACGCGTCCAATGTCCGCGGGGCAGTACGTACGGTAAGGTATTTCGCTACGGCTCTTTTGTCCGTATTTCTTCTTATAATTGATGCGTTACCGCATATGCTTCTTTCTTGCTTCTGGATGCTCAAACTTGATATGTTTGTTCTTCTTGACGCGATTGCAATTGTTTTTGCGCTTTACGCGTTTTCAAAAATTTTTACAGCCGTGGATATATCATCCGAACCTGATGTTTCAGAAAAGAACAGTGACACGCTCTAATATGGCGGCTGTGTCTTTGACGTAAGGTTTTTAACTTCATATAAGCCGGTGTGATGGAATTGGCAGACGTGCTGGACTCAAAATCCAGTGGTAGCAATACCGTGCGGGTTCGACCCCCGCCACCGGCACCATGGAAAGCCACTTGTTTTTACGAGTGGTTTTTTCAGTAAAATACTGTTTTTTCGCCAGTGCTTTATATGCCTTGATATGTGATTGAAAAAATGTCATGATGCTTTTGTCGTTCCAGGAATACCAACTAATATTGAGAGGATTAACTGAAATGAGTTACAAGGCGGCAAATTAAACGTATTTTGAACAGGCACGGGAGATTCCCGTTATTGAAAGTGTTGATTGATAAGGTATAATATTTTTCGCAAATTGAAAAAAGAGCAAAAAGGTAGACATGCTCAAAAAACTCTGGTAGAATGAAGTAGCTACACAAACATTCGAAAGGAGATTTGAACATGTCCAAGCCCATTATATACAGTTAAACGAGGAAAGCGTCAAGAGGGAATTGAAAGAATTGGTTCGAAACAGTGTGGAAGAAACGCTGAATGAACTGTTGAACAAAGAAGCCGAAGAGTTGACGAACGCGGCAAAGTACGAGCGCACCGAGGCGCGTCAGGGCTACCGCTCGGGGCATTACAGCCGTAAACTGACCACGACCTCCGGAGAGGTGCGCCTGGAAATACCGAAGCTGAAAGGTGTACCGTTTGAAACAGCAATCATTGAGCGTTATCGCCGTCGGGAAAGCTC
>CAKSOW010000070.1 GCA_934479825.1 uncultured Eubacteriales bacterium
GCCGTTATCCGGCGATCTGCCAGCAGACCGACGCAGACCCGGAAACGGGCTGCATGGAGTTTGACATTGAGAAAGGACGCTTCTCTTTCCGTCTGACCGCCCCATACAGTGAAGAACGCCGCCGAGCCGCCAGCGAAGCGGCGAAAGCTGCCGCGAGCAATCTCACGCGAAGTGTGGTATAATTTTTTTGAAAAAGTTTTGGATTTGATGTAGTATTCGCCGCTAAAACCGTAGTATATAGGTGAAGCCGGAAAGGAGGCGGTGAGATGATAGATGATGAAAAAATCATAGACCTGTTTTTTGAGCGTTCCGAGCAAGGCATACGGGAACTGGATAATAAATATGGAGCAGTCTGCCACAACCTCTCGTATAACATCGTGAACAACAGACAGGACGCGGAGGAATGTGTCAATGACGCTTACTTAGGCGCATGGAACGCCATTCCCCCGGTACGGCCTAACCCGTTGCTCAGTTACATCGTGAAAATCGTTCGGAACATTTCACTCAAAATCTATTGGAGAAAGGAAGCAGCCAAACGAAGCGGACACTATACGATTGCCTTAGAGGAAATCGAGGGCTATATCGCAGACCAAAAAACCGTGGAAGATGAAATTGAAGCCAGAGAGTTAGCCCGTATCATTGGGGAATTTTTGGACACGCTGACCCTCGAAAACCGCGTTATCTTCATGCGCCGCTATTGGTTTGCTGACAGCTACAAGGACATAGCCGAGTTTATGGGGCTTTCGGAGAAAAACATCTCCGTCCGGCTGACCCGTATCCGCGAAAAGATGAAACAATACTTGATTGAAAGAGAGGTATTTGTATGAACGCGAAAAAGTTTTCCGACGCTATGAGCGAGCTTGACAACAAATACATTGACGAAGCCCTCAATTACAAAAAGAAAGCCAAAAAGCCTTTCTGGATTAAATGGGGAGTTATTGCGGCCTGTTTGTGCTTGATAGTACCATTAACCGCATTTGCTATTGATACAATTCAATATAATGCGGCTGTTGATTATCTTACTTCTCTCGGTATTCCTGTTGAAGATTTAAGCGATTATTCTCGAAAAGAAATAAAGGAAGCCGCAAAAACGATTGACGCCGGAGAAAGTAGTCCATTGACCGAAGAAATACTTAACCTATTGCCAGATAATAAAGAACCGATTGAAACACCAACACAGGTAACATCTGAACAGATAAGAGAATTAACACCGACCATGACAAGAGAGGAAGTCCTTTCATTCTTAGGTGATACGCAAGACATCGGTTCTGGTATTTATGTATATGTTTATGAAGTAGACGGAGAATATTTGTTGCGGATTCCATTTGCAAGTGATGATGCTCAGTTAGGTGTTACAGGCGAAGATTTATTAAAGGCATTGACCCCTATTTCTGAGGATATAGATTCTAATGAAACCGTTGAATTTAATGGACAGCTATTCAACAAATCTGACTTGACCGAAGAAACGCTTGAATGGCTTGAATGGTACAATTCTTTATCGCCTGAGGAACAACTTGCCGTTAGTTCAATCCCTGCCGACCTATATACCGATGACGGTGCGGGAACGCTTGATTCAGACGCAGAAGAATAACTTTGTTTAACACCCAAAGGGCAGCCGAGAAAATCGACTGCCCTTTTTCCATGCCTACGAGCAGAAAGGAGCGACCAGCCATGACGAAACCGAGAGAGAAAACCCGCGAGGAATTGACCGCCGAGATTGAGGAAAGCAAGAAGAAAATCCGGCAG